>NZ_BAABEX010000007.1:341169-765646 GCF_039540375.1 Acidovorax lacteus
GTGCACGGTGGAGACCATTTCCACCAGCGACTGCTGCATGCGCTTGAGCTGGGCCATGACGCTGGTCTCGTCGCCCGGGCGCAGCTCGATGGCCACTGTCAGATCGCCATGCGCAACGCTCTGCGCCAGGGCGGCGGCGGTGGCGGGCTCGGTGCCCAGCTGGCGCACGATGCTGCGGGCAATCAGGTAGCCCATGCCTGCGGACACCGCAAGCGCTACACCGAGCAGCGCAAGCACGCCCATCATGGTGAGCTCAAAGTCTTCCTCAGCGTCTGAGTATTCTTTTTTGGAGATGTCCAGCTGCAGCTGGATGAGGGCGCCCAGCACGTCCTGCAGAGGGTCCAAGGCTGGATACATGGTACGTGCCGCGAACTCGGCCAGTTCGAGGGCCACCTTTTCCTCCGATACGAGAATCTTCTCCAACTGGTCGATCGCCGCGTCCGACTTCGCTTGCAACTGCTGGAATTTCTCCACCAGGGATTTCTCCTGTGGCGTGAGATCGGTGGCCAGAAACGCTTGCCACTGCGCCTGGGCATCCCGCCGCGCCTTGGCAATCGACTCCCGCCCCTGGGCGGGCGTGAACGCGCCGTCACGCACCTTGTGCGCTGCATCAACGATAAAGACGGCATAGGCATCGGCCACGGCCTTGATCTGCTGCAGCGGTACGACCCGGTCCTGGTACACGCGGTTGAGTGCCTGGTTGCTGTGGTGCATGCCCTCCAGGGCAAAGTAGGCCACTACCACCATCCAAGTGCACAGGCAGGCAATCAATACGGCCAGCCGGTGGGCAATCTTCATCGTCTCAAAACGCACAACGTGTCTCCTGTTTCCGTGAATCCCGCCCTGTCGGGGAGCGGCGGGATGTTCTTGAACCATTGACGGCCTTGTCCAGGACAAGGCGCCTGCAGCCTATCGTGTGGGTACTGCGGGGCCAAGGCCCCTATCGGGCCAACTCCGAGAGGGCTCCACCAGCCGACCCGCGGCCGCGCTGCCCGTGAACCGCAACACGAGTTCGGCGGTCGAGTTCGCCCCGAGCTTCTGACTGGCCGCCTGCCGTACCCGTTTCACGCTGCGCAATGAGATGCCCAGCGCGTCCGCAATCTGCTGGTTGGTCTGGCCCTGGACGATGCGCTCGGCCACCGAGTGCTCGCGGGGGCTGAGACTCGCCAGCCGCGCTGCCAGATCTCCATCGCGGTCGCGGTGACGCTGGCGTTCGGTACTCAGGGCCAGGGCGCGCGCAATGGCCCCGAGCAGTTCAGAGATCTCGACGGGTTTGAGCAGGAAATCCACCGCCCCGAGGCGAAAGCCCTGGATCGCATCGCGCATGCCGCTTGCACCGCTCATCAGGATGAGCGGCGTGTCCGCGTGTTGCTGCATCAGCATCAGCAGACCCAGTCCGTCCATATCGGGCATGCGCACATCGCTCAGCACGCACACCGGGCCCGGAAACACAGGCTCTTGCCGTTCGCGCCACTGCAGATAGTCCACAGCCGACGGGTATTCGTCGCAGGCGTAGCCCTCCATCCAGAGCAGCGTGCGCAAGGAGCGCAGCACTTCCGGGTGGTCGTCGATCAGCACGATGCGGCCTTGCGCACAGCGTTGCGCGAGGGCCTCGTCTTCCACGGTGACCACTCGGCGCGGGGAAAGGGTGGGGCTCATGCCTGGGCTCCTGTCAAAACGGCGGGCAAGCGCAGCTCCAACGTGGCGCCTCCCAGACGGTTGTGTGCGTCATTGCCAAGCGTCAGCTGCCCGCCGTGCTGCTGGGCAATGGTGCGAGAGATGGCGTATCCCATGCCAAGCCCTTCTGTCTTGGTGGTGTAGAACGGTTCCATGATCCGGATCTGGGCGTCGGGGCTCAGGCCCGAGCCCGAGTCCTGAATGCGCACCCAGGCTGTGTCACCTTCCAGGCCCCAGGCCATCGCAATGTCGCGCTGCGGGCCCTCGGACACCGCGTCGATGGCGTTGCGCAAGCCGTTGAGCAGTACCTGCGCGAGTTGCAGGGCGTCGCCCCGTACGCGCACCGGATCAGGGGCCGGCTGCTCGTGCCATTGAATGCCCAGACGCCGCAGGTCGCTGGAGACCAGGCCCCACACTTCGCGCACCAGCTCCCCGATGTCCAGCACCTCCATGCTGGTGGTCGATGGCTTGATGAAGTCGCGCACGCGTTCGACGATGCGGCTGGCATGGCGCGCGCTCGTCTCGATCTGGGTGAGCAACATGGTCAGGTCTTCGGTGCCCAGCTTGTCCTGCTCGATGCCCCGCAGCCCGGTTTGGG
This sequence comes from Acidovorax lacteus, assembly GCF_039540375.1. Classification (NCBI taxonomy): domain Bacteria; kingdom Pseudomonadati; phylum Pseudomonadota; class Betaproteobacteria; order Burkholderiales; family Comamonadaceae; genus Acidovorax; species Acidovorax lacteus. The sequence continues at coordinate 343,445 of NZ_BAABEX010000007.1, forward strand.
CGTTGGTGAGCACGGCCGCCACAGGCTGGCTGATCTCGTGCGCCAGCGTCATGGACATCTCACCGATGCTGCGCTGACGGTCGAGGTGGGCCAGCTGGGCGTGCAGCGCACGCTGGGCCTCTTGGGCAGCCTGCTCGGCCACCAGCCTTTTCTCGCGCCGATGGGCGCGGTCCAGCGCAAGTCCCAGGTAACAAAAATGCCCAACGACAACCGAGACGAATCCGGTCAGGGCCAACACCGTGGTAGAGCCCGACATGGCCAACGGGTACGGGTTTCCATAAGGGTGCAAGCCAATGTCCAGCGCACGCAAGGCCATGCCCAGAGCCACGAGGCCATAGACGCCCCCCAGCACACGGGCATTGCGGCTGTGTTCCTGTCGGCCGATGCGGTGCGCGGTGAGGGCCATCCACCCAAACAAGACGCACAACAGCACGGCGTTGACCAGGGAGCGCAGCACATACTGCTCCAGCACATAGTGGGTGACCGCGGTGAACGCCGTCATGCCAGCCCAGATGACCGCCGGCAGCCCCCAGTGAAGAGGCCGACCCAGATCCAGTCGCAGCGCCTGAATGCGCAGTAGGCAGGACGCGGACGTCAGCGACACCGTCAGTACGATGGTGGACCAATCGGGCATTTGCCGACCCAAAGAGGCCAGCAGGGTCGCGACAGCGAACAGCAGGCCGCCGCTGCACCACAGGGCCACCGCCCGGCTGCGCTGGCGCGCCAGCACCGCCCAGGTCAACAGCGGTGCAATGACGTACAACAGCCCCAAGACAAAGAGCGCGGTGGCTGTGTCAAACCAGCCCATATCCTGCCTTTTCGCATGAGTCCGGGGCGTCCCCCCTGCCTGTCAGACCCATCGTCCCTCCATGTTGTCTCCGGTGCGCAGCCCGTTCGCCCAGGCCCTCGGCGCATTGCGTCTCGTGCGGACTTCGCTGCCGGTCGTCGGAGTACACGCCAGAGGCACCTGTTTGCGCAAGGCCCTTTGGGGACAGCTTGGGGCTGGCCATGACAGGCTGCGGCCGGAGGGGGCGGATCGCGTGCCCTGCTGCGTCGCTGGGCTTTTGTCAAGAAACCAATTGCCTATAGTGAAAATGGTTGCTTGTGCTTATCGAGAATGGATGGGCAGCTATCAAAAGCATAGCGTTGATGCCCATGGTCTGCCGCAGACCCTCGGGCATTTGGATCCAGCGCAGGTCTGAGGCCTTGCCGACGATGCGCTTGCTGGGGTGTGAGGCTGTGGCGTCAAACACACTGCACGCCGATGGCGCAGGTGCGGGAGCCAGCTTGGCCCCGCGGGGCCATGGCGCGGCACAGCAGGCGCAAGCGGCCAGCAGCGGGTCAAGGACGTGGGCTGGGCACCATCTCAGCGTCGCCGCTGTCTGCCGCCGGTGGCAGCAGGGCGGCCGCCTTGGCCACGCGCACGCAGTCGCACAGGTGCTGCTCGCCTAGCCATCGCAAGGTGGCATAGCCCAGCGTCGCCGCCACCGCTTGGCCGGCCAGCGGCACGTATTTGGCAGCCTGTTTGGCCGACAGCCGCACACCCACAGCCTGGGCTGCGCGCAGCACCAGCTCTTTGGTGATGAATTTGCCGATCAGGCTCGATCCGACCAGAGCCACGGCTTTTTGCACCTGCTCGCGCCGCTTAGGGTCCAGGCGGTCGATTTGCTCTGGGGTCAGGCCAAACTCGGCGTTGATTTGGGGAATCAATCGGGACAGCAGGGCCGCGTCGACCGCCCAGTCGAGGCCGGGTACCGGCACGGTGCTGGCAGCCGCCGCCACCAGGGCACGGCGGTGCAGCAGCCGGCGCGATCGGCGGATGGCTGCGATCAGATCCAGGTCGCCTTCGGCGTAATCAAGGGCGGTGCGCATGGAGGCATGGTACGCCCGGGTGGTAATTCCGCTCCGCACACACGCCTTTGTGAAACCTGGACCGTGTCCGCCGGATGCCGAGAGGGCCCCACCGGTCTGCAAAGGAGTCGGAGCATAGGCCTTGCACCTTTGCCGCAGCGCGTGCTGCGCGGCGACGCCCAGTTGGCGCGCAGGCTGTCGACGGGGTGCTGCGTGGGCTGCGCCTCGCAACAAAAAACCCGGCGCAGGGCCGGGTGGCTGCAGGGGCCGCAAGGGCTTACTGCGCGGCCGGGGCGGCCGATCCGGCTTCGGCCGTCACGCGTCGCGCACCGTCAAAGCGCCGCTGCCAGTAGGGCGTGCGCATGTCTTCCACGCGCACTTCGCCGCCGCTGCGGGGCGAGTGAATGAATTTGTGGTCGCCCACATAGATGCCCACGTGGGAGAAGGTGCGGCGCATGGTGTTGAAGAACACCAGATCGCCCGGCTGCAATTCCTTGCGATCGATCACCTGGGTGGAGGCTGCCTGCTGATCGGCCCGGCGCGGCAGCACGAGGCCCACCGTCTGTTCGTAAATGGCGCGCACAAAACCGCTGCAGTCAAAGCCGGTTTCCACGCTGTTGCCGCCGCGGCGGTAGGGCACTCCGAGAAAGCCCATCGCATGCACCACAAGGTCCGATGCCTGATGGGCCACGGTGGTAGCCCGGTCGGTCACGCTGTTGCGCATGTCCTGAAGCTGCGAAATCAGGCCCTTGTCGGCCAGCAGCTTTTCCATGTCGTCACCGGTGCCCGAAGCCGGGGCGGCCTGCGCCGCAGACGCGGCAGCCAGGAGTAGGGCGATGAACCAACGGGACATGGGGGCGGAGCGTACCACGGATGACGGTCGCGTCTGTAACATGGGCCCGCGGGGATGACGCAGGTCAGGCGAGCCGTCAAAACGCCCGCGCGCCGGGCGCAATGCCTGCGATGTGTCTGGCAACGATGGAGCACAACATGCAAGCGGTGAATGATCAAGCAGGTTCACGGAGGCGCCGCCGGCAAGCCGCGCAGCGCGTGCGCGTGACGGCAGCCTTGGTGGGAGCCCTCATGAGCGCTGTAGCCCTGGCGCAGGAGCGGGAGGGCTCCGTCGCTGCTCCGGTGCGCCTGCAGACGGTGGCTCAGGGATTGGAGCACCCGTGGTCGCTGGCGTTTTTGCCCGGCGGGCGTTTTTTGGTGACCGAGCGCCCGGGCCGGCTGCGGGTGGTGGAGCCGGACGGCCGCCTGCGCGAGCCGGTGGCGGGTCTGCCCGCCGTTGCGGCGGCAGGGCAGGGTGGCTTGCTCGACGTGGCCCTGGACGTTGACTTCGAGCGCAACCGCCGTCTGTTCTTTTGTTTTGCCGAGCCGGATCCTGCAGGGTCTGCCAACGGAACGGCACTCGCCAGCGCGCGCCTGTCGGACAACCTGCAGCGGCTGGAGCAAGTGCGGGTGGTCTTCCGCCAGGTGCCTAAGGTGCCCGGCGGACTGCATTTCGGCTGTCGCATCGTGCAGGCCCCCGGTGGCCTGTTGTGGCTGGCCTTGGGCGAGCGTTACCAGTACCGCGACAACGCCCAGCGCCTGGACAACCACCACGGCAAGATTGTGCGCATCGCGCCCGACGGCAGCGTGCCCGCCGACAACCCCTTCCGCGGTCAGGCCGGTGCGCTGCCAGAGATCTGGAGCCTGGGCCACCGCAACCCCCAGGGTGCTGCGCTCGGCCCCGACGGGCGGCTGTGGATGCACGAGCACGGACCGCAGGGCGGTGATGAGGTCAACCGCCCTGAGCCCGGCCGCAACTACGGCTGGCCGCTGGTGACGTTTGGCGAGGAATACGGAGGCGGCCGCATCGGTCAGGGCAGCCAGCGTGCCGGGCTGGAGCCCCCGCTGCACCAGTGGACGCCGTCCATTGCGCCCTCGGGCATGGTGTGGGTGTCTGGTGAGCGTTACGCGGCCAGCTGGAAGGGCAGCCTGCTGGTAGGGTCGCTCAAGTTCGGCAGTCTGCACCGCCTTCAGTGGGACGGCACTCGCCTGGTGCGGGAAGAACGGGTGCTGCCCGCACGCCCGGGCGAGCGTATTCGCGATGTACGCCAGGGGCCGGATGGCTGGGTGTATCTGCTGACTGACAGCCCACAGGGCAAGTTGCAGCGGCTGGTGAACGGCGAAGGCTCTTGATGGAGGTCAAGCCGTTGCGCCGTGGTTTGGGTGTACCGTGGCTGCCATGCCCGAGTTGACCGAGCCATCTCCATCCGGGGCGGCTGTGCCGCCTGCATCCGCCGATGCAACAGCCCCACCGCATCGCCTCCGCGTGCGGCGGGTGGCCATCGACACCTGGCGCGAAAACGTGGCCTACCTGCACCGCGACTGCGCGGTGTACCGGGCCGAGGGCTTTCAGGCACTGTCCAAGGTGGAGGTGCGGGCCAACGGCAACCGGGTGCTGGCCACGGTGAACGTCGTGGACGACACCGCCATCGTAGGCTGCGACGAACTGGGCCTGTCGGAGCAGGCCTTTGCGCTGCTGGGGGTGGAAGACGGCTACCACGTGGCCGTTTCGCAGGCCGAGCCGCCCGCCTCGATGCACGCGCTGTTTCGCAAGCTGGCCGGAGAGCGGCTGCGGCAGGACGACTTTCTTGCCATCATCCGCGACGTGGCCGGGCACCGGTACTCCAAGATCGAGCTCACCGCGTTTGTGGTCGCCTGTCACCGCGAGGAACTGGACCGCGAGGAGGTGTTCTTCCTGTCCGACGCGATGGTGAAGACCGGCCAGCGCCTGAACTGGCACGAGCCGCTGGTGGTGGACAAGCACTGCATCGGCGGGATTCCGGGTAACCGCACGACCATGCTGGTGGTGCCCATCGTGGCAGCGCACGGCCTGTTGTGTCCCAAAACCTCGTCGCGCGCCATCACTTCGCCCGCCGGTACGGCCGACACCATGGAGGTGCTGGCCAATGTGGAGCTGCCGCTGGATCGCCTGTCCGACATCGTGCGCGAGCACCGCGCCTGTCTGGCCTGGGGCGGCACGGCGGCGTTGTCGCCAGCCGACGACGTGCTCATTTCGGTGGAGCGGCCGCTCTCGATTGACTCGCCGGGGCAGATGGTGGCGTCCATCCTGTCCAAGAAAGTGGCGGCCGGGGCCACGCATCTGGTACTCGACATTCCGATTGGCCCCACGGCCAAGGTGCGCTCCATGCCCGACGCCCAGCGCCTGCGCCGTTTGTTTGAGTATGTGGCGCGCCGCATGGGCCTGGCGCTGGACGTGGTGATCACCGACGGCCGCCAGCCCATCGGCCGGGGCGTGGGGCCAGTGCTGGAGGCGCGTGACGTGATGCAGGTGCTGGAAAACGACCCCCACGCCCCGCAGGACCTGCGCCAGAAAGCCCTGCGCCTGGCGGGCCGCCTGCTCGAATGCCACCCCGACGTGCGCGGCGGCGATGGTTATGCGATTGCGCGGGACATCCTGGACTCCGGCCGGGCGCTGGCCAGCATGAACGCCCTGATTGCGGCCCAAGGGGCGCGGGGGTTTGACCACCGCGCCCCCAAGCTCGGGCGGCTGGTGCTGGAGGTGCGGGCTCAGACGGCGGGCACCGTGGCGGGCATCGACAACTACCAGATCGCACGCATCGCGCGACTGGCCGGTGCGCCCAAGGTACAGGGCGCAGGCGTGGATCTGTGCCGCAAGCTGGGCGACGCCGTGGCCGCTGGCGACCTGCTGTACCGCGTGCACGCTGAATATCCGGCCGACCTCGAATTTGCCCGCCAGGCCTGTGCCCGAGACAACGCCTACCGGCTGGGCGAGGCAGCCGACGTGCCGCATGTGTTTGTGGAGTTCTGAGCATGCCCGCTGCCGCCCCCTGGCTGCTGTACTTTGACGACGAGGCCGCGCCCGCCCAGCGGCTGGCCGACGCGGCCGGGCTCACGGCCCGGGCCATCGAGCGCCACCGCTTTCCTGACGGCGAATGGCGCATTCGGCTGCCGCTGGATGCCGCGGGCCATCTGCCCGCGCGCGCCGTGCTGCTGCGCAGCCTGCACACCCCCAACGAAAAGCTCATCGAGCTGCTGCTGGCTGCACGCACCGCGCGCAGCCTGGGCGTGCAGCACCTCACACTGGTGGCGCCGTACCTGGCCTACATGCGGCAGGACATGGCCTTTGAGCCCGGCCAGGCCGTGAGCCAGCGCATTGTGGGCGCCTGGCTGGCCGAGCTGTTCGACGCCGCCATCACCGTCGACCCACACCTGCACCGCGTAGCCACGCTGGGCGAGGCATTGCCACTGGCCCAGGCCGTGGTGGTCAGCGCCGCGCCCGCGCTGGGCCGGCTGGCAGCGGCCCAGCGCCCGGGCTGTGTGCTGGTGGGGCCCGATGGTGAATCGGCCCAGTGGGTGGCGCAGGCCGCGGCAGCGGCGGGGCTGGCACACGCCGTGTGCACCAAAGAGCGTCTGGGCGACCGCGAGGTGCGCATCGCGCTGCCGCCCGGCGTGGCCGTGCAGGGACGCCCGGTGGTGCTGCTGGACGACATGGCCAGTACCGGCCGCACACTGGCGCTGGCCGCCCGTCTGCTGCGCCAGGCTGGGGCCACCTCGGTGGATGTGGCCGTCACCCATGCGTTGATGGGGGGTGACGCCTGGGCGCAGTTGCAGCAGTCGGGCATCGGTACGCTCTGGAGCACCGACTGCGTGCCGCACGGGAGCAACGCCGTGAACATGGCCCCCGACCTGGCCGCCGCGCTGCGCTCCATCGGCGCGGCTTGAGCGGCTGCCCTGGCCGGCCCTGCGACAATCGCAGGCTTTGAACGAACGCTTTTGCCGGATCTGCCATGCTGCTCGACGCCTCTGAATCCCAACTCGTGCTGGTCGATTACCAGGAACGCCTGATGCCAGCCATTCAGGGCGGGGCCGAGGTGCTGGCCAACGCGCGCAAGCTGGCTGCGGGTGCCCAGTGGCTCGACGTGCCGGTGTGGGGCACCGAGCAGAACCCTTCGCGCCTCGGGCCCAACGACGCCGCAGTGCGCGCCGTCTGCCGCAAGACCCTGGCCAAGATGCATTTCAGCGCGGTGGAAGAAGGCCTGGCCGAATGGCTGCGCCCTCCGGCCAAGCCCCAGGGCGGCAACGCCCGCAGCCTGCCACGCCACCTGCAAAAGCCTGCCCAGCCACAAAACGAGCGCGGCGCCATCGTCATCGCAGGCTGCGAAGCCCATGTGTGCCTGCTGCAGACGGCGCTCGATTTGCTGGAGGACGAGTTCGAGGTCTGGGTTGTGACCGACGCCTGTGGGTCGCGCACCGAACGCAACCGCGACGCGGCCTTTGACCGCCTGGCCGGTGCCGGTGCAGAGCTGGTGACCACCGAAATGGTGCTGTTCGAATGGATGCGCTCGTGCGAGCACCCGGCCTTCAAGGACGTGCTTGCGCTCGTCAAATAATTGATATCAATGATTAAAGTGATGATTTTAGGGTTTGGATCGTGGAGTGATCGAAGCGCCAAATGACGTCGATAACGCTTTCATCTGGTTTTAAAAGGAGCGTTTTCCCGAACAGAAGTCGTGTAGCCAGTCGTTCGCTAGGGTTTTTGTAAATCGATAAATTTGCGAGTCATGTTCAACGCCAGGAGGCGAGGATGTGGCTGCAAACATTCAGCGGTGCGCGGGCCCTGGAGGCGCTGCGCCAGTCCATCGATGCGGTGGTGTGCATCGACCATCGCAACCGGGTCACCTTCTACAACGCGGCGGCTGAGCGCCTGTGGGGCTACACGCCGGACGAAGTGCTCGGACACAACGTGCGCATGCTCGTGCCGATGGAGCATCGCGAGCACCACGATGGCTATGTGAACCGCCATCGCAGTACCGGGCAGAACCGCATTGTGGGCACGTTCCGGGAAGTGCAGTTGCACACCAAGGGCGGACAGCGCATCTGGGTGTCCTTGGCGCTGAATCAGACGCGTCTGTGGGGGCGAACCGGATACACCGCGATCGTGCGCGACATCAGCGCCGAACGCGAAGCCCGGGAGATGGTGACCCAGACCCTGGAGCAGGCGATTGATGCCGTGGTCACGATTGATGAGAACAACTGTGTCACGGCCTTCAACGCGGCAGCCGAAAGACTGTGGGGGTACGCGCGCAGCGAGGTGATCGGGCGCAACGTCAAGATGCTGGTGCCCCACGCGATTCAGTCGCACCATGACCGCTACGTGGACGCCAACCGTTCGACCGGGCAGGACAAGATCGTGGGCACCAGCCGAGAAGTCCGCATCGAGCGCAAGGACGGCAGCAGCCTCTGGGGTGTGCTGTCGCTCTCCAAAGTGCGTCTTGATGGCCGCATCATCTACACCGCCTTCGTCAAAGACGTCACGGAGCAGGTGCTGCAACGTGAGCAGAACCAGCGCCTGTCGATGGTGGCCAACGGCACCGACAACGCGGTGCTGATCACCAGCGCCAGCGGGTTGCTTGAATACGCGAACCCCGGGTTCGAGCGGATGTTTGGTGTGCAAGGCGAATCCCTGGCAGGCCGTCGCCCCTGGGACGTGGTGCGGGGGCCATTGACCGACAGCGCCACTCTCCAGCGCCTGGACGAAGCCATGGCAGCTGGCCGGCCGTTCGAAGCGGAGGTCGTGTTGCACCGCGCGGATGGCGAGCCGCTGTGGGTGTCGTTGACGGTCAATGCGGTCGCAGGTGCCGATGGATCGGCCCCGCGTTGTGTGTGCGTCATGGCCAACATCACCCGCACCAAGATGGCCTCGCTGGAGTACGACGTCCGCCTGCGGGCGATTGGCGAGTCCACCTGCCTGTTCGACACCGATTTGCAGGGCAGGCCGATGTCCGCAAGCCCGGCGCTGCTGCGGCGCATGCAGGTCCAGGGACTTGATGAGATCCGGCAGGCTCTTGCACATGCGGTCTCGCAGGTGTTGACCCCGGAGGTCTCGAACCGCTTGCAGCAGGGACAGCAAGAACAGGTTCAGATACAGATTCCGCGGGCCGACGGCGCATCCCTCGTGCTCGACGCGGTGGTCAGCCCGGTGCGCAACATGCATGCGGTGGTGGAGCGTCTGGTGGTGTTTGGCCACGACCAGACCGATCAAAAGGAGATGCTGCAGCGCATTGCAGACATCGTGTCCACCATCAATGCGATTTCAATGCAGACGAATCTGCTGTCGCTCAATGCCGCCATCGAAGCGGCGCGTGCGGGCGAAGCGGGCCGTGGCTTTGCCGTGGTGGCCAGCGAAGTACGGAGTCTGGCCAGCAAGACATCGATGTCTGCGCGCGAAATCGCCGCCATGCTGCAGCGCTGAGCGGGCGACCACGCTCTGTGTGCCGCGTGGGTCTTGGGGAGCGTCCGTGGCCCGTGTCTGCCCGGGGCGCTCACACAGGATGGCGAGTGGCGCCGCTGCTGTTCGGAAGGCTGCAACCGCCGCGCCGCTGCCTTTGGCCTGTGCCTTGCGCGCAGCTCGCACGGCAAGGCTTGACCGTTCGCTCTCCGTCCATCGGCCGGGCCGGGCGGTCATTGGTCGCCTTTCAGCGCGCGTTGACCGGCGCGCACAGCACTGCCAGCGTCAGCTTGCAGCAAGCCCGTGATGAATAATTATGAATTCTGAAAGGCTTGCACGGCAGGCTGCGAGAGAGACCCGAGGAGACACCCCATGAGCGCATACGCCGAGTTCTACCGCCGCTCCATCGAAGAGCGCGACGCCTTTTGGGACGAGCAGGCCCGCCTGATCGACTGGCATACGCCGCCCCAGCAGATCTGCGACTACAACAACCCGCCGTTTGCCAAATGGTTTGTGGGCGGTACCACCAACCTGTGCCACAACGCGGTAGACCGCCACGTGGCCGCACGGGGTGACCAGCCTGCGCTGATCGCCATCTCGACCGAGACCGAGGCCGAGCGCAGCTACAGCTTTGCCGAGTTGCACACCGAAGTGCAGCGCATGGCCGCGGTGCTGCAGCACCTGGGCGTCAAAAAGGGCGACCGGGTGCTGATCTACATGCCCATGATTGCCGAGGCGGCCTTTGCCATGCTGGCCTGTGCGCGCATCGGGGCGCTGCATTCGGTGGTGTTTGGCGGTTTTGCCTCGGGCTCGCTGGCCTCACGCATCGAAGACGCCGAACCCGTGCTGGTGGTGAGCGCCGACGCGGGTTCGCGCGGGGGCAAGGTGGTGCCCTACAAGCCGCTGCTGGACGAAGCCATCGAACTCTCCCGCCACAAGCCGCAGGCAGTGCTGCTGGTCAACCGTGGGCTGGCCGCCATGCACCTGCACGCCGGGCGCGACCACGACTGGGCGGCGCTGCGTGAGCAGCATCTGGCGGCCCAGGTGCCCTGCGAGTGGGTCGATTCCACCCATCCGAGCTACACGCTCTACACCAGCGGCACCACCGGCAAACCCAAGGGCGTGCAGCGCGACACCGGCGGCTACGCCGTGGCGCTGGCCGCCAGCATGCGCCACATTTTTGACGCACAGGCAGGCCAGACCTTTTTTGCCACCAGCGACATCGGCTGGGTGGTGGGCCACAGCTACATCGTCTATGGTCCTCTCATCGCAGGCATGGCCACCATCATGTACGAGGGCCTGCCCATCCGGCCCGATGCGGGCATCTGGTGGAGCATCGTCGAGAAGTACCGCGTCACGCACATGTTCTCGGCCCCCACAGCGGTGCGCGTACTGAAAAAACAGGATCCGGCCTACCTCGCCAAGTACAACGTGAAAAGCCTCAAGGCCCTGTGGCTGGCTGGCGAACCGCTCGACGAGCCCACCGCGCAATGGATCAGCAGTGCGCTGCAGGTGCCCATCATCGACAACTACTGGCAGACCGAAACCGGCTGGCCCATCCTCACGCTGGCCAACGGCGTCGAGAAGCAGTCGGCTCGCTTTGGCAGCCCGGGCAAGGCCATGTATGGCTACCAGGTCAAGCTGATCGACGAGGCCACGGGCGAGGAACTGACCGGCGCAAACCAGAAGGGCGTGGTGGCCATTGAGGGGCCGCTGCCCCCGGGCTGCATGCAGACGGTGTGGCGCGACGACGCCCGCTTTGTGAACACCTACTGGAAGAGCGTGCCCGGCCGGCTGATCTACAGCACCTTTGACTGGGGCATCCGCGACGCCGACGGCTACCACTTCATCCTGGGCCGCACCGACGATGTGATCAACGTGGCCGGCCACCGCCTGGGCACGCGCGAAATCGAGGAGAGCATCGCGTCGCACCCCAACGTGGCGGAAGTGGCCGTCGTGGGCGTGGCCGACAGCCTCAAGGGCCAGGTGGCCATGGCCTTTGCCGTGGCCAAGGACGCCTCGGGTCTGACCGACGATGCCGCGCGCCTCAAGCTCGAAGGCGAGGTCATGAAGCTGGTGAACGCGCAACTCGGCGCGGTGGCCCGACCCTCACGCGTGTTCTTCGTGACGGTGCTGCCCAAGACGCGCAGCGGCAAGCTGTTGCGCCGTGCCCTGCAGGCTGTGGCCGAAAAGCGCGACCCCGGCGACCTGACCACCATGGAAGATCCGGCCGCGCTGCAGCAGGTGCGCGATCTGGTGGGCGGCTGAACGGCTGCCACCGCGCGGCTAGCGCCCACCACACAGCAGGCCTTCGGGCCTGTTGTGCATTTGGGGGGCACCGTACGATGCCCGATGGGCGTGGCGTGGTGCGCGGGGCAGGGCGCTGCAGACAAGAGGGCGCTGCAGGGGGCGTGACGGCCCTTTAGGCACTGGAGCCCTGTCGGGCCTTGCAGGCCGTGACCACGCCGGGCACCGCAAAGCCGTTAAGAGGAAAATCGGCCTGAAACGACCCGTGGACCAGCACAACCAGCTATCAATTCAATAGCATCCGAGCACCTGTTCGCCTGAATGAGCCCGCCTCCGCAGGCTTGCACTGGCGCAGCGCTGCGCTTCAGCCCGGCCGCTGGCGCTGCCAGCCAGGCGGAGGGGCCCAGGACGCCGTCCAGCGCACAAAGTCGTCCAGCGGCATGGGCCGCGCGATGCAATAGCCCTGCGCATGGCTGCAGCCCAGTTGCAGCAGCATCTGGCCCTGCTCCACGGTTTCCACGCCTTCGGCGATCACACGGTAGCCGAACGAGCGCGCCAGGCCGATCACGCCCTGCACGATGGCCAGATCGCCAGGGTCGCTCATCATGCCGTGCACAAAGCTCTGGTCGATTTTCAGCACGTCCATGGGCAAACGGCGCAGGTAGGTGAGCGACGAGTAGCCGGTGCCGAAGTCATCGAGCGAGATTGACATGCCCAGCGCGCGCAGGTCGGTCAGCGCACTGGAGGCGGCCTGCAGGTCGTACAGTGCGGCGCTTTCGGTGATCTCCAGCTCCATCAGCGAGGCCGAGACCGCCGGGTGGTGGGCCATGCGCTGCGCCATCCAGTCGGCAAAGCCACGGTGCTGCAGGTGCTGCGCAGCGATGTTGATGCTCAGCGGCAACTGCAGGCCGCGGTTGCTCAAGGCTTCGTGCATCTGCAGCGCGGCTTCTAGCACCCATTCGCCAAAGGTGATTTCGAGCTCGGTGCCTTCGAGCAGCGGCAGAAACTCGCCGGGCGGCACCAGCCCGCGCTCGGGGTGCTGCCAGCGCGAGAGCAATTCGGCGCCCACCAGCGCGCCGCTGCGCATGTCCACCTTGGGTTGCAGGTATAGCACGAACTGCGACCCGGCCAGCCCCTCGCGCACCTGCAGGCCCCGTTCGCGCATCTGCTGCTGTGCGCGCTCCTGCTCGGCGTCAAACTGGTGGTATCGGTTGCGCCCGGCCTGCTTGGCCGCGTACATGGCCTGGTCGGCATGGCGCAGCAGGGTGTCGGCATCGGCCTCGTCCAGCGGGAACATGGTGTAGCCAATGCTGGCCGTGACCACCACGCGCTCGCTGTCGATCTCGTACGGGGTGGCGATCTGGTCCATCACGTGGCCCAGCGTTTGCTCGAAGGCGGCGGCGGAGGCCAGACCGGGTAAGAGCAGCACGAATTCGTCGCCGCCCAGCCGCGCGACGCAATCGACCGAGCGCAGCGCGCGCGTCAGGCGTGCGGCGACCATCACCAGCAGGCGGTCGCCCGCGCCGTGACCAAAGCGGTCGTTCACCGGCTTGAAGCCGTCCAGATCGAGGTAGGCCACGCCCAGCTGGGTGCCCTGTTCGCGGGCTTCGGCCATGCAGTCCTGCAGCCGCCGGGCCAACATCACGCGGTTGGGCAGGCCGGTCAGTGCGTCGAAATGTGCGAGTTTTTGCAGCAGCACTTCCTGCTCGCGCTGCGGGGTCACGTCGATGGCCACCCCCAGCATGCGCAGCGGCTGGGCGTTGTCGTCGTAGCGCACGATCTTGCCCAGGTTGCGAATCCAGCGGGCAGGCTCGCCGGGCGCCTGCGTGCGCCAAGTCGCATCGAAGGGCGTGCCCGGATGCCGCGTGTGCCGGGCCAGTTCGTTGGAGATGCGCTCGACGTCTTCCACCGCCACATGGGTGGCCCAGGGCACGGGCGCATCGCTTGCAGGGCCGCGCCCGACAGGCAGTGCACGCAGGTGGCGCCAGCGCGTGTCGCCCGAAATCTGTCCGGCGGCCAGGTCCCAGTCCCAGCAGCCCAGGGATGCGGCCGACAGCGTGAGCGAGAGCAGTTCCTCGCGCTCGCGCACCTGTTCCTCGTTGCGCTTGCGGTCGGTGATGTCGTGCACCGAGAACAGCCAGTGCGGTTCTCCGTCCAGCTCGGTGCGCCGCATGGACTGCAGCACCGTGAGCGGCCCGCGCGTGCGCGAGTGCAGCGTTACCTCGTAGCCGTTGATCTGCCCGTCCTTTTCCACAGCGTCCAGCAGACGCTGGCGCTGGTCGGCCGAGAAAATACCCAAATCGATGGCCGTGCGCCCCAGGGCTTCGCCACGGGGGATGCCCAGCATCTGCTCCCAGGCGGGGTTGATGTCGGTGTAGCAGCCGTCGCTGCAGCGCGAAAGCCCCATGGGATAGGGCATGAGGTGGAAGATGCGGGAGAAACGGTCTTCCGACTGGCGCAGCCGCTGCTCGGCGCGCTTGGTTTCGTCAATGTCCTGCATCACACCGCGCACCCGGGTCACGCGGCCACCTTCGATCACGGGTTCGCCGCGGGCGCGTACCCAGCGGCGCTGCCCGTCGTCGGCCCGCAACACTTCCAGCTCCAGGCTCCATTCCTCGCGTCGCAGAATGCTGGCGCGCAGGCAGTCGCGCAGGATCTCGCGGTATTCGGGCGCCACATGCTGATCGATGTAGTGGGCAGGCGGCGGCGCACCCAGGGGCAGGCCGTGGATGTCGTAACACACGTCCGACCAATACACCAGTCCATGGCCCCGGGCATCTTCCCAGGCGCCCAGGCGCGCAAGCCGGCCCGCCTGCTGCAGCAGGCCGTTGACGGCACGCAATTCCTCGCTGGTGCGGTGGGCCTCGGTCATATCGTGGAAGACGAACACAAAGCACTGTTCACCCTCGATAAGCACGGAGCGTGCCGACATCAAGCCGGGCAAGCGCACGCCCTTGCGCTGGGCGGTCACCGGTAGCCGATCGACCTTGCCGTCCCGTTCAAACGCCCGCACAAACCGTTCACGTTCTTGCTCGCTGGCCCAAATCTTCAACTCGGTGGACGTACGGCCCACGATTTCTGCATGGACCCTGTCAAACAGCTCGCAGAACGCGGGGTTCACATCCAGGTACCGTCCGTCGCGAATGCGGGAGATGCCGGCTGCATCCGGCAGTGTTTGAAAAAAGGTCGTGTACTTGGTTTCCGATACCTGCAAAGCCGCTTCCACCTCCCGGTGCGCGGTGATGTCAATGTCCATGCCAATGAGCCGCTGCGGTTTGCCCGTCGCGTCACGCGCGGCCACCGTGCCACGCGACAGCACCCAGCGCCACTGCCCCTCCAGGTCGAGTACGCGAAACTCGGCCTCGTACGCCTCGGACTCTCCATCCATGGCCCGCGCGAGCTTGGCAGCCTGCCGCGCAGCGTCGCCAGGATGGCGCCGGGCATACCAACGCTGCCAGAGGTCTGGAGCATCGCCTTCCTCGATGCCGAACGTCTCGTAGAAGCTGCCGTGGCAGCGGAAACTGCGCGTGGGAACCTCCCACTCCCAGCGTCCGCCAGCCAGCGAATCGAGCGCCAGGCTTAGTTGCTGCTCTCGCTCACGCAAACGCTCATTGGCCGCTTGCAGCGCCAAGGTGGTGTGGGCCTTCCCCACCAGTAACAGGCGCCCCGCGCCCAAGATCAGAATGCCTGCCCCGTGATACCAGGGGAAAGTGTCGAACAAGGCCCCCGCATGAACGGGCATCGAGATATGGCCCGCGAGCACGAGGGCCAGCGCGGTCGCCAGCGGCAGCAGCACGGCCAGTCCCACCATCGGCCGCCAGGTGTTCAACGGCGCATAGCGGCGCACGCGCCGCCAGGCTTCGCCACTGGCCCAGGCAGCGCTCAGAACGAACACCGCTGCGCCGATTTCAGCGGCTCCGCTCCATGCAATACCAGCCAGCGCGACCAGCGCCGTTACTCCGGCTGCCAGCGGCCCAAAGTACAGAGCCATGAAAGCTGTGGCAGTCGGGTAAGCCACGACGTCCAGTTCTGGCGCATTGATACGCAGTACGACCAGGACCAGCACCGATACGATGCCGCCGAGCCAACCCGCTGTCCATTGGGTTCGGCGTCCCGGCTTCAGCAACTCCTGCGGCGCCATCTGCGTCATGCCCAACACAATCAGCAGCAGGAGACCCCCGGCCAACAGCGCGTTATGGGCCATGCGGGCTCCAGGTACAGGCCAGCCGTCGGGTCAATGCGGCCAGGCCGAGCGCCAGCCGCGCAGCACGCTGCTGCATTGAAGGCGCGACGGAAGCGGGTGAGAAGAGGCCCTGGACGCGGCGCATATCCCGAGTGTAGGGCGACTCGGACACGCCTCAGGGCTGTGACTGCGTCCTGATTAGCCCGGTTGACAAGGCGGTACCAGCCACAATCAGTACGGCGCACCCCACCATCCACGGCGTGACGGGTTCGGCCAGAAACAGCGCGCCGTAACCCAGCGCAAACACCGGCGTGAGAAAGGTGACGGTCAGCGCCCGGCTGGCGCCTGCACGCTCGATGATCCGGAAGTACAGGATGTACGCAATGCCGGTGCACAGCACGGCAATCGCCAGCACCGCGAGCCACGCGGTTGCGCCCGGCGTCTGCTCGGGCCAGAACAGCACGGTGGGTATGGCCAGCGCCAGCGCGGCACCAATCTGGCTGCCCGTGGCCGTGGCGAGTGCCGGGACCCCCACCAGGCGGCGGCGCGCATAACTGGCCGCCAGCGCGTAACACAGCGACGCCAGCAGGCACGCCCCCATGGCGAGCGCCGCCTGGCCGCCTGCCAGACCGACCCCTGCCGGGGCACGCCAGGCCAGCAGGGCCACGCCTGCAAACCCCAGTGCCAGGCCCAGCCAGCGCAGGCGCGCAATGCGTTCGCCCAGCCACACCCAGGCCACCAGCGCGCCAAACAGCGGCACCGTGGCGTTGAGGATCGACGTCAGCCCCGTGGTGAGGTGCAGCACCGCCCAGGCATACAGCGCAAAGGGCAGGGCGGAGTTGATCACCCCCGCCACCAGCACGGGCCGCCAATGCTGGCGCAGCGCAGGCCACTGGCCCCGCTGCCACAGCACCGGCCACAAAAACGCGGCTGCCAGCCCCACGCGCAGGCCTGCCGTGGCCAGTGGGCCAAATTCGGCCGCGCCCAGGCGCATGAACAAAAAGGACGCGCCCCACAGCGCGGCCAGCAGCACGAACTCGGCCACCCAGGCGGGCGGGCGGCTCATGCCGTCGCCCCGGCCAGCGGCGGTTCGACCGGCGGCAGTGCGCCTTCCAGCTGCAGCAGCGCCTGTTTGCGCTCCAGCCCTCCGGCATAGCCCGTGAGCGCGCCGCCCACCCCCACCACCCGGTGGCAGGGCACCACCACGCTCAGCGGGTTGCGGCCCACGGCTGCGCCCAGCGCCCGCACAGCCCGGGGCTGGCCCAGCTGACGGGCGAGGTCGCCATAGCGCACGGTGCCGCCGTATGGCACCTGGCGCAACGCATGCCACACGGCCCGCTGAAACGGGGTTCCAGCCGACAAGTCAAGCGGCAGATCAAAGGACCGGACCTGACCGCGCCAGTACGCCTGCAGTTGCGCCGCCGCCGCCTGCAGCAGGGGGTGGGCGTCGTCGCGCGGCCAGGCCGTGGGTTGGGCCGCTAGTGCAGGGGGCAGGTGGCGCTGGCCGTCGAACCAGACACCCGCCAGGCCTGTGGCCGATGCGGCCAGCGTCAGCCGACCCAGGGGCGAGGGCACGACGGTGTAGGTCAGGGATGCGAAGGCCACCATGGCAGATTCCTTGAGGGTCAAATGGGCTGCTTGTGCTTACAAGTCAAGCACGAGCAGCTACTAAAACTATAGCAAATCCGGTGCGGCGGTGGCGGCAGTGTCGGCTGCCGGCGGCGTGGCATCGCCATCCGCCAGCGCCCCCGGGGTTCCGGGCGGCTGGTAGTGCCCGGCCCAGGCGCGCAGCAGGGCGTAGCCGCGCCAGGGGCGCCAGGGCTCGGCCCGCGCGGTGGCCGCGCGCGCTGCGCCGCTGCCGCGGGCAATGCCCAGTGCCTGGTGCAGGGCCACGTCGGCGGCCGGAAACGCATCGGGCCACCGCAAGGCGCGCAGTGCAATGTAGTCGGCCGTCCAGGCGCCAATGCCGGGCAGGCTGCAAAGGCGCGCGCGCGTGGCTTCCACATCGGCCTCAGGGCTCAGGTCGAGCAGGCCTGCATCCACCTGCTGTGCCAGTGCCAGCAGGGCCTGCTGCCGCTGGCGCACGATGCCCAGCGCGCCAAGCGCCTCGGCCGGCACGCGCGCCAGCACGGCGGCAGACGGAAACGCCCGGTGCAGCGCTGGCCAGGGCGTTGACACGGGCTCGCCCCAGGCGTCTAGCACACGGCCCGCCAAGGTGCGTGCCGCGGCCACGCTGACCTGCTGGCCCAGCACGGCGCGTACGGCCAGTTCGAAGCCATCGGTGGTGCCGGGCACCCGCAGGCCCTCGGCCGCCGGAAAGTCGCGCCCCAGCACCGCATGGATGGCCGCCGGGTCTGCGTCCAGGTCCAGCCAGTGGCGCACACGGGCCAGCCAGGCGGGCAATTCGGGCAGCAGGCTGTCGGACAGCCGTACGCACACCACGGGATGCAAGGGGTCGAACACGGCCTCGATCCAGCCTGGAGCGCAGCGGCCCTGTGGGCCATGGGCACGCACCACCCGTCGCATGGTGCGCTCGGCCGTGTCCACCTGTTCCAGTCCGGGCAGTTGCCGCTGCGCCCCAAAAGCCAGCAGCGCATCGGCGTCCAGTGGCGGCCGGTAGCCCAGGCGCACGGGCCGCAGCGCGGGTTTCAGCGCATCGTCCGCGCGCTGTGACTGGCGTCGCAAGGCCGTGGGTTCCAGACCGTAATGCGTGGCGAACGCAGCCTGCAGCCGCCGCGCGCTGCCAAAGCCGCTGGCGGAAGCGACCTCGTGCACAGGCAGTGTGGTGTCGGTCAGCAACTGCTTGGCGGCCAACAGCCGCCGCGTCTGCCACACCTGCTGCGGGGTGACACCCAGTTGCTGCTGGAACACGCGGCGCAGGTGCCGGTCGGTCACGCCCAGTCGCCGCGCCAGCACCTGCACGACGGCGCCATCTTCGGTGCCGCGGACTTGTGGCTGCAGGCGCCGCAGGGCCTCGCGCACCAGCACGCTGGCCGCGTCGGTGGCCGACCACCACTGGGCCGCCGGGGCCAGCTCGGGCCGGCAGCGCAGGCAGGGCCGAAACCCGGCCTGCTCGGCGTGCGCTGCGGTCGCGTAAAACTGGCAGTTCTCGCGCCGCGGGGTGCGCACGGCGCACACAGGCCGGCAATACACGCCGGTGGAGGTCACCCCGGTGAAAAAGCGGCCGTCAAAGCGCGCGTCGCGGCTGCTGAGCGCGCGCCAGCACTGCTCGTGCCAGCGGGCTGCTTCAGCGCTGGGGGCTGAAGGCGCGAGTGGCGCTGAAGGGCGGGAGGACATGCGGTCCATCATAGGCCGCCAGTGCGATGGCCATGCGACGTTTGCGGACCTGCGCCTGCGGCCGTGACCCACCCTGCTGCGGCGTTCGCTGCAAGACGGGGCTTCTACAATTGCGGGCTTCGCTTCCGACCGCCTCACTGTTCCGAAAGGGCTCTTCGTGCACGCAGCACCCGCCATCTTCAAGGCCTACGACATCCGCGGCATCGTGCCCGACACCCTGGACGAGACCGTGGCACGGAACCTGGGCCGGGCCTTTGGCATGGCGGCGCTCGCCGAGGGCGAAAGCACCGTGGCCGTGGGGCGCGACGGGCGGCTCTCAGGCCCCGCGCTGGCGGGCGCGCTGATGGCCGGGCTGCAGGATGTGGGCCTGTCGGTCATCGACATCGGCATGGCCACCACGCCCATGCTGTACTTTGCGGCATCCACCTTGTGCACGAGCGGTATCCAGGTCACGGGCAGCCACAACCCCCGCGACTACAACGGTTTCAAGATGGTGCTGGCGGGCCGCGCGATTTTTGGCGACGAGATCCAGGCGCTGCGCCGTGCGATGGAGGCCGAGGCCTGGACGCTGCAGGGCGGCGGGCAGTGCCGCACGCACGATGTGCTGCCGGCCTACCGCGAGCGCATCGTGGGCGATATCCGCCTGGCCCGCCCGCTCAAGATCGTGGTGGACTGCGGCAACGGCGTGGCCGGTGCGTCCGCCCCCGATATCTTCCGTGCGCTGGGCTGCGAGGTGCAGGCCCTGTACGCCGAGGTGGACGGGAATTTTCCGAACCACCACCCCGACCCGAGCAAGCCCGAGAACCTGCAGGACCTGACGCGTGCGCTGCAGGCGTCCGACGCCGACCTGGGCCTGGCCTTCGATGGCGACGGCGACCGCTTGGGCATCGTCACGCGTTCGGGCCAGAACATCTACCCAGACCGGCAGATGATGCTGTTTGCGCAGGACGTGCTCTCGCGCGTGCCAGGGGCGCCCATCCTGTTCGACGTGAAGTGCACGCAGCGCCTGGCCCCGGCCATTGAGGCCGCTGGAGGTCAGCCGGTGATGTACAAGACCGGTCATTCGCTCATCAAGGCCCGCATGAAGGCGCTGCAGGCTCCGCTGGGCGGCGAGATGAGCGGGCACATCTTCTTCCAGGAGCGCTGGTACGGCTTTGACGACGGCACCTACGCGGGTTGCCGCCTGCTGGAAATCCTGAGCCGCCATGCAGACCCTGGCGCTGTGTTGGAGGCTCTGCCCAGCAGCCACTCCACACCCGAGCTCAATGTGGCTTGTGCAGAGGGAGAGCCGCACCGACTCACGGCTGAACTGCAGGCCCTGGCGCCCGCCCAGTTTGCTGAACCCGCGCGCATCAGCACCATCGACGGTTTGCGCGTGGATTGGCCCGACGGCTTTGGTCTGATTCGGGCCAGCAACACAACGCCCGTGCTGGTGCTGCGCTTTGAGGGTCATACGCCCGAGGCGCTGGCGCGCATCGAAGCGGCCATGCTGGCCCTGCTGCACCGCGTCAAGCCCGGCGCGCAGCCCGGCAGCGCCGCGCATTGACGCCGCGCTGATCTGCCCAGAGCCTGCGCCATGCCTGATCTGGTCCGCGCCGCTTATTCGGCCCTGATGTGGCTTGCGCAGCCGCTGCTGCTGCGCAAGCTGCGCCGCCGCGGGCGCGACGAGCCTGGTTACCTGGCTGCAATTCCCGAGCGATTTGGCCGCTATCCGCGCCCGATCGACAGCCTGGTGCCCTACAGCACCATGGACCCGCTGGGCCAGTTTGTGTGGGTGCATGCCGTGTCGCTGGGCGAAACGCGCGCCGCCGCCGTGCTGCTGGCCCGGCTGCGCGCCCGCCTGCCGGGCATGCGGCTGTTGCTCACCCACAGCACGGCCACGGGCCGCGCCGAGGGCGAAAAGCTGCTCACGCCGGGTGATGTGCAGGTCTGGCTGCCATGGGACACGCCAGGGGCTGTCGCGCGTTTTCTGCGGCAGTTTCGGCCTGCAGTGGGCGTGCTCATGGAAACCGAGGTGTGGCCCAACTTGGTGGAGGCCTGCCGTGCGCGCGGCGTACCGCTGGTGCTGGCCAACGCCCGCTTGAATGCGCGTTCGCTGCAGCGTGCGCTGCGTCTGGCGCTCCTGGCCCGCCCGGCTTACCGCGGCCTCGCCGCCGTGTATGCACAGACTGCAGCCGATGCTGACCGCCTGCGGGCGCTGGGGGCGCCGGTGGCGGGCGTGTTCGGCAACCTCAAGTTCGATGCCACACCCGATGCCGAGCTCTTGGCACAGGGCCGCGCTTGGCGCGCGGCGGCAGGCCGCCCGGTGGTGCTTTTGGCCAGTAGCCGCGAGGGCGAGGAGGCGCTGTGGCTCCAGGCGCTACAGAACCTGCAAGGGCGTGCTGGCGGTGCGGCGGCGCTGGCGGGTGTGCAATGGCTGGTGGTGCCGCGGCACCCGCAGCGTTTTGACGAAGTGGCGGCGCTGCTGCGCAGCAGCGGGCTTACGGTGTCGCGGCGCAGCGCCTGGGCGGCTGCGCCCGAGCCGGCGCAGGTGTGGTTGGGCGACAGCCTGGGGGAGATGCCACGCTACTACGGCATGGCCGATGTTGTGCTGCTGGGGGGCAGTTTTGGCGAATTTGGCGGGCAAAACCTCATCGAAGCCGCGGCCTGCGGGTGTCCGGTGGTACTGGGCCCGCACACCTTCAACTTTTCCGAGGCCGCCGAGCAGGCCTGCGAAGCCCAGGCGGCACAGCGTGTGGCCGACATGGCTGTCGGCCTACGCGAGGCACTGGCCTGGTTGGTCGACACAGACGCACTCGCGCAGCGGCGAACCCGCGCGCTGGCATTTGCCACAGCGCACCGTGGCGCTGCAGAGGCCACCGCCGACGCGATTGCCGCGCTGCTGTGGCAGGGGCGGGCAGGGCGCTAGGCCCTGCCGCAGCGTTCAGGGCGCTGCGGGAGCGAGCAGGCGGTTGATGGCCGCCACGTCGTCGAGTGTCAGGGTACCGGCGGCCTGGCGCAGCTTGAGCGTACCCAGCAACACGTTGTAGCGCGCCTGGGCTAGGTCGCGCTTGGTCTGGAAGAGCTGGCTTTGCGCATTGAGCACGTCAATATTGATGCGCACACCGACCTGATAGCCCAGGCGGTTGGCATCGAGTGCGCTCTGGCTGGACAGTTCGGCCGCTTCGAGCGCCCGCACCTGGCCCTGGCCCGACTGCACACCGAAAAACGCGGCCCGCGTGGCCTGTGCAACGTTGCGGCGCGCGGTCTCCAGGTCGGCCTGGGCCTTTTCTTCGAGGGCTAAGGTTTCACGCACGCGGTTCTGCACGGCATAGCCTGCAAAGAGCGGCAGGTTCAGTGCCACACCGAGGCTGGCGTTGTTGGTGCGGCTGCTGACGCCGGGCAGCGTTGCCGTACCGTTGGGGTTGCGTGTGATGTTGTAGCCGGCCTGCAGGTCCACCGTGGGCAGGTGGCCGGTTTCGGCGCGGCGGGTTTCCAGACGCGCCACATCCAGTGCCAGGGCCGCCTGGCGCACGCCCGGCTGCTGATTGCGCGAGGTTTCCACCCACTGGTTCACGTCGTCGGGTGTCACGGCTGGCAGTTGCACCGGCTGCGCCAGAGGCGCAGGCTTGGTGCCGGTCACGCCGACCAACTGGTCGAGGGCCAGGCGCTTGACTCGCAGGTCGTTTTCGGCGGCGATTTCCTGGGCCACCACCAGATCGAAGCGGGCCTGTGCCTCGCGCTGGTCCGTCACGGTGGCGGTGCCCACCTCGAAGTTGCGCTTGGCAGAGGCCAGCTGCTCCGAGACCGCTGCCTTTTGCGCCTGGACAAACGCGAGGGTGTCTTGCGCCGCCAACACATCAAAGTACCCCTGGCTCACGCGCACCAGCAAATCCTGCGTGGCCGCGTCGAGCTGGGCCTGGGCGACCTCCACGCCGCGCTCCCCTTGCTGCAGTGCAATGCGATTGGCCGGGCGGTACAGCGGCTGCGAGGCGTTCACGCCCAGGGTCTGGGTGGTGGCGCTGCGGTCCACCGGCGGGCGGGTTACATCGGTCTGGGCACGGGTGACACCGGCCGACAGCGCGGCGCTGGGCAGCAGGCCGGCGCGGGCCTGGTCGGCGCGGCGCTCTGCGGCGTCCAGTTGCGCGCGAGCCGCCTGCCAGGTGCTGTCGTACTTGCGCGCCGATTCGACCAGTTCCATCAGGCTTTGCGCCTGCACCGGAAGGGCCAGGCACAGACCCAGGGCAAATGTCAGGGGAAGAAGCCGCGGCAGTGTCATGGAAAGTCCTCAAAAAAATCGGCGCTGCGAGTCCGGTGGGGCGGGTTCAGTAGCGGGGCAGGGCGGGGTCCAGCTCCTGCGCCCAGGCCTCGATGCCGCCGGTGATGTTGGCGACAGTGCCAAAGCCCTGTTGCTGCAAGAACACCGCCACGCGCAGGCTGCGCGCGCCGTGGTGGCACAGGCAGGCCACGGGGCGCGCGGGGTCGATGTCCGCCAGGCGCGATGGAATGCTGCCCATGGGGATGCACACCAGCTCAAAACCCTCGGCTTTGACACTGGAGGTCTGCCATTCCCAGGGCTCGCGCACATCGAGCACCACCGGGGTGGCCCCGTTGGGTGCCACGGCGGCAAACCAGTCGCGCAGTTCAGAAGGTCGAACGTGGTCCATGACCGGCTTCCTGGATCAGAACGAGAAGCCCGAAGGCTCCGGGAAATGCTGCAGGCGCGGTGCCGTGGTGTCCCAGGGGGCGGTGCTTTCGTAGCGGTCTCCCGTGCGGCGCACGATCGTGAATCGCATCACCGGGTCGTGGCCCACGATGGCACCCAGACGCCCACCGTCGCGCAACTGGCCCAGCAGGGCCGAGGGCAGCTCGGCCACCGAACCGCTGAGCACGATCACATCGAACGGACCCTCCACCAGCGGGTCTTGTGCGCCGTCGGCCACCCGCACACTCACGTTCGCCAGTCCGGCGTTCTGCAGGTTCTGGCGGGCCATGTCGGCCAGTGTGGGGTCGATCTCCAGCGTGGTGACGCTCTGCGCGCAGTGGCCTAGCAATGCGGCCATGTAGCCCGATCCTGCGCCGATTTCGAGCACCCGGTCGGTGGGGCGCACCTGCAGGTCCTGCAGCATGCGTGCCTCCAGCCGGGGCGCCAGCATGCAGCGACCGTCGCGCAGTGCCTGCTCGGGCTCGCCAGCCAGCGGCACCTCGATGTCCATGAAGGCCATGCTGCGGTAGGCTGCGGGCACAAAGTCCTCGCGGCGCACCACGGCCAGCAGATCGAGCACCTGGGGGTCGAGCACGTTCCAGGGCCGGATCTGCTGCTCGATCATGTTGTAGCGGGCATTCGCAATCGGGTCGGCCGGGTTCGCAGAGGTGTTGAGCGGCAGGTTCATGGATGGTCTCCAGCAGGGGGCGGGTCAGGACAAACCCTCGATTTTAGGGGCCGCGCCTGTGTTTTCGGCGGGTGACGCGCCAAAGCGGCGGCGCATCCAGCGCGCCAGGTCGTCCATGTAGCAATACACCACCGGCACCACCACCAGCGTGAGCAGCGACGAGGTGATGACGCCGCCGATCACGGCCTGGCCCATGGGCGCGCGTTGCTCAGAACCCTCGGACAGCGCAAACGCCAGCGGCACCATGCCAAAAATCATGGCCAGCGTGGTCATGAGGATGGGGCGCAGACGCACCCGGGCAGCCAGCAGCAGAGCGTCTTCGCGCGGCAGCCCTGCCACTGCCTCCCCTGCATCGTTGGTGTGTGGCGCGCGGGCCCGGATGGCGAAGTCCACCAGCAGGATGGCGTTCTTGGTCACCAGGCCCATGAGCATCACCACCCCGATGATGGAGAACATGGACAGGGTGGAGCGGAACATGAGCAGCGCCAGCACCACCCCGATCAGCGTGAGCGGCAGGCTGGTCATGAGCGCCAGGGGCTGCAGGAAGCTCTTGAACTGGCTCGCCAGGATCATGTAGATGAACACAATCGCCAGCACCAGGGCCGAAATGGCGTAGCCAAACGATTCCGCCATGTTCTTGGTGGAGCCGCCGAACTGGTAGCGGTAGCCGGGCGGAAACGCGACCTGCTCCAGCGCGCGGCGGATGTCGGCCGAGACTTCGCCCGCCGAGCGCTGCGACACGTTGGCATTCACGGCCACTTCGCGGGTGAGGTCGCGGCGGTTGATCTGGTTCGCGCCGGTCGATTCGCTGACCTGCGCCACTTGGCCCAGGCGCACCAGCCGCTGTGTGCCGTCGGGCGCCGTCACGGTGAAGGGCAGGCGCTGTAGGTCTTCGGGCGTGGTGCGGGCCTCGGGCGCAAGGCGCACATTCACGTCGTAGGTCTGGTCGTCGGGGGCGCGCCAGTTGCCCACCGTCTGGCCGGCCACCAGGGTGCGCAGACTGCTGGCCATTTGCGCCACACCCAGGCCCAGGTCGGACGCCGCGTCGCGCCGTACCTCGACGGCGATCACGGGTTTGTCTGGCTTGAGGCTGGTGTCCAGGTCCACAAGGCCCGGAATGCTGCGGATCTGTTCGGTCACGGCCCGGGTCAGGCGTTCGAGCTCTTTCAGATCAGGCCCCTGCAGCGAAAACTCGATCTGCTTTTGCCCGCCCACCGGGTCGAGCAGGCCTACGTGCGTGACGGTGATGCCTGCAATCCGCGACAGCTGCTCGCGCAGCACCGTGGACATCTGGTCCACGCTGCGCTCGCGCTGGTGGCGGTCCACCAGGCGCACATAGACGCTGGCGTACATCTTGCCCTGGGCATTGCCGGTGTTGATGGTGGTCAGTGTGTAGCGCACCTCGGGCAGGCTGCGCAGCACCTGTTCCACCTGGCGCGCCTTGGCTTCGGTGGCTTCCAGGGACGAACCGACCGGGGTGTAGAAGTTGACCGAGGTCTCAGAAAAGTCGGCCTTGGGCACGAATTCGGTACCGAGCAGTGGAACCATCACGATACTGGCCACGAACACTGCCAGGGCCAGGGCCAGTGTGGTGAGCTTGTGCACCAGCGACCAGCGCAGGATGCGCTGATACCCCTCGGCCATCGCTTCGGTGGCGCGGTCAAAGGCATGCGTCACGCGTCCGAGGGTCTTGTCGTACAGCGTGCGGGGCGCACCGGCGTTGTTCCCGTGGGCGTGGATGCTGGGGTCGTGCCAGACCGACGACAGCATGGGATCGAGCGTGAAGCTCACGAACATCGAGATCAGCACTGCCGCCACGATGGTGATGCCGAATTCGTGGAAGAACTTGCCGATGATTCCGCCCATGAAACCAATAGGCAGGAACACCGCGACGATGGACAGCGTGGTGGCCAGCACGGCCAGCCCGATCTCCTGCGTGCCGTCCAGCGACGCCGCATAGGCCGACTTGCCCATCTGCACGTGCCGTACGATGTTCTCGCGCACCACGATGGCATCGTCAATCAACAAACCCACGCACAGCGACAGTGCCATGAGGGTGATCATGTTGATGGTGAAGCCGAACCAGTACATGAACAGGAACGTGCCCACCAGCGCAATCGGCAGCGTGAGACCCGTGATGACCGTGGAGCGCCACGAATTGAGGAACAGGAACACGATCAGCACCGTGAGCACCGCGCCTTCGATGAGCGTCTGGCGCACGTTGTTCACCGCCACGCGGATGGGGCGTGAGGTGTCACCGATCGGTTCGAGCCGCACGCCCGCGGGCAGGTCGCGCCGCAGTTCGGCCACTGCGGCGTTGAGTCCGTCCACCACTTCGATGGTGTTTTCGCCCTGCGACTTCTGCACCGTCAGCAACAGCGTGCGTTCGCCGTTGTAGAGCGCCAGGCTCTCGACCTCCTGAGCGCCGTCCTGCACGCGCGCCACCTGCGACAGGCGCACCGGCACCCCGCCGCGGCGTGCCACGATGATCTGGCCGAAGTCCTCCGGGCGCTCCATGCGCGCGTCGATCTGCACCACGCGTTCCTGGCCGACGGTCTTGAGGGTGCCCACCGGCAGGTCCTGGTTCTCGCCGCGCACAGCCGTGACCACCTGATCGGGCGTGACGCCATAGGCTTCCAGGGCCTGTGGATTCAGGTAAAGGTTGATTTCGCGCCGGGTGGCCCCGACCAGGTTCACAGCGCCCACGCCGCGCACGTTTTCGAGGCGCTTCTTGAGGGTCTGTTCGGCCCAGGTGGTGAGTTCCACCGCGCTTGGCGGAGATGCCGCCGCGCTGTCCGGCAGCACCGCGAGCGACCACACCGCGCGGCTGGCCGGGTCAAAGCGCAGCACGCGCGGCTCCTTGACCTCGGTGCGCAGGCTCGGGCGCACGGTGGCCACTTTCTCGCGCACGTCTTCAGCGGCTTTGCGGCCGTCGATGTGCAGCTGGAACTCGATGATCACCACCGCCGTGCCTTCGTAGCTGCGCGAGGTGAGGGCGTTGATGCCCGCGATCGAGTTCACGCCTTCCTCGATCTTTTTGGTGACCTCGCTCTCCACGATTTCGGGCGATGCGCCGGGGTAGTCCACCGTGACCACCACCACCGGAAAGTCGATGTTGGGGAACTGGTCCACCTTCAGGCGCTGCAGGGAAAAGGCCCCGAGCACCACGAAGGCGAGCATCACCATCGTCGCGAAGACGGGGTTCTGGAGGCTGACGCGGGTGAACCACATGGCAAATCAGCGCGAGGCGCCCGTCGCGGCGGTGGAGGCGGCGGCCGCTGCCGTCGGAGCCGCAGCGGCTTCGACACGCGTGCCTTCCCGCAGGGCGCCCAGACGGCCGGCCAGCACGCGTTGCCCGGCATCCAGGCCTTCCACCGCCACCCAGGTGGTGCCGCCCTCGGAAGAGCGCAGACCCACGCGCACAGGCAGGTGCACCACGCGGTCGTTGCGCACGGCCTGCACATAGGGCGTGGGCTGATCGGTGCGCACGGCGTCCAGGGGCAGCACGGTCGCCTCCTGCGTGCCGGTGGCGATGCGTCCTGTCAGAAACAGACCAGGGCGCAGCGTGGCCGTATCGGGCGACGAAACGTCAAGCCGCAGGTACACCGGTACATTGCGGTTGCCGGTCTGTGCGCTGGGGCCGATGCGCACCACGCGCGCCGGTACCGACAGCCCGGTGCCCTCGACCTGCAGCAGCGCTGTCTGTCCAACGCGCAGCGCCACTGAATCGCCCGGCGCGACCATGCCTTCCACCTCGAGGCGCGCCAGGTCCACCACCTCCAGCACGCGACCGTCCACAGGCAGGCGCTCGCCGGGCTGGGCAAAGCGTTGCGACACTTGCCCGGCGATCGGGCTGCGCAGTTGTGTGTCTTGCAGCGCCTTGCGGGCCACATCGGCGGCCGCGGCCGCGGCCTCGTAGCTGGCGCGCGCGGCGTCCAGATTCGCCTGCGACGTGGCCAAGGCCGTCGAAGAAATGAAGCCCTGCGACACCAGCGCACGGTTGTTGTCGTACAGCCGTTGCTGAATGTCGATTTGTGCGCGCGCTGCGTCGGCCTGCTGGGCGGCTTGCCGCAGGCGCGCCTGCGATTCGGTCGGATCGATGCGTGCGAGCACCTGGCCCGCGCTGACGGTGTCGCCCTCGCGCACCACAAGGCCCTGCAACTCTCCGGCCACGCGCGCCTTGACCACCGCGGTATCAACAGCCCGCACGGTGCCCGAGACCGCCACCCCAAGCGTCAGGCTGCGGCGTTCGGCCTGCAGCCATTCGGATGCCTGCACCAGCAAGGCTGGCGCTTCGCGCTGCATGGCCTGGGCCGTGGCCTGTTGCTGCGCCTGCCGCGCGGCCAGCGCACGGGCCACGCCCACCGCGATCAGTGCCACGACCAGCGCAGCCAGTGTCCAGGGAATCCAGCGTTTCATAGGAGGGAGGCGGGCAGGGGAAGGGGTGTTGGGTCAGGGCTTGGCCATGCAGCAAAGCGCGCGTCTGAGTGGGCTGTACAGGCCTGAGCTGCCACGCCATGTCTGTGTGCGTTGAGCGCGATGGGCCTGCTGTGGGAGTGGCATGGGGCGGGGCGGAGTGTGGACTGCCTAAGCGCTCAGCCCGGTGCTGCCAGGGCGGGTGGCCAGGCCGTAAGCGATGACGTCGGCCTGGGTGGCGAGATAACGGTCGGGGTCGATGTCGAGTGCGCCCTGCGCGCAGGCCCCCAGGGAGTGCTTCCACATCATGAGGAACATCATTGGGGCCAGTACCACGTAGATGGCGTAGTCGAGCGGCACCGCGCGAAACTCGCCCCGGTCGATACCGCGCTGCAGGATGCGGCGAATGAGTTGCTGCCCCGGCAGGATGACTTCCTGCTGATAGAACTGCGTGATCTCCGGGAAATTCTGCGCCTCGCTGAGCATCAGCTTGGTGATGCCCGAGGCCTTGGTGCTGCCCACACGTTCCCACCACACGCGGTAGCAGTAGTGCAGCAGTTCGGCGGTGCTGCCTTCAAAGGTTTCGACTTCGCTGTTCCATTCGATGAAGCGACCGGCGATGTTCTCGCGCACCACGGCCTTGAACAGCTCTTCCTTGCTGGGAAAGTACAGAAACAGCGTGCCCTTGGACACCCCGGCACGCGCCGCGACCTCGTCCACCCGCGTCGCCGCAAAGCCTTTTTCGACGAACAGGTCCAGCGCAGCTTCCAGCAACTCGCCCGGACGCGCTTCCTTGCGTCTTTCGCGTTTGGCGGGGGAGGAACTGGAAGTCGGCGACATGCGGGGGGAGCGGAGTGCGTATTACTGACTGACTGGTTAGTAATGTAGCAATCCACCCGCAGGGCGTCAATCGCCGAGCCGTTTGAGCTACGGCGGGCCTGTGCAGCGCACGCGCCGCGCGCCTTCGACATCGATTGGCGGCGAACCATTGCGCGTTTGCTGCGCAGCATGCCTGGCGAAGGCACGATTCCGCAGAGGAGGCAGGTACTATAAAAACAATAGCTGCTCGTGCTTATTTGGTAAGCACGAACAGCCAAAAAGGATGGAGATGTCTGCGCAGTGTCGCCAGCAGGCCGCTCAGCTGGTGCGTGGTGTGGCCGGGCTTAGGCGTCCCCACAACCAATGCGACGCGCCCGCGGCCACCAGCAGCAGCACCATGCCCAGGCCCCAGATCGTCCACACCACCGGCTCCAACCAACCCGTTGCGGTACCAAGGGCCGGTAGCCACTGCTGTATCGAGGCCAGCATCTGCAACGCCTGCTCTTGCGCCGCCTGCCATGCGGGAAGATCGATCCACAGGGCGAGCCAAGCCGGCAACTCCAGCGTCGGCAAGGTGCTGGGGATGCTTCCGCCACTGCCTTGCAGGACCTTGCTGGTCCAGCCCACCAGCAACGCCACCACGGCCAGAGTTCCGGTCCAGAGCGCAGCCAGCAGCGCGCCCACCGTCCAGATGATCCATTTCATGGTGCAAGCTCCTTTCATCAGGGTTCAACAGACACCGCATGACAGCCCAGGCATTGGGCGGCGGTGCATTCGGTGGCAGGAGACTACCCAAGGACCACCGCGCACAACAGCAGGCCTTGCGTGACGAAAGCTTCGGCTCAGACGAACTTAAACATTATTTATCTCAACTTCGACCGAAGCGAAGCAGCGCTCATACACACCCTGATGGGCAAACCGTGGCTGCGATTGGATAGTGGGGGCCATTCACCACAGGAGGTTTGTCATGCTCAATCGCTTGTTCCGTTCTCTGTCGCCGCGTGGCCGCACGGCGGGTCTGGCCTCCAGCCTGCACGCTCTGCTGGATCGCGTGGCCTACCAGTTGCGCCATTGGCTCGCGCAACGGCTGCCACGTCCTTTGCAGGGCTTGCGTCGGTCGCCTGTGCTGGTGCCGGTGCGCTACGACGGTGCCACACGCGAGCGCAAGGTGGAACGTCGTCGCGCACTGTACTGACCAGTAAGCGTTGTTCCCGCCAAGTGGCGGTTCCTTTGGACCGCCACCGTCGGCGGTGCGCCTGTCGGGGGTTGGTCTGCACGAGCGGCCGGACACCACTCGATGGGCGCGGTCGGAACCCTGACGTTGGCGTCGGGCTTTTGGCGCTGGCGCGGCGTGTCTCGGGGCCTGCGCATCGGGCTCATGCAGGCTCCCCTGCGGGACGCGTGGCCCGGAGCCCGCCCCGAAATCACCCGGGGCGGGCGGTAGATCATGCGCGGGGCAGGGCGGTGGCCTGGCCGCGCGCGAAGCTCCGAGCCCGGCGTCGGCTGTCGCGCTGGCGCTGCAACAGGCGCTTCCAGGTCTGCGCGGCCCGGGCGAGCGCGATGTTCAGGGCCGTGGTCCAGTCGCGCGCCGTGGCCGACACCAGCACGGGCGGGGTGTCGCCGCTCTGGATGGCGACGCTGCAGCGCTTGTCCAGACCATGCCGCGGGCCATCAACGTCTTCCAGACGGACGGTGGCCGTTTGCGCCCGCCAGGCCAGGCGGCGCAGCACAAAGGACACGCGGGCCAGCGCCCAGGGGCGCAGAGGCTGGGCGTCGCGGACGCGGGACTTGAACATCAGTTGCATCACAGACTCCTGAGGGTAGAAGGAACCCGCAGGGTGCCGCCAGACGGTGCTGGTTGCCAGACCTCCGACCGGACGTTGCACTTCGCTTTCTTCGAAGTGTGGGCCGCCAGGCCGGTCAGCGCCCCTGTGCGGCCGCGAGAATGCGCTGCACCAGCGGATGGTGCAGCCCGCGGCGCGAGCGAATGGCAAAGATTTCCTCGCGCAGATCGTCGCTCGCGCCCAGCAGGCGCAGGCCGCGCACGGCGGCTACGTCGGCGCTGCCCATGGCCGACACCGGAAACACTCCCAGGCCCTGCGCCGAAAACAGGCTCAGCAGGGCGCTGTCTTCAAATTCGCCCACCACGCGCGGCACGATGCGGTGCGCCTCGAACCAGCGGTCGATGCGTCCGCGCAAGGCCGCATGGGCGGTGGGCAGCAGGAGGGGTAGTTGGCCCAGGCAGCGCGGGAAATCGTCAATCCGCTCGGGCTGTACCAGGGATTCGGGGCCGTACCAGTGGATGGGCGACTCGGCAATGCGCTCACTGCTCAGGCGCAGGCTGGAGTTCTGCGGCGGGGCCTGACAGGCCAGCACCAGGTCCAACCGGTGCAGAGCCAGCTCGGCCAGCAGTTCTTCGACCTCGCCCTCATGGCACAACAGCTTGAGCGAGGGGGTGTCCAGCACCGGGCTCAGCAGCGCATGGGCTGCGAGCTTCGACAGACCGTCCGACATGCCCACGGCCAGCCGCGCCACCTGGCCCGTGGCCGCCGCCTGGGCTTCTTCCGGGATCAGCTCACCGAGCTGGAAGATTTCTTCGGCCCGGCGCAGCACGGCCTGACCGGCGTCTGTCACTGTCACGCCGCGACCCGCCGGCTTGAGCAGTTGCAGGCCCAGGTCCTGCTCCAGCGCCCGCACCTGCACGCTGATGGTCTGGATGGCCATGTCCAGCCGCTCGGCCGCGCGTGCAAAGCCGCCCTCTTTGGCAACAACCCAGAAGTAGTAGAGGTGGCGGTAGTTGAGTGTGGACATCGAACAAAAACCTTTCTGTGCGGCCGACTTCGGTGCAACCGAAGTTGCGCTCACTGTAGCGCTGCTTCGTAGGGCTGGGGGGCGCTTCGTATGCTGCGGCATCGCGTACACCACACCCCCGAAGGAGGCACCCCCGATGCAGCATTGTCCTGCGCACACCGCACCAGCGCGGAAGTTCCCGCCACCTCGCGGGCCGCAAGCCTACCCCGCGGCTGTCGGCTCCTGAACCCTTACTTCACAACCACGCATCATGGAACTCTTCAATACCCTCTGGCTGGGCATGCCCGTCTGGATCTGGCTCACGTTTATCGGCGCGGTGCTGGCCATTCTGGCGTTCGATCTCGGCGTGCTGCACCGCGACTCGCACGAAATCGGTGTCTCAGAAAGCCTCAAGATGTCGGCGCTGTACATCGGCCTGGGCCTGGCCTGGGCTGGCGCGGTGTACTGGATCTACTACGTCCATGGCGGCTCAAGCGCCATCGATCCACAAATTGCCGGGGCGGCAACGGCCAGCGAACGGGCCTGGACGGCTGTCAGCCTCTACATGACCGGCTACCTGGTCGAAAAGACGCTGGCGATGGACAACGTGTTCATCATCTCGCTGATCTTCACGTACTTTGCCGTGCCGCGCGAATACCAGCACCGTGTGCTGTTCTGGGGCATTCTGGGCGTGATCGTGCTGCGCGCCATCATGATCGGTCTGGGCGCTGCACTGGTGATGGAGTTCTCCTGGATCATGTACGTGTTCGGCCTCATCCTGCTGGCCACCGGCGTGAAGATGCTGCTCATGGTCGACCAGGAGCCCGACATCGCCAACAACCCGGTGCTGC
Organism: Acidovorax lacteus; assembly: GCF_039540375.1. NCBI lineage: Bacteria > Pseudomonadati > Pseudomonadota > Betaproteobacteria > Burkholderiales > Comamonadaceae > Acidovorax > Acidovorax lacteus. Next base: position 376,532 of record NZ_BAABEX010000007.1, read on the forward strand.
GCTTCCTGAAAAAGCGCCTGCGCGTCACCGATAACCTGCACGGCCAGGCCTTCCTGGTGCGCCAGACCAACCCCAAGACTGGCAAGCTCGCGCTGTTCGCCACGCCGCTCTTGCTGTGCCTGATCCTGGTGGAAGTGGCCGATCTGGTGTTTGCCATCGACTCGGTTCCCGCGATCTTCGCAATCACGCCCGACCCGTTCATCGTGTACACCAGCAACATCTTCGCCATTCTGGGTCTGCGCGCGCTGTACTTCGCGCTGGCGGCCGTGGTGCACCGCTTCCACTACCTGAAGTACGCGCTGTCGATCGTGCTGATCTTCATCGGTGCCAAGATCTTCCTGGGCGACTGGCTGTTCGACGGCAAGGTGCCGGCCTCCATCAGCCTGGGTGTGACCGGTGCCCTGCTGGCAGGTGGCGTGCTGTTCTCGCTGTGGAAGACGCGCCAAGGTGCAGTCAGCCCTGCGCTGGATGCGCCTGCCACAGGCAAGCCCCGCGCAGGCCGCTGAGCCGCCCGCCGCAATGCCCGCAAGCCGCTTGCAGGTGTTGCGGCGGTGATAGCCTCGGGTCCGGGTTGCGGTCACTGGCTGCAGCCCGGCCCGTTGTTTCAGGCCGTTGCACCGCTTCGGCCGCTCCTTTTTGTGCAGGTGCCCACGCCATGACCACAGCCGCTCCCCCGACGTCCCGATCTACCGCCACCATCACCCTGGGCGGTGGCTGCTTCTGGTGCACCGAGGCGGTGTTTGATCGCGTGCAGGGTGTCACCGATGTCGAAAGCGGGTACTGCAACGGTCCGGTGGTGCAGCCGACCTACGAGCAGGTCTGCACTGGTCGCACGGGCCATGCCGAGGTGGTGCGCCTGCAGTTCGACCCGGCCATGGTCGGCGTGCGCGAGCTGCTGGAGATTTTTTTCGCCACGCACGATCCGACCACACTCAACCGCCAGGGCAATGATGCGGGGCCGCAGTACCGCAGCGGCATCTACTACACCGATCCGGCCCATGCCGAAGTGGCCCAGGCGCTGATTCGGGAGATGGAAGACCAGCGTCTGTGGGGGGGGCCCATCGTCACTGAAGTGCTGCCCCTTACCAATTACTGGCCAGCCGAGGACTACCACCAGGACTACTTCGCCCAGCACCCCCACCAGGGCTACTGCGCGTTTGTGGTGGGTCCCAAGGTACAGAAGTTCCGGCAGACGTTCGCCCGCTATCTCAAGCCTGGGGCCTGACGGCAGTCCGCTCAGCGCTCTGGGCGGCGCTAGCCCCCGCAGGCCGGGGGTATTGACCCTGAACGGGCCACGCACCTGCATAATGCAACCCGTTTGCAATAAGCCGCTCCGCAAGTCTGTGCGGAATGGCTTGGCCACGGCATGACCCGACCCCGAACCTCTGTTCCCCACACGGCCCGCGTCGCAGGGCTTCCGCCTGGGCTGCGCAGTACGCGCGCCACCCGGGCCGTTCTGGCGCTGTTTGACACGCGCAGTACTGCGGCCCTGTCGCCCGCCGAGGTGCAGGCAGCGCTAGAGCGCGCGGGTGAGCCGGTGAACCGCGTCACGGTGTACCGCCTGCTGGACCGGCTGGTCGCAGCAGGTGCGCTGCAGCGGCATGTGGACGCAGCCCGCATCAGCCGCTACGGCCGCCGAGCGACGGTGCCGCAAGAGCCGCCGCCGCGACTGGAATGCCGCAATTGCAGCCGCCAATTTGCGCTGGCCGGTACGAGCGCACTGCAGCCTGCCATCGCCGCCCTGCGCGAGGCCGCCGCTGCGGCGGGCCTGCATGACCTGGATGTGGCAGTGCGCGGCTGTTGCCCGGATTGCAGCGCTGCGGCGAGCGGGGAGGGCGCTGCATGATCCGCACCCGTGGTCTTGCCTATGCCCACGCGGGGCGTTCGGTACCGCTGCGGTTTCCCGACGTGGATCTGTCCATGGGCCAGACGCTGCTGCTGCGCGGACCGTCGGGCTCGGGCAAATCGACCTGGCTGGCCCTGGTGGCCGGTCTGCGCACGCCGCAGGCGGGGCAGATCACTGTGGCCGGGCAGGACCTTGCGGCACTGCGCGGCGCGGCGCTCGACCGCTGGCGCGCAGCCACCGTAGGCATCGTGCCGCAACGGCTGCATCTGAGCGCCGCTCTCACCGTGGCCGACAACCTGGCACTGGCCTACCTAGCAGCCGGCCGGCCGCGTGACAACGCGGCCATTCATCGCACGCTGGATGCGCTGGGCGTAGCCGCGCTGGGCACACGCTTGCCGCACCAACTGTCGGGCGGGCAGGCGCAGCGGGTGGCCGTAGCGCGCGCCGTGCTGCTGGGCCCCTCGCTGCTCGTGGCAGACGAACCAACGGCTAGCCTCGACGACGCGGCGGCGCAGGACACCCTGGCCTTGCTGGAGCGCAGCGCATCGCTGGCAGGAGCGAGCCTGGTGATTGCCACGCACGACACCCGCGTGGCCACGGCGCTGCCGTCGGCAGCCACCTTGGTGTTGCCTACGGTCCAAGGGGCAGCGGTATGAACGGGCAGAGCTCTTTGGGTCGCGCTGCGGCGCTGGCCCGGCTGGCCTGGCAGTACCTGTGGGCCCGGCCGCTGACGGCTGTGCTGAACTGGCTCATGCTGTCGCTCGGGCTGGCGGCGGTGACGCTGGTGCTGCTCGTGTCCACCCAGCTTGACCGCGCGTTCGAGCGCGACCTGCAGGGCATCGACCTCGTGGTCGGTGCCAAGGGCAGCCCGCTCCAGCTCATCCTGTCGGGTGTGTTCCATATCGATGTGCCCACGGGCAACATTCCGCTGCGCGAAGTGGAAGCCCTGGCCCAGCACCCCATGGTGGCGCAGGTGATTCCGCTGAGCCTGGGCGACAGCTACCAGGGCTTTCGTATCGTGGGCACCACGCCCGACTACCTGGCGCTGTATGGCGCGCAGTTTGCGCAAGGCCAGAGCTGGCAGCAGCCGCTGCAGGCCGTGCTGGGCGCGGCGGCAGCGCGTGGCCTGCAGCGGCCCGACTTGCCAGCCGGCACCTCGCTGGTGGGGGCCACCTTCATCGGCACCCACGGGCTGGGCGGTGGCGGGCATGCACACGGCGACCATCCCTACACCGTCACCGGGGTGCTGGCGCCCTGTGGTTGTGCGCTGGATCGGCTGATCCTCACGTCCACCGAATCGGTGTGGGCGGTGCACGAAACCCACATGGCCACCGATGCCGAAGACCTGGCCCTGCTGCGCGCCGAGCGGGAAGTCACGGTGGCGCTGGTGCGCTACCGCACGCCCATGGCGGCCGTGAGTCTGCCCCGGCAGATCAACAGCCAGACCGAGATGCAGGCCGCCGCGCCTGCGCTGGAGGTCACGCGATTGCTCCGTTTGCTGGGCGTCGGGGCCGATGTGTTGCGGGCCTTTGGGGTCGTTCTGCTGGCAGTGGCTGCGCTCAGCGTGTTCATCGCTCTGTGGAACGCAGTGCGCGAGCGGAGGGCGGACCTGGCCCTGCTGCGGATGCTGGGCGCTCCGCCCACCCGCATCGCCGGACTGTTGCTGGCCGAGGCGCTGTGGCTGGCGGTGCTGTCTTCCGGCTTTGGCCTGCTGCTGGGGCATGCCTTGACCGAAGTGCTGGGCCAGGTCTTGGCCGCTCAGGGCTTGCTGACGGTGACTGGCTGGGCCTGGGTGCCCGAACAAGCGGCAGTGCCACTGATGGCCACAGGCGTGGCGGTGGTGGCAGCCCTGCTGCCAGCCCTGCAGGCCTATCGCACCGACGTGGGCGACCTGCTGGGCGCCCCCTGACGTTCCGCTTCCTTTTCTAACCCTTTATTTCGAGGAGCCTTCCATGACCCATCTGACCACCTGGAGCCGCTGGCTGGGTATTGCCGCCGGCCTGCTGCTGGCCGCTGCGACGGCCCACGCCCAACAGGGCGGACATAGCGACAAGGAAATCCGGGCCGATATCGAACGCCATCGCGCCATGGCCGCTGCGCACGAGGCGGCTGCCAAATGTCTCGAATCCGGCAAGGGCCATGACCAGTGCCAGAAAGAACTGCAGGCTGCCTGCAAAAACCTGGCGATTGGCAAGTACTGCGGCATGCGCCATGTGCACTGAGGCGTCTTGCCAACCCGGACGGATGGCACAGGACCCAAGCGTTAGCCCCCAGAGGCGATCTCGCGTTGATGGGGGGTGGCACAGGGTCGCCGTTAGCCTGAGTGTGGCCTTGTTCGGGGCCAGCCTGGGGTTCAGCGCGCATGCCCAACCCGAGGGCGGCAGCAACGCTCCGGTGCTGAGTTCCCCCTTGCCCGGCCCGGCCATGGCCGCCTCGGGTGCGGGCTACCACAGCCCACAGAGCCCTATCGCGCCGCTGCCGCAGCGAAACGACGTGGTACCGTGGTCGGTGCTGGCCGATGTGACGCGCCAAACCACCAAAACCCGCATCCTGCCCGTGTTCAATGCACGCCAGCAGGCCATGCACCAGACCGTACAGCGTGTCCAGGGCTTCATGATGCCGCTGGACTCGCGCCGTACCCAGCGGCACTTCCTGCTCACGTCGGTGCCATTGACTTGCTCGTTCTGCATTCCAGGCGGCCCGGAAAGCATGGTCGAAGTCAAGGCCAAGACGCCTGTGCGCTATTCCATCGAACCCGTGGTGGTCGAGGGACGGTTTGAGGTGTTGACCCACGACCCGTACGGCTTGTTCTACCGCATCACCGATGCGGTGCCGGTGGAATAAGCACCGGACACCGCGCATGCACGCAGCCCGTCTCATGGTGCGCGACACACCGCGCCTGCACCGCGGTGTTTGGCTGCTGCTGTGGCTGGCGCTGTGCATGGCCCCGTGGGTGGGGCGCTTGCATCAGGTGTTGCATGCGCCGGGGGGGCATACGCCACACGGCACCACTGTGGCGATGCCGCATGGCCACGCCGGTGAGCATGCACACGACATCTGGCACGGGCACGACAGCAATGACTGCCGCTTGCTGGACCACCTGGCCCTGGCCGACGCGCTGTGCAGCACTGCGCTGCAGCAGCCGCCCTCAAGCGACCCAGGCGCCCAGGTCGCAGCGCACTCACCCGGCGTACTGCTGGTGCGGCTGCGCGGTTTTGAGGCGCGTGCACCGCCGACAACGCATCGGGCCTGAAGCGCCCCCGCCTCGATGCACTGCACATCGCAAGCCCAACCTGCCCCGTACGGACAGGCCGTGGGCTGCGGCGCGCCGCCCCTGGGCTGCGCCCAATTGCTCCTGATTTGATAGCTGCTCGTGCTTGATTAGCAAGCACGAAAGCCCTATTTCCACTCTCAAACGACTGGCGTGCCTCGAATGGGCACCCGCCGGTCATGCAAGGTTTACCCATGTCGAGGATTGTTGTGTCCCCATTGCACGCAGCCGCACCGCTGCGCGCGGCCCAGGCTGGCGTGCATCGCCAGGCCCTTTTGTTGCCCACGGCGTTGGCCGCTTGGCTGGCCTGCTGCTCCAGCGCTTCGGCGCAGACGCCCCCACCCGCAGCCCCTGCGGCACTGCCGGAAGTCACCGTCACCTCCAGTGGCCTATCGCTCGGGGCTACAGAGATGACCACGCCCGTATCGGTGCTCGAAGGCGACACCCTGGTGCGCCAGCGGGCCGCCACGCTGGGCGAGACGCTGGAATCTGAGCCCGGCGTGCAGGCCACGCACTTTGGTGCCGGTGCAAGCCGCCCCATCGTGCGCGGCATGGACGGTCCGCGCGTACAGATCGTGTCGGACGGAGCCGAACTGCACGATGCCTCGACCGTGAGCCCCGACCATGCCGTGGCCAGCGAACCCCTGCTGGCGCGGCAAATTGAGGTGCTGCGCGGCCCGTCCGCGCTGGTGCACAGCGCCGGCGCCGTAGGCGGCGTGGTCAACGTGCTCGATGGCCGCGTGCCCACCCAGCGTCCGGCCAAAGCCGTGGAAGGCAGTGCCGAGCTGCGCGCCGCCAGCGCTGCAGGGGAGGGCGCGGCTGCGTTCGAGCTGACCACGGGCGCAGGCCCGCTGGTACTGCATGCCGAAGGCGCGCGCCGCAGCGCGGGCGACTACCGCGTGGGCAAGGGCTGGTCTCCCGAAGGCTCCATGCTCCGCCGGGTGCCCGGCAGCTTCAGCCGCGGTGACACCGGCAGCGTGGGTCTGTCGTGGGTGGGCGATGCGGGCTACCTGGGCCTGGCCTTCACCCGACAGACCGCACGCTACGGGCTGCCAGGGCATCAGCATGGGCTGGAACACTGCCACACCCATGGCAGCCAGTTGCACTGCGGCGTGCACGCCACACCGCTGGTAGACAAGGCCGAGGACGACCATGACCACGATCACTCGGATGTGCCCGTGGTCGATTTGCTGAGCGAGCGGGTGGATCTGCGTGGCGAATGGCGTCGCCCCGCGCCAGGCATTGCCGCGCTGCGCCTGCGCGCAGGCAGCACCGATTACCGGCACGACGAACTGGAAGGCGGCGTGGCCGCCACCACCTTCCGCAACCGCGCGCACGATCTGCGCCTGGAACTGCAACACGAGCCCATCGCCGGGCTGCGGGGTCTGGTGGGTGTGCACACGGTGCAACGGCGCTTTCGGGCCGACGGTGAAGAGGCTTACGTATTGCCCACCGAAACCCGCCGCACCGGCGTGTTTTGGCTCGAAGAGTACCGCTGGCAGCAGTGGCGCTTCGAGGCCGCATTGCGCCACGACCAGCAGACCAGCGAAGAGATTGAATCGCGCACCCGCCGCAGCCACAGCGGCACATCGGCCTCGCTGGGCGCGGTGTGGAATTTCACGCCTGGCTGGGCGCTGGCCACGAGCTGGACACGCGCCCACCGCGCGCCCACGGCCGAAGAGCTGTACGCCCGCGGCCTGCACCTGGCCACCCGCACCTACGAGCGCGGCGATGCCAACCTGCGCAGCGAGGTGTCCAACAACTTCGACATCGGCCTGCGCAAAACAGCCGGCGACACCACGTTTGCCGTCAGCGCCTTCCGCAACCGCATCGGCCGCTACATCTACGGCCGCACACTGGATGTGGTCGATGGCCTGCAACTGCTGCAGTACAGCCAGCAGGACGCTGTGTTCACCGGCCTTGAGGGTCAGGTGCGCCAGCGCCTGAACCGCCACTGGGGCGTGGATTGGGGTGTGGGACTGTTCGGCGACGTGGTGCGCGCGCGCCTGGCCGACGGCAGTGCACTGCCGCGCATCGCGCCCGCCCGCCTGGGCGTGCGGCTGGATGGCGAGTGGGGCGCTTGGCAAGGGCAGGTGGAATGGGTGCAGGTGTCCAGCCAGCGCCGTGTGGCCGCGCTGGAGACCGCCACGCCCGGCTACGGCATGCTCAACGCAGGGCTGGCATGGCGCGGGCAATGGCAGGGCACGCCCTGGCAGGTGTACCTCAAGGGCCAGAACCTGACCAACCGCCTGGCCTACGCGCACACGTCCTACATCAAGACCGATGCGCCGCTGCGCGGGCGCAACTTGGTGGCAGGGGTGCGCGTGGATTTCTGAGGCCGCTCGCGTGGGGCTTTCGGGCCCCACGGCCCGCCATGTGCGCCACACTCCGCCCAACCTGGTGGGGGCGGAGTGTGTGCTGCGCCTCAATTGCTATAAATGCAGTAGCTGCTTGTGCTTGATTGATAAGCACGAGCAGCCGTTTCCGGTCTGATCGTTCACGCAGCCGCGGGTTGCCTTCCACGGCAGTGGCATGAACCGACACGCCGCTGTGGCAGAGTGCGGCCTCCACAGCTTGATGGCCTTGTGGCAGCCTGGCCGCTGCCTTGGCATCGCATGACAGACCCTTCATCTTCCGACACACGCAACACCGACGCGCACGACCGCAGCGCCTGGGCGGTGTTTTGCGTGTTCCTGCGCCTGGGCCTTACAGCGTTCGGCGGGCCGGTGGCGCACCTCGGCTACTTTCGGGCCGAACTGGTGGAGCGCCGCCGCTGGCTAGACGAGCGCGCCTATGCCAACCTGGTCGCGCTGTGCCAATTCATGCCCGGCCCGGCGAGCAGCCAGGTGGGCATGGCCCTGGGCCTGATGCGCGCGGGTTACGCGGGGGCGCTGGCTGCGTGGGTGGGTTTCACGCTGCCTTCGGCGGTGTTGCTGGCACTGCTGGGCATGGGGCTTGCCACAGGGATGGTGAACTTGCCTGCGGGTATGGTGCAAGGGCTCAAGCTGGCAGCCGTGGCGGTGGTGGCGCAGGCCGTCTGGGGCATGGGCCGCAGCCTGTGTGAGGGCCGTGAGCGCATCACGCTGATGGCGCTGTCGGCCGCTGCCACGCTGTGCTGGCCTGGTGCCATGGTGCAACTGGGCACGCTCGCGCTGGCGGCGTTCTACGGCATGGCGCGCTGGGGCCGCCATGTGCCCGCTCAACCGCCCGGCACAGCCCATCCGCTGACGACCTTGAGCCGTCGCGCGGGCTTGGTGTGGCTCTTGCTGGGTGTGGCTTTGCTTCTGGTACTGCCGCTGGCGGCCCAGGCGGCGCCGGGCTCGCTCTGGGCGGTGGCCGATGCGTTCTACCGCGCCGGTGCCCTTGTGTTTGGCGGGGGCCACGTGGTGCTGCCGCTGCTGCAGGCCGAAGTGGTCGATGGCGGCTGGCTTGGCGCCGACACCTTTCTCGCGGGCTACGGCGCCGCCCAGGCGGTGCCTGGCCCGCTGTTCACGTTTGCCACCTTTATTGGCGCTGCCTTGCCTGCGGGGCAGGGCGGCTGGCTGGGGGCGCTGGTCTGTACGGTGGCGATTTTTGCGGCAGGCTTTTGCTGGGTGCTCGGGGCATTGCCCTTCTGGCAGCGCCTGCAACACCGGCCGGGGGCGCGTGCAGCCCTGTCGGGCGTGAACGCGGCCGTGGTGGGCCTGCTACTGGCGGCGCTGTACGACCCGGTCGTGACCTCAGCCATCCACGCGCCGCGCGATGTGGCGCTGGCGCTGGCCGCGTTTGTGGCCCTGCTGCACTGGAAGGCCCCGCCCTGGGCAGTGGTGCTGGCCTGCGCCTTGGCGGGCGGGCTGCTCGGCGCGGCCTGACGCCTGCGCGGGCCGTGATGTCGGGCCTGCCGCTCCGGTATGCGTGCGCAGGCGGCCGGGCTGCCCGTATCGGCGCACAATCGCAGCCTTTGCATGACGGCTGTAGCGGGCCCGCTCCGCCGCAGCCATGAATCGCCCGTGAATTCCCCTGTTGTTGCGTCTTTGGTGCCGGTGGTGCTGTTCATCGCCATCGGCTATGTGGTCGGCCTGCGTGGCTGGATCCGTGCGGGTTCGGTCAAGGACCTGTCCAACCTCGTGTTCATGGTGCTCACACCCGCGCTGCTCTTTCGCACCATGGGACAGGTGCGCATCGAAGACCTGGATTTCGGCCCCATCGGTGTGTACTTTGCCGCCGCGGGGCTGGTGTTTGCGGGCACCATGCTGCGCCAGGGCTTCAGCAGCCTGGCGGCAGCGCGCGCGCTGGCCAACACGTTCAGCAACACCATCATGATCGGCGTGCCGCTGGTGGGCCTGGCCTTTGGACAGCAGGGACTGGTGACGCTGTTCACGCTGATTTCAGTGCACGCGCTCATCCTGCTCACGGCCGCAACGGTGGTATTTGAACTGGCCGTGGCCCGCGAGAAGGCCGGGCAGCCCGACCATGTGGCGCTGCCGCTGTGGCGCACGGTGCTGCAGGCGGTGCGCAACGGCATCGTGCATCCGGTGCCGCTGCCCATCATTGCAGGCCTTCTGTTTGCGCAAACGGGCCTGCCGATTCCTGATGTCATCGACAAACCGCTGCAACTGCTGGGCCAGGCGCTGGGCCCGCTGGCGCTGCTGCTGGTGGGCGTGACGCTGGCGTTTACCAAGGTGGGCGGGTTTTTCAAGGCCGCGCTGCAGATTGCGCTGGTCAAAAACATCGCCATGCCGCTGGTGCTGGCGGCCTTGGGCTGGGCCCTCGGGCTGTCGGGCCTGTCGCTGGCGGTGATGATCGTCGCGGCCTCGCTGCCCGTAGGGGCCAACGTGTTCCTGTTTGCCCAGCGCTACGAGGTTGCGCAGGACGAAGTCACGGCCAGCGTGGCCGTTTCCACGGCGCTGGGGTTGGCGACCACCCCGGTGGTGCTGTGGGCCGTGACACGCTGGGTGGCCTGACGGTCTGGTCGCCACAGCGGCAGCGGCTCAGGGGGCGAGGCGCTCGCGCACCCACTGGCCCGCTGCGTCCAGGCGGTAGTGCAGCCGGTCGTGCAAGCGGCTTTTGCGGCCCTGCCAGAACTCCCACTGGTCGGGCTTGAGCCGGTAGCCGCCCCAGTGCGGCGGGCGCGGCGGGTTGAGCAGAAACTGCGCGCCGTACTTGGCCGCATTGGCCACGAGCACGCCGCGGCCTTCAATCACTTGGCTTTGCGGGCTGGCCCAGGCGCCAATGCGCGAATCGAGCGGGCGACTGTGGAAGTAAGCATCGCTCTCGTCGGCATCGACCTTTTCGACCACGCCCTCGATGCGCACCACGCGCTCCAGCTCCACCCAATGGAATTGCAGCGCCGCGTACGGGTTGCCCGCGAGCTGCCGGCCCTTGCGGCTCTCGTAATTGGTGTACCAGACGATGCCGCGCGCGTCGTAGCCCTTGATCAGCACCACGCGGGTGCTGGGCCGCAGGTCGCTGCCCACGGTGGCCAGCGTCATGGCGTTGGGCTCAGGCACCTCGGCGTTGATGGCTTCCTGCAGCCACTGGTCGAACTGTTGCAGCGGATCGGCATGCGAGGCGTCCTCGTTGAGTTCGGCACGCTCGTAGCTTTTGCGCAGGTCGGCGATGGAAGATTTCATGCCCCGCATTGTGCCCGCGGCGTGCGCAGCCATGGGGCCGGGCGGGTAGCATGTCCCACCATGACGACACGCTTTTCGGGCACGCCCGGCGCGACGCCAGCGCCGGTGGTGCTGGTGCTGGCTTCAGGGCTGGGCCGTCGGTTTCGCGCCTCGGGCGGCCAAGTGCACAAGTTACAGGCGCTGCTGGCCGGGCGGCCGGTGCTGGAGCGCACGCTCGATGCCGTGCGGGCCAGCGGTCTGCCCTGGCACCTGGAAGATGCCGGCCATCCAGGCATGGGCGATTCGATTGCAGCGGCCGTGCGCGCTACGTCGGCTGCACCAGGCTGGTTGGTGCTGCCTGGCGATTTGCCGCTGGTGCAACCCGCCACGCTGAGGGCTGTGGCCGCAGCGCTGGCCCAGGCCGATGTGGTGCTGCCCTGGTGTCAAGGTGTGCGGGGGCACCCGGTCGGGTTTTCAGCCCGCTGCGGGGCCGCCTTGATGGCGCTGGCCGGGGAGGAGGGGGCGTCTTCCATCGTCCGGCAATGGCAGGTCGAGGGCCGCGTGCTGCGCTGGGACACAGCCGACACCGGCTGCATCACCGATATCGACACCACGGACGACCTGGCCCGGGCCGAGGCGCTGTGGCAAGCGCAAGCCACCCCTGGAGCCCGTGCGCCGGATGACCGTACGTCAGCGCCTGGCCCGCAAGCCGCAGGCCATGCCACGCATCCGGGCGAGTGCGGGTGTCAGTAAGCGGCCGTTTTGTCGGCCTGGATGACCGCGCACGCAAGGCGAGGGCCCGCATTGCCTGTGGGCTGGGTTTTGTAGTCGTCCGGATCGCGGTGGACGATCAAGCCCTTGCCCACCACATCGGCCGCACCCGCGCCCACGCGGATCGTGCGCGACTCAAATTGCAGCCGGGCCACGCCCGCGCTGTCGGCCTTCAGGCTGGGCAGGTCACCGGCGTGGTGATCGCCCTGGCCGTGCTGGCCATGTCCATGCCCGCCAGGATTGAAGTGACCGCCAGTGCTCATGCCGTCGCCGCTGGAGCAGTCGCCTTTCTCATGCACATGGAAGCCGTGCTCAGCGCCCGGCTTGAGGCCGCGCACTTCCGCGGTGACCAGCACCTTGTCACCCTGCTGCACGAATCGCACGGTGCCGGTGGTGGCGTTGCCGCGCGTGGCCTGCAACTGGGCGGTGGCCGACGGCCCTTGCGGAGCCGACGCGCAGGCCGACAGCATGGCTGCGCTGACGACGGTGATAACGGCAGAGCAGCGAGGAAAAGTGCGCATGGGAGACTCCTGGCGGTCAGGTGTTAGAGGGCGATCCAGTGTGCCTCAGTCCGGAGCGTCCACCAAGGCCAGAAGGCGCGCCAGGGCCTGATCGTGAATGCCCCAGCGTAACAATTCGTGATGGGTGGCGCGCGCATAGTCCAGGGTGGTGCCATAACGGCCCGTGGCCTCGCGGAAAATGCGGCGGTACTCGTCGGGCGCCAACTCTCCGGTGTGGTTGGGGCTCTTGCGCGACAGGGTGAAGGCCAGCGCACGCACCGGCGTCGTCTCGGTCTGGCACACCAGCCAGCGTGGGTCGTACACGGCGGTCACCATTTCGCGCTGCCACAGGTTGATCAGCGTTTGCCGGGCCTGCGGCTGCGGCACCCGAAAGACCATGCCGCGGCAACTGCCGCCCGAGAGCATACCGAACACCAGACCTGGGCATTCGGGCGTGCCACGGTTCACACGGCTCCACATGCGCAGAGCGCGGTGCCATCCGTGCACCCGTGCCATGCGCCGCTCAGCGTAATCAAACTCAGGCCGCCAGATCAACGAGCCGTAGGCAAAAATCCAGAGGTCATCCTGGCCCCCCCAATCGGCCAGCGCCTGCTTCAGCATTGGCTCTGGGTCACGCAGCGGTGCAGGGATGGCGGTCATGGCGTGGCTCTAAAATGGCAGGCTTTTGGTCACTGCGCAGCATATTCAAACGGAGTTGTCTGATGTCTTTCTCGGGTTCTGGAAACGATCGCCAAGAGCGTTTTGTGCTGGGTTTCGTATTCGCGCTGGTGGCACTGGTGGTCCTAGTGGTCATCGGTTCCGCCCTCGCCAAGCGCACCCCGGCTGTCCAAGCAAAAACGGCTCCAGCCACGCTGGTGATGCAGGTGGCACCGATCGAGGAACTGGCCAGTGTGCGCGTGGAAAACGGCATGGTGCTGTTCTTCTTTGCAACCGCCAAGGCGGAACTTGCGACCGGTGCGAGCGAAGCCCTGTTTGACATCGTCAAGGGTGTCGGCGAGGGCAAGAAGGCCGTCATCTCCGGCTTCCACGACGCCACAGGTGACGCTGCCGCCAACGCCGAACTGGCGAAGCAGCGCGCGATGGCGGTGCGCGATGCACTGCTGGCGCTGGGCGTGACCGACGACAAGATTGAGCTCAAGAAGCCCGAGCAGACCCAGGGCACGGGCGATGCAGCCCAGGCACGCCGTGTGGAGGTGGCGCTGGCTGCCCTGTGAGCCGTGACGGCGCGCATGCATCGTCGCGCTGCCTTTGAGCGCCGTACAAACAATGCCCCACAAAAAAGCCCGGTATCACCGGGCTTTTTTTATGGCTAGCCAGCCTCCCAGGCTTGGGCAAGGGCAGGGGATCAGCGCAGGCCTTGACCCGCTGCACCTTCTGCGCGCTGGATGAGTTCGATCTTGTAGCCGTCCGGGTCGGTCACAAACGCAATGACTGTGGTGCCGCCCTTCACAGGGCCAGGTTCGCGGGTCACGTTGCCGCCCGCCGAGCGGATTTTCTCGCACGCGGCGTACACGTCGGGTACGCCCAGCGCGATGTGGCCGTATGCCGTGCCGATGTCGTAGCTTTCGACGCCCCAGTTGTAGGTCAGCTCGATTTCGGCCTGACCGGGGTTGCCGCCGTCGAAGCCCAGAAAAGCCAACGAATACTTGTACTCAGGGTTCTCGGAGGTACGCAGCAATTGCATGCCCAGCACCTGGGTGTAGAAATCGATGGAGCGCTGGAGGTTGCCCACACGGAGCATGGTGTGCAGAAATTTCATGCCGCCCATTGTGCGATGAACACAAAAACCCGTCGCAGCAATGCTGTGCTGCTTCGTGGCTGCCTTCTGGTCGTCGTCATCACACGGCGGGTTGGTGCACGATAGTGACCGGCAGCTTGGCCCCCTGCAAGACCGCCTGCGAAACCGAGCCCAAGATCAGGCCCTGTACCGGGCCACGGCCGCGGGCGCCCATGACGATCTGGCTGCACCCATGGCGGTGCGCGCATTCGAGCACCATTTCTGCTGGATCGCCGGTCAAGAGTTCTTGCTCGTACGGAATCTCGGCGTCCGCAAGCAGTGCGCTGGCCTGCGCCAAGGCTTGACGTCCAGCAGCGGCCGACCAACGTGCGAGTACCTCGGCATCGGGCGGCATTAACAACTCGTAGAGATACGTGGGCTCCTGCGCTGACGCGATGACCACCGACAACTGGAGCCCTGAGCGCGCAAGCCCGATCACATGGCGTACGGCGGCCAATGCCCCCTCAGACCCATCGACCGCAAGCAATAACTTGTGCTGATTCAGCACGACCACGTCTCCCCGTCGTCACACCGGGACGGTGTAGTTGAGCGTCATCCTGCCCCCATCTACAGTGACAATTTCGCCCGTCACATAGCTGGCCGCATCGCTGGCGAGCCAGGCGACCACATCGGCGATTTCCGACGGCTCACCCAGGCGCTTCATGGGGGTACGGCTCAGGATTTTGTGGCGGGCCTCATCACTCGTGAGCACGGCCTTGGCCGCGAGTTCGGTGGCTATGGTGCCGGGCGCCACCGCATTGACCCGTACACCCCGGTCGGCAAGCGCCAGGGCCATCACCCGGGTGAGCTGGTTGATGCCGCCTTTGCTGACGTTGTAGCTCGAAATGTTGGGTATGGCGAGCGTGCCATTGACCGAACTCATGTTGACGATCGAGCCTCCGCCTTGCGCCACCATGGTCCGTGCAATGGCCTGACCGACTAGAAATGCACCCTTCAGGTTCACCCTGATCACGGCATCAAAGTCCGCCTCTGTGACGTCGAGAAAGTCTGCGGCACGGAAGATGCCTGCGTTGTTGACCAGCACATCAACACGACCGTGAGCCTTCAGAACCGCCGCAACCATGCCGTCGACATCGGCTTTTGCACCAACGTCACAGTGCAGATAAAGACCTTGCACCGACTGCGCCAGCGTCTGTCCGCGCGCATCGTCCACATCGACTACCACCACACGCGAACCCTCGGCAGCAAAGCGGCGCACACAGGCCTCGCCAATACCTTGTGCGCCGCCCGTTACAACAACCACGCGGCCCTGGTGGCCGAATGCGATGGTGGCGGACGACGCGGGACTCGTGGAGGGCAGATTCATGGGAGCAACGGGAAACAGAAAAGCCTATGAGCATACGACAGCCGCCTGGCGGGCAAACTGGATCAAACCTTTGTTAGATACGATGTATATTATGTTAAGTAGTGAATTGATCGCGTAAAAGCCATGCTTGCTAGACGACACCGACACCGTCGGTGGCCCCCCTATCACGCGAAACACTCAGGTGATGCGTGCATGGGTTGCGGGCTCCAGTGTCCGCAGGCGGAGACTGCCACTCGCCCAGAGCAACCAAAGGTCCGCAGCGCCTGGGCTGTACACCGTCGATCACCAGCCGCGATGCAGTCGGCATATCGGGACTCCCAGCCCGGAGATGGGCCGTCACCAAGGGCCCCGCAGAAGCAAGCCCGCGTCGCTCAAGCAGCGCCGAAGAACGCCTGCTGTCGCTTCACCGAAGCCTGCATCTGCCGCGCAATGTTCCCGCAGACCAGATCGCACAGCGCATACACCGATTCGTCCGCGAAGCGGTAGTACACGGCAGTGCCTCGGCTTTCGCGCTCAACCAGGCCGTGTTTGGTCATCAATGACAGATGGCGCGACACGTTGGCGGCGGTGAAGCCGCAGGCCTGGGCCAGTTCGCCCACGTTGCGCTCACCCTCGCGCAGCAGGTTGAGGATGCGCAGCCGCGTCGGCTCGGCCAGCACCTGGAAGTAACCAGCGATCTGTTCAAGGGCTTCGGGGGGCAAATCTTTCATGGGCGCTCCTGGCGGTCACCGTGGTCGGTCGGAATCCCTTTGCGGTCACAGGTTCCATCATACATCACTTGCGTATTTAGCTTATTAGCTAAATAATGCACTCGTTCGCCGTATCCATGGCCATCCATCGCCGCCGGCACAAGGAGCTTTCCGTGATGCAATCCTCCACGCCAACATTCGCCACAGTGGCCCTTGCCGTGGCCTTGGGCCTTGGCGCCCACCATGTGTCGGCCGCAACGCCGCTGGCCATACAAACCGTGCAGGCGGCCGCCTCTGGGCAGACGCTGACAGTCGATGGCCGCGTCGAGGCCGTGCGCGACACTTCGGTGGCTGCGCCCGTACCCGGCGCCATCGTGGCCGTACTGGTGCGCGTGGGCGACCGCGTGCAGGCCGGGCAAGAGCTGCTGCGGGTGGACGCCCGCGCGGCAGCACAAAACGCCGCCGCCTCGGTGGCTCAGGTAGACGCCGCCCGGGCGAGCCTGGAAGTGGCAAGCCGCGAGTACGAACGCCAGGTGCAACTGCACCAGAAGCAGTACATCAGCCAAGCGGCCCTCGACCGTGCCCAAGCCCAATGGCAGGCGGCCCGTGCCCAGGTGCAGGCCCTGCAGGCCCAGGCCAACGCCGCCTCCACCCAATCGGGCTTGCACACGGTGCGTGCACCCTATGCAGGGGTGGTCGTCGAAGTGCCGGCCCAGTTGGGCGACATGGCCCTGCCTGGCAAGCCGCTGGTGCGCGTGTTCGACCCCTCCCAGTTGCGCGTGACGGCAGACGTGCCGCGCACTGCCATGGGCACGCTACCAGGCGGCACGCTCACGATGAACATTCCAGGCACCGAGCCCGGCCAGTGGACGGTGGACGCCGCCCGCGCCACCTGGGTGCCCGCCGTGGATGCCGCCACCCACACCATGCAGCTGCGCGTGCCGCTGCCGGCCGATGGCAAAGGCATCGCCCCCGGCATGTTTGCGCGCGTGACCCTGCCAGCCGCCGGCGCGGGCGAAGCCGCTCCACGGGTGTTCGTGCCGCGCTCGGCCGTGCTGCGGCGCGCCGAAATGACCGGTGTGTATGTGGTCGATGCCGAAGGCCGCCCTGCCCTGCGCCAGGTGCGCCTGGGGCGCGAGCGGGGGGGCGATGTGGAAGTGCTGAGCGGCCTGCGCGCCGGCGAGCGCGTGGCCACCGATGCTGCGGCCGCCACGGCCCAATTGCGCTGAAGGAGGCCAGCCCATGAGCGCCCCAACACCTCGCATGGCTTCTAGCACCCCCACCCTGGGCGTATCCGGCCGCATTGCTGCGCTGTTCCAGTCGGCACAGATCACCCCCCTGCTGGCGCTGGTGGCCTTTCTGCTCGGCGTGTTTGCCGTACTCGTCACGCCGCGTGAAGAAGAGCCCCAGATCAACGTGACCATGGCCAACGTGATCGTGCCCTTTCCGGGTGCGTCGGTGGCCGATGTGGAGCAAATGGTGGCCACACCGGCCGAGCAGGTGCTGTCGCAGATGGAGGGCACCGAACATGTGATGTCGGTGTCCCGCCCGGGCATGGCCGTGCTCACGGTGCAGTTCAAAGTGGGCGTGCCGCGCACCGAAGCGCTGGTGCGCCTGCACGACACGCTGCGCAGTAATGCCGACTGGCTGCCGCGCGGCCTGGGCGTGCTCGATCCCCTCATCAAGCCCAAGGGCATCGACGACGTACCCATCGTGGCCCTGACGCTGTCGCACCCGCAGGGCGAGGCCGGCGGCTTTGACCTGGAGCGCATTGCGCACAGCCTGGAGGCCGAGATCAAGCGCGTGCCGGGCACTCGCGAGGTTCAGACCCTGGGAGGCCCGGGCCGCGCCGTGATGGTGCAGCTCGATGCTGCACGCATGGCCAGCACGGGCACCACCGTGGCCCAGTTGCGTAGCGCCTTGCAATCGGCCAACCAGGGCATGCCGGTGGGCGAGCTGCTGGCGGCCAACCGCAGCGTAGCGGTCGAGACTGGCCCGTTCTTCCGCAACGCCGACGAGGTGGCCGACCTGATCGTGTCGGTGCGCGACGGCCGCCCGGTGTTCTTGCGCGATGTGGCCGAGGTGGTCGATGGCCCGCTGCCCCCGAGCCGCATGGTGTGGACAGGCGTGGTGGACCGTTCCGGCGCAGCCCCGATGCTGCGCGAGGCCCCGGCCGTGACGATCACCGTCACCAAAAAGGCCGGCCAGAACGCCATCGACGTGGCCAACGCCGTGGTGGCCCAGGTCGATGCGCTGCGCAACACCGTGATCCCGGCCGACGTGGACGTGCGCGTGGTGCGCAACTACGGTGCCACCGCCAACGACAAGGCGCGCCAGCTCATCCAGAAGCTGCTGTTTGCCACCGCCTCGGTGGTGGCACTGGTGTTCGTGGCGCTGGGCCGGCGCGAGGCCGCCATCGTCGGCACGGCCGTGGTGCTCACGCTCACCGTGACGCTGTTCGCATCCTGGGCCTGGGGCTTCACGCTCAACCGGGTGTCGCTGTTCGCGCTGATCTTCTCGATTGGCATCCTGGTGGACGACGCCATCGTGGTGGTCGAAAACATCCACCGCCACCAGCAGCTCTACCCAGGGCGCAGCCTGGCCCAGATCATCCCCGCGGCGGTGGACGAAGTCGGCGGCCCGACCATCCTGGCCACACTCACGGTGATTGCGGCGCTGCTGCCCATGGCCTTCGTGTCGGGCCTTATGGGCCCGTACATGAGCCCCATCCCCATCAACGCCAGCATGGGCATGCTGCTGTCGCTGGCGATTGCCTTCGTGGTCACCCCGTGGCTGGCCCGGCTGTGGATGAAGCACACACCCGCAGGGGCCGATGGTGCCGCCCACGCACCCACCCACGGTGGCTTGGCCGCCCGCCTGCAGCCGCTGTTCGACCGCATCTTCACGCCGCTGCTCGATGAGCACCGGGGCGCCCGCAACCGCGGCCTGCTGGGCCTCGGCGTGGCCTTACTGATTGCCGTGTCGCTGGCGCTGCCTGCCACCGGCCTGGTGCTGCTCAAGATGCTGCCGTTTGACAACAAGTCCGAGTTCCAGGTCATCGTCGACATGCCCGCCGGCACCCCGCTCGAAGAAACCGCGGCCGTGCTGCAGGAACTGGGGGCCCACCTGGCCACGGTGCCCGAAGTGACCGACTACCAGGCCTACGCCGGTACGGCCGCGCCCATCAACTTCAACGGTCTGGTGCGCCAGTACTACCTACGCGCCGGGGGCGAGGTGGGCGACCTGCAGGTCAATCTGGCCGACAAGGCCCATCGCAAGGCCAAGAGCCACGAAATCGCCATGCGTGAGCGCCCCGCCCTGCAGGCCATCGGCCAGCGTCGCGGTGCCAACGTCAAGGTGGTCGAAGTGCCGCCCGGCCCGCCCGTACTGGCCCCCATCGTGGCCGAAATCTACGGCCCCAGCGCCGAAGGCCGCCGCGCCGTGGCCCGCGCCGTGCGCGGTGTGTTTGAGGGCACTCCCGGCATCGTGGACGTGGACGACAGCGGCATTGCCGACGCGCCGCGCACGCTGCTGCTGATCGACCGGCGCAAGGCTGCCCTGCTGGGCGTGGTGCCGCAGGACATCGCGGCCACGCTGCGCGCGGGCCTGTCCGGGGAAGACGTGACCTACCTGCACGACGCCAGCAAGTACCCAGTGCCCGTGGTGCTGCGCCTGCCGCCCCACCAGCAGGGCGATCTCGACGGACTGCTGCAGCTCACGGTGCGCAGCACCGCCGGGCGCACGGTGCCGATCCGCGAGCTGGGCACCGTGAGCGACACCCTGCGCGAGCAGCCCGTCTTCCACAAAGACCTGCTGCCTGTGCACTTCGTGGTGGCTGACATGGCCGGCCGCGTGGACAGCCCGCTCTACGGCATGTTCCAGATGCGCAGCAAGCTGGCCGAGATCGAAACCCCGGGGGGCGGCCGCCTGGATGAATACTGGGTGCGCCAGCCTGCCGAGGCGCTGCGCGGCTACGCGATCAAGTGGGACGGCGAGTGGAAGGTGACCTACGAAACCTTCCGCGACATGGGCCTGGCCTATGCCGTCGGCCTGGTGCTGATCTACCTGCTGGTCGTGGCGCAGTTCGGCTCCTACCTCACGCCGCTGATCATCATGGCTCCGATCCCGCTGACCATCATCGGCGTGATGCCTGGGCACGCGCTGCTGGGCGCGCAGTTCACGGCCACCAGCATGATCGGCATGATCGCGCTGGCCGGCATCATCGTGCGCAACTCGATCCTGCTGGTGGACTTCATCCGCCTGCAGCAGGCCGAAGGAATGCCGCTGGCACGCGCCATCGTAGAGGCGGCTGTCACACGCGCCCAGCCCATCGTGCTAACGGGCCTGGCGGCCATGATCGGCGCGTTCTTCATCCTCGACGACCCGATCTTCAATGGCCTGGCCATTGCGCTGATCTTCGGCATCGCCGTCTCCACGCTGCTCACGCTCGTGGTCATCCCCACGCTGTATTACGCGGCCTACCGCCCGCGTGGCCCTGCAGCGCCCACCGCTTCCCCCACCCCTGAAGGAGCTTCCTCATGACCTCTTGGCAAATTGTTCGCCTCGTTGCCGGCACGTTCATTCTGCTGTCGTTGGCCCTGGGCATCCCCGGCAGCCCGATATTCGTCAGTTCGTGGTGGCTTGCGTTCACGGCTTTTGTGGGCGCCAACCTGCTGCAAAGCGCCCTCACCCGCTGGTGCCTGATGGAGTCCCTCCTGCGCAAGCTGGGCGTGCGCCCGGGCTGCTGATCGGAGTCCGGCCATGAACCGCTTGCTCTTGCCGCGCTGGCGCCGTCCGTTGCTGGGCGCAGCCCTGGCACTGGCCCTGGCACCGGCTGGTGCTGCCGGGCTGTGGGATCTGGCTGCGGCCGCGCGCCAGCACGACCCAGCCGCAGCCGTGGCCCAGGCCACTGCCGCTGCCGGTGCAGCCCGCAGCGACCAGGCCCGCGCGCTGTGGCGGCCCCAGGTGCAGGCGCAGGTCAGCGCGGGCGCCATGGGTGCCAGCAGCGACGTGCGCGGCGCGGCCTTTTCGGCCCCTGGCATGGCGGCCCCAGGCGGCGTGGCCTTTTCCACCCAGTCAGACCCCGGCACCGGCGCCCGCTGGGCCCTGACAGCCCGCTGGCCCTTGTACAGCCCCCAGCGCAGCGCCCAGGAGCGCCAGCTGGACACGGCGGCCACGCTGGCCGACCTGCAGGCCGCCAGCACCCGCCAGGGGCTGGATCTGCTGGTGGCCCAGCGCTACCTAGACACGGTGCAGGCCGGGCAGGCGCTGGCCGTGCTCCAGCGCCAGCAACAGGCCACCGAGCGCGCGCTGCAAGAAGCGCAAGACCGCTTCCGCCTGGGCGACACCCCCGTGACCGATGTGCGCGAAGCCCAGGCCCGGGCCCGCGCGCTGGCTGCCCAGGTGCTGGACGCCGAACTCCAGCATCGGCAGGCGCGCCAAGCACTGGCCGCCTCGACGGGCACCGATGGGTCTGAGCCGCTGGATGGCCCCGTGCCCGTGGAACACCTGCCCGCCCTGCCCCCGCTGGCGCAGTGGCTCGAACAGGTCGAAACCCGCCACCCGGGCCTGCGCCAGCAACAGCAGGCCGTGGCCCTGGCGCGCGCCCAGGCGGCCGAGGTGGGCCGCGGCAGCGGTGTGGCACTCGACCTGGTGGCCCAGGCCAGCCGCGAGCACCTGAGCGGCAGCGGCCGCTATGGCGCGGCCAGCGCATCGGCCAGCCAGCAAATGCTGGGCCTGCAGCTCACGGTGCCGCTTGGCACCGGCGGCCTGCGCCCGGCGCAGGAGCGCGAGCGGCTGGCCCTGGTCGCGCAGGCCGAGGCCGAATACCAGCGCCAGCGCCAGCAGGTGCTGCTGCAGGCCCGCCAGGGCTGGCAACAACTGGACGCCGCAGCCGTACGCAGCGCCGCACTGCAGGCCGCTGCCGACGCCAGCCGTTTGCGCCGCGAGGCCACTGAACTGGGCCGCCAGGTGGGTGACCGCACCACGCTGGATGTGCTGCTGGCCCAAAACGACGAGGCCGCCGCCCAACTGGCGCTGCAGCAGTGGCAGGCCCGCGCCGCCCTGCTGCGCCTGAAGGTGCTGGCCCTGGGCGATGCGCTGGACGACGCCGCCCTGCGCGCGGCCACAGCCCCCGCCGCCGCCCTGCGCAGTGCAGGGCCCGCACGTTGACTTCGATCAAGGAGCTTCCATGTCCCCCACCGCATCATTGCCAGACCATGCCCACCTCACCGTTGTGGACGTTCGCTCGCCCGGCGAGTTCGCCGCCGGCCACATCGACGGCGCCATCAACCTGCCGCTCGACCGCCTGGCCCAGGACGCGGCGCAGTGGCTGCCCCACAAGCAGGCGCCGCTGGTGCTGTGCTGCCTGTCGGGCGCGCGCTCGGGCCTGGGGGTGCAACTGCTGCGCCAGCAGGGCTACGAAAACGTGGTCAACGGCGGCGGCGTGGGCAGCGTGGCGATGCAGCTGGGGCGCCCCATCGCGCGCGGCTGAAGCACGGCCTGTCTATCCATCAACGGAGTCTTCATGAGCGAATCCCTGGTCACCATCGAGCTGCGCCAGCAGCAGGACTACGCCTTCGACGTGCGGTTTGGCGGCACCGTGCCGCCGCTGCGCACCGACGAACCTGCGCCGCTGGGCGCGGGCACCGGGCCTTCGCCCGTGCAACTGCTGTGCGCCGCCGTGGGCAACTGCCTGAGCGACTCGCTGCTGTTTGCGCTGCGCAAGTTCAAGCAAAACCCCGACCCGCTGCGCTGCACCGTGCAGGCCCAGATCGGCCGCAACCCCGAAGGACGGCTGCGCGTGCTGGCCATCGAGGCCACCTTGCACCTGGGCGTGCCGGCCGCGTCGCTGGCGCACCTGGACCGCGTGCTTGACCAGTTCGAGGCGTTCTGCACCGTCACACAGAGCGTGGGCCAGGGCATTGCCATCACCACCCGCGTGCTCGACGCCGAAGGTGCCGTGCTCAAGTAAGGCGCTGCCACCCGTTTGCCCCTCCCCCTTGCCTGCCGGAGACCCTGCCCATGAAAACCGCCCACGACCTCGTTGCCGCCGCCAAGGGCCGCGTACACGAATGCCCGATCGACCAGGCCGAGCAGGCCATCCGCGACGCCGATGTGCTGGTGGATGTGCGCGAAGCCGACGAGTACCAGGCCGGCCATCTGCCGGGCGCGCTGCACATTTCGCGCGGCATGCTCGAATTCCGCTTCAGCAGCACGCCCGAACTCACGCCGCGCGACCGCCGCGTGGTCCTGTACTGCAAAACCAGCGGGCGCGCCGCGCTGGCCGCCTGCGCTTTGCAGGACATGGGCTACCTGCACGTCACATCGATTGCCGGCGGCTACGACGCCTGGGTGGCCGCGGGCAAGCCCGTAGTCACGCCCGCCGCCCCCTCGTTTGAATAAGGCCGCGCAGGCCCACCCCGCATGTGCGGCTCCAGCCCGGGGCCGCTGCAACCCTGGAGGACCTCCCCATGAATCCCAACGTTGGCACCGCAGACCGCGTGGCTCGCATCCTGGCCGGACTGGTGCTGATCGCCCTGGCCGCCACCGGCACCGTGGGCTGGTGGGGCTGGCTGGGCGTGGTGCCACTGGCCACCGGCCTGTTCCGCTTTTGCCCCGCGTACACGCTGCTGGGCATCCGCACCTGCCCCCTGAACCCGCCTGCCGACAAGGCCTGAGGGCCAAGGGCTGAGGCTTTGCCAGAGCGCGCTGAGCCCGGCGGCCGCAGCTCCAGGCGCTCCAGGCATTTCAAGCCATTTCGGCCTCTACGCCAACAAAGTAGAGCACAAGCAGCTACTGAATTGATAGCAAATAAAGTGGCAGTGCATGTGCCTACGGCGTGTGAGCGGGCTCCAGGAAAGCCCGGCATAACGCCCTGCGGTCTGCGCGGGTGATGCAGAGCTTCCCTAGCCCGCCGCGCGGTGCACGGCCCCCGCTGGTGCCTGCGTGGCCCGTAGGCCTAGGCGGGCCAGCAGCGCTTCGT
Source organism: Acidovorax lacteus (assembly GCF_039540375.1). Taxonomy (NCBI): domain Bacteria; kingdom Pseudomonadati; phylum Pseudomonadota; class Betaproteobacteria; order Burkholderiales; family Comamonadaceae; genus Acidovorax; species Acidovorax lacteus. The sequence continues at coordinate 400,309 of NZ_BAABEX010000007.1, forward strand.
CGGCCTGCACGTCGGGGTTGCCGGTCACCAGCAGCTTGTCGCCATAAAAGATGGAGTTGGCCCCGGCCATGAAGCACAGGGCCTGCACGGCCTCGCCCAATTGCTGCCGCCCGGCCGACAGGCGCACACGGGCCTTGGGCATGGTGATGCGGGCCACGGCGATCATGCGCACGAAGTCAAACGGGTCGATGGGTTCGCTGTCCGCCAGCGGCGTGCCAGGCACGCGCACCAGGCTGTTGATGGGCACCGATTCGGGGTATGGGTCGAGGTTGGCCAGCTGCGCGATCAGCCCCGCACGGTGCACCGGCGCCTCGCCCATGCCCACGATGCCGCCACAGCACACCCGCAGGCCTGCGGCACGCACATGGGCCAGGGTGTCGAGCCGGTCCTGGTACTGGCGCGTGCTCACCACGTCGGCGTAGTACTCGGGCGCGGTGTCAAGGTTGTGGTTGTAGTAGTCCAGGCCCGCGGCCTTCAGCGCCTGGGCCTGGTGCGCCTCCAGCATGCCCAGCGTGGCGCAGGTTTCCATGCCCAGGCCCTTTACCGCGCCAATCAACTCGGCCATCTTCTCGATGTCGCGGTCTTTGGGCGCGCGCCAGGCAGCGCCCATGCAAAAGCGCGTGGCCCCGGCGTCGCGCGCGGCGCGGGCGGCGGCGGTCACCTCGTCCACGCCCATCAGCTTTTGCGCCTGCACGCCGGTGTCGAACTCGGCCGCCTGCGGGCAGTAGCCGCAGTTTTCAGGACAGCCGCCGGTCTTGACCGACAGCAGCGTGGCCAGCTCCACGTCGCCGGCGGGCCAGTGCGCGCGGTGCACGGTTTGCGCCTCGTACACCAGGTCGAGCAGCGGGCGGTCCAGCAGCGCCTGCACGGCCGGCACGCTCCAGCGCTCGGGCGTTGTGGCGGCGCTGGCCCCGGCGCTCGGGCGTGGGGCATGCCAGCGCAGCGGCTGGGGTGCAGCCGTGGGGGCGGTGGCGGGGGCATCAACGTTGTGCGGGGACATCGGCTCTCCTGTTGCGGTGGGCACACAGCCCGGCAGATCGCGGGCTGATCTGGCCGCGCATTGTGGGCCGTGCAGGCGCGCCCAAGGTCGCTTTTGCGCACGATCACGTCACAAAAAGTGCCAGTGTTTTCGCTGCCCTCAACCGCTGGCAAATGGCGCCAAGACGCAGCCTGAAGCGAGCGCGTTGCGCGCCGTTGCCGGCACTTGCGCCGCTCTGCAGCAAAATGCGCCGAACCCGCCAGCAACCACGGCCAAACGCAGCCAAATGCGCCCAGGCTGCGCGGCCCGATGGCGCTTTACAGCGCCCGCCAGAGCAGCAAGCCCACTCCGGCCACCCCCACCAGGGCTGCCACGGCCAGCAGCAGCGCCGCACGCAAGGCCACCGCGCCCAGCACCCGGGCCTGGCGCAGCACCGCGCTGGCCGCCACCAGCGCAAATGCGGCGGTCCAGGCCACAAAGCCTGCACCGGCAGGCGACAGGAGCGCATGAGAGCGCCAGCCCCAATGGGCGTTGAGCGCAGCCACAGCGCACCACAGCAGGGCCGATGCCATGCGGTGCCCGGCGGGCCCGCCGCGACCGCGCCATCGGCGCAGCGCATGCGCCCACAGCAGCGCGTTGCTGGCCACCGCAGCCAGTTCCAGCGGCCACAGCCAGGCGGCCGGCCAGATATACAGCAGCGCCCCCAGGCCGAATGCGAACACCTGCGCGCCGTTCAGGCTCTGCCCGTCCGGGCCCGTGGCCGCGGGCAGCACCAGGCTGCTCAGCCACAGGGCCAGGGCCAAGGCCAGCGTGCTGCGCTCAAGGGTGTCAGGGGCCGCCGCAGGGGGCTGCATCCAGGCCGGTTGGGGGAGGCCCAGGCGGCGCATCAGCGGACGTCCAAGCGCGCCAGCGAGCGTGCCAGGTTGGCCCGCGCCCGCTCTTCCCAGCCCAGCGGCGCCACGGCCTCTGAATACAGCCGCGGCTGGGCCAGCAGCGTGCGCAGCAGGCGGCTGCGGCCGGCGGCAAAGGCGTCGTCGGGCACCCAAGCGTATTCGGCGCGCACCTGGGCTTCGTAGCGATCAAACCGCGCAGGCTCGGCCGCCAGAATGGCCAGGTCGATGTCGGTGAGCAGCGCTGCGTCGTGTGCGCCGCAGGCCGAGGTGTTGGGCACGCCGTGCCCGTGGCAGGTGGCCAGCACCAGTTGCGCCACGGCGGCCACGCGCGCGGGCGCCATCTGGGCAGCCGCCAGCGCTTCGGCCGCCCAGGCGGCGCTCCGGGCCTCGTTGTCGTGGGCGCGCGGGTCGTACACCGCATCGTGGAACCACAGCGCCATCGCCAGCACCGGCAGGTCGTGCGCATGGGCTTGTAGCAAGCGCAGGTGCTGCAGACATTCGCCCAGATGTTCAAGCGTGTGGTAGTGGCGCTGCGGCTCACACCAGGCGGTGTGCAGTGCCTGCCAGGTCGGGGTGGGGTCGCCCTGAGCGCCACTGGTGTGCCACAGGGCGGCAAACGCGGGGGCGTCCACGCCAAAGCGGAACGGCGCCTCTGGGGCGCCGTGGATGGGGACTTGCGCGGGGGCGGCGGCATCGGGTGCGGGCATGCCCCGATGCTGCCACAGCCCCGGGCGCGTCAGGCAGTCTGGCGCGTAGGCATCTGCGCGGTTTGCTGGTCGAGCAGCACTTCGGGCTCGTCGGCCTCCACGCCCGTGGGGTGGTCCAGCCCGTCGTGCAGGCGCTGCATGTCGAGATCGCCCGTCCACTTGGCCACCACCAGTGTGGCCACGCCGTTGCCCACCAGGTTGGTCAAGGCGCGGGCTTCCGACATGAAGCGGTCGATGCCAAGGATCAGCGCCAGCCCGGCCACGGGCACGCCGCCCACGGCCGACAGCGTGGCCGCCAGCACGATGAAGCCGCTGCCGGTGATGCCCGCCGCGCCCTTGGAGGTAAGCAGCAGCACGGCCAGCAGCGTGAGCTGCTGCGTGAGCGTCATGGGCGTGTCGGTGGCCTGTGCGATGAACACCGCGGCCATGGTCAGGTAGATCGAGGTACCGTCGAGGTTGAAGGAATATCCCGTGGGGATCACCAGGCCCACCACCGACTTGCGCGCGCCCAGGTTTTCGAGCTTTTCCATCATGCGGGGCAGCACCGATTCCGACGACGAGGTGCCCAGCACGATGAGCAGTTCTTCCTTGATGTAGCGGACGAACTTCACAATGCTGAAGCCGTGCAGCCGAGCGATCAGGCCCAGCACCACAAACACGAAGAACAGACACGTGAGATAAAACGCACCCATCAGCTTGCCGAGCTGGAACAGCGAGCCCACGCCGTACTTGCCGATGGTGAAGGCCATGGCCCCAAACGCACCGATGGGGGCGACCTTCATGATGATGCCCACGATGTCAAACAGCACGTGCGAGCTGCGCTCGATAAAGTCGAACACCAGCGTGCCGCGGCCGCCGAACTTGTGCAGCGCAAAGCCGAACAGCACCGAGAACAGCAGCACCTGCAGGATCTCGCCCTTGGCAAACGCATCGACCACCGAGGTCGGGATCACGTTCAACAGGAAGTCCACCGTGCCCTGCATCTTGCCCGGTGCGGTGTAGGCGCTGATGCTCTTGGTGTCGAGCGTGCTCGGGTCCACATGCATCCCGGCGCCCGGCTGCAGCACATTGACGACCACGAGACCGATGATGAGCGCCAGCGTAGAGACGATCTCGAAGTACAGCAGCGCCAGGCCCCCGGTCTTGCCGACCTTCTTCATGTCTTCCATGCCGGCAATGCCCACCACCACGGTGCAGAAGATGATGGGCGCGATGATCATCTTGATGAGCTTGATGAACGCATCGCCCAGGGGCTTCATCTCGGCGCCCAGCTGCGGGTAGAAGTGGCCCAGCAGCACGCCGGCCACAACGGCAGCCAGCACCTGGACGTACAGCGATCGGTACAAGGGCTTGCGCCCGGCGGAAGGGGTCATGTCTCGGGACCTCGGTGGTGGGTTCATCGGCGGGCCGATGCACCACCAGGGGGCATGTGCGGCCTTGAGTGCCCCAGGGTGGGGCTGGCGGCGAACGATACGCGGCACCCCCCGGTGCGCCAACTGTGGCGTCCAACAGTAGGGAAAACCCGTATCACCCAGCACAGCCGGGGCCAGGCGGCCTGCAGCGCCGCCGCTGCCGTCAACCGCGCAGGGTGCGCTGCACCTCGGCCAGCGCCGCGCCCCCGGCGCGGCGGCCAAAGGCCGCGTACGCGGGTTCGGCCGCTGCGCGCAGGGCGGCGCGGTCGGTGGCGGTCGCGTTGTGAATGTGCAAGCCCGGCACCTGCCGCAGGTGGGCCAACGCGACCTGTTCCAGCGCGGCGGCGCGCGCATTGCCTTCGGCCAGTGCGGCGGCAGCGGCCTCGCGCAGCCAGGTCTGCTCGTGCGGGGCCAGGCGCGCCCACATGCGCTGGCCCGCCACCAGCGCGTAGCCCAGGTAACCGTGCGATGTCTGCGTCAGGTGCCCCTGCACGGCCGCCAGCCCTTGCGTGTCAAAGTTGCTCAGCGTGTTCTCTGCGCCGTCCACCACCGCCCGCTCCAACGCGCGCCGTGTCTCAGCAAACGGCAGGGCCACCGGTTCGGCGCCCCAGGCCCGCATCTGCGCCGACAGCACGGCCGAGGGCTGGATGCGCAGGCGCAACCCGGCCAGGTCGGCTGGCTGGCGCAGCACGCGCGGCCCGCTCAGGTGCTTGAAGCCGTTGTCCAGGTAGCCCAGGCCCACCATGTCGCGCTGGGCCAGCGCGCCCAGCAGCCGTGCGCCGATAGGGCCTTGGGTGATGCGCCGCACCTGCGGCAGGTTGTCAAACAGCAGCGGCAGGTCGAACAGTTCAAAGGCCGGAAACCCGCCCGCCGCAAACTTCGAGAGCGAAGGCGCGAGCAGGTCCACCGCGCCCAGGCGCAGCGCTTCCAGCTCGTCTTCGTCGCCGTACAGCTGTGAATCGGGATAGACCTCCAGCGCCATGCGCCCGCCCGACTGCGCCTGCAGATGGCGCTGCAGCGCGCGCGCCATGGTGCCCTTGGGCGTATCCTCGGTGACCACGTGCGACAGCCGCAGGCGGCGCACAGCCCCGCTGGCCACCGGCCCCGCAACCGCCCACCCGGCCAGGCCTGTGGCCGCCGCTGTGAGCCAGCGGCGGCGCCGGATCGCCGGTGTGGACGTTTGAACTTTCTGCATGGAGCCGATGCTACCCCCGACACCGCCTGCCGAACCCGCCCTGGCGTGGGACGGCCCGCCCCCCGACAGTGTGGCCGCCGTGCCGCGCCGCACGCTGTGGGCGCTGCTGGCCATGCTCGCGCTGGTGGTGCTGTCGGTGGCGCTGCTCGTGGCCTACCTGCAGCGCGAAGAAGCCCAAGACCGCCAGCGCCGCCAGAATGCCGACGCCGAGTGGCTCGACCAGACGCTGCGCTTTCAGTTGCGGCGGCTCGAATCCGACCTGCTGCTGGCCGCTGCGGCCCCCGCGGGTGCTAACACCGCCTTGCCCCGCGCGGGCACGCTGTGGCGCACCACGGGCGTGGTGCGCGCGCGGCTGCCGCTGCGCTGCTTGGGCGCGCCACCGGCGGCCGACGGGGCCGAAGCCCTGCCGCACCCGGCCGAACTGCGCACCTTGCTCGACACCGTGTACGGCCTGCAGCGCAGCGCCTACGCAGGCCCTTTGCCCGCCGCCGAGGGCCGCCCGGCCACGCTGTGGCTGGCCTTGCCGCTGCCCGGCCGGGGCGATGGCTGCTTACTGGCCGAATTGGGCCTCGATGCGCTGCTCGACGCGGCTGTGCCCGCCTGGTTTGCGCAGGAGCACCACCTGCGTGTGCTGTGGGACCCTCTGGCCTGGCCGCCCGCAGGCGGCAGCGCCTACGAGGCGCCGGTGCAATTGCCCGGCGCAGCCTTGCGCCTGGCCGTGGAGCCACTGGCCGAGCGCACGCCGCTTGCACCCCGGGTGTTCTTCGGCGTGGCGATGTTGGCCTTGCTGGGCATGCTGGCCCTGCTGGCCCTGCTGCTGCGCGACGCGGCCCGCCGCCGCCGGGTGGAGGCGCAGTTGCAGGCCCAGCGCACGCTGCGCGCTGCGCTGGAGCGCGCCGCCCCCGTGGGCCTGGTGGCCTGGGACGCGCAGGGCACGCTGCGTTCGGTCAACGCGGCCTTCCGCCACACGCTGGGCATGGCGGATGGACGCGATGCCGAGCGCCCGCCGTTCTGGCCCCTGCCCCTGCGCGACGCTGCGCAGCCGTTTCCGACCTGCTGCGGCCTGGCCGCGGCACCGGGCGAATCGCTGGAGACCGCCCTGCCCCGCCCAGGTGCGGAACCCGTGGAAATGCTGGTGCAGGTGGCACCGCTGACCCAGCCCGACGGCCGCACGCTGGGCTGGGTGGGCGCGTTTCTCGACATCACCGAGCGCCGCGCGGCCGAACGGCTGGCGGCCGAGCAGCAGCGCAAGCTCGACGCCTCGGGCCGGCTGATCGCCGTGGGCGAGGTGGCGTCCACGCTCGCGCACGAACTCAACCAGCCGCTGGGCGCGCTGAGCAGCTTTGCGCACGGCCTGCTCAACCGGGTACAAGCCCAGCGCATCAACCCCGACGAGCTGGCCAGCGTGGTCGAGCGCATGGCCCGCATGGCCGACAAGGCAGGCCGCGTGATCCAGCGCGCCAACCAGCTTGCGCGCCGCCAGCACGCCACCCGCGAGCCACTGGACCTGTGCGCACTGGCGCAGCAGATGGCGCTGCCACCGGGGGTGCGGCTGGCGCTCGATGTGCCGCCTGGCCCCTGCACCGTGCCCGCCGACGGGCTGCTGCTGGAGCACGCGCTGCGCAACCTGCTGGCCAACGCGGCCGAATGGGCGCTGCACGCGCAGCCCGCGGATGCCCAGGTGCTGCTGCGCGTGCTGCCAGCCACCGAGGGCGCCGCCGAAGTCGGCCTGTGCGTGGAAGACAACGGCCCGGGCGTGCCCGACGACCAACGCACAGCCATCTTCGACGCCTTCACCAGCCACAAACCTGGCGGCATGGGCATGGGCCTGTCCATCTGCCGCTCGGTGGCCGAAGCGCACGGCGGGCGCATCACCGTCGAGCGCAGCGCGCAGTTGCACGGGGCACAATTCACGCTGTGGTTGCCCAACACGCCCTGAACCCGCTGGTGCACGTCGTGGACGACGATGCCGACTTCCGCGACGGCCTGGCCTGGCTGCTGGATTCGCGCGGGCTGCCGGTGCGCACCTGGGCCGACGGTGCCAGCTTCTGGCAGCACGTGGGCAACACGCCCGGCCCCTGGGAGCCCTGCGTGGTGCTGCTCGACATCCGCATGGAGCCGCTGTCGGGCCTGGCGGTGTTCGAGCGGCTGCGCGAGCGCGGCTGGCCCTGGCCGGTGCTGTTTCTCACCGGGCATGGCGACGTAGGCATGGCCGTGGCCGCCGTCAAGAACGGGGCCTGGGATTTTCTGGAAAAGCCCTTCCAGGACAACCAGCTGGTGGACCGCGTGGACGCTGCGCGTGCCGAGGCCCTGGCGCGGCATGCGGCCGAAGGCGAGCGCCTGGCGTTCCAGCGCGCCCTGGCCCAGTTGAGCGCACGCGAGCGCGAGGTGCTGGACGAGCTGCTGCAGGGCCACTACAACAAGAACATTGCCGACCACCTGGGCATCACGCAGCGCACGGTGGAATTCCACCGCGCGAACATCTTCGACAAGCTGGGCGTGCAGTCGGCCGTAGAACTGGCCCACCGCATGGGGCGCTACGCGGCGCCCGCACCGACCGCCACCGCGCCCGCAATGCCGACGCCCGCCAGCGCAGCACCCGGCACCATGCTGCCGCCAGACCAAGCCTGACGCGCGGGCGTTCAGCCCAGCGCGGCGATCACCTCGGGCGGGGCCTGCACCAGCTCGATCAGCACACCCTCGCCCGCAATCGGAAACTCGTCGTTGCTTTTGGGGTGCAAAAAGGTGATGTCGTAGCCCGCCGCGCCCTTGCGGATGCCCCCCGGCGCAAAGCGCACGCCTTGGGCGGTCAGCCATTCGACGGCCTTGGGCAGATCGTCGATCCACAGGCCGATGTGGTTGAGCGGCGTGGTGTGCACAGCCGGTTTTTTCTCGATGTCGAGCGGCTGCATGATGTCCACCTCGACCTTGTACGGGCCCTGCCCCATCGCAAGAATGTCTTCGTCCACGTTCTCGCGCTCGCTCTGGAAGGTGCCGGTCTGCTCAAGGCCCAGCATGTCCACCCACAGGGTTTTCATGCGCTGCTTGTCGGTGCCGCCGATGGCGACCTGCTGGATGCCGAGCACGCGAAACGGCCGGGCCGACGGGGTGGGAAGGGTCATGGCTGCAATCGATGTGAAAAGGCTGAGGGAGAGGAAGGCCAGCGGCCGCAGACTTCGATGCTATGCTTTTGATAGCTGCTCGTGCTTGAATCATAAGCACGAGCAGCCGATTGGGCATGCAATGCATCTGTGACGCGACAGCCGTTGCCAGCGATCGGCTTACTGGAATTCGAGGATCACCTGGTCCACGGCCAGCGATTCGCCCTTGGTGGCGACGATCTTGCCCACCACGCCGTCTTGCGCGGCGAACAGGATGTTCTCCATCTTCATGGCCTCGATCACGGCCAGTTTTTCGCCCGCCTGGACCTTCTGGCCCGGCTGCACGGCCACATCGACCAGCAGGCCCGGCATGGGCGAGAGCAGGAACTTCGACAGATCCGGCGGCGCCTTGAAGGGCATGAGCTGGTGCAGGCGCGCGCCCAGCGGCGACAGCACCATGGCGTCGAGCTGCGTGCCGTTGTGCGCAATGCGCAGCGCCAGCGGGTTCTTGCCCGCGCCGCGCTCCACCTGGGCCGTGAACGGGCGGCCGTTGCAGGTGCCCTGCACGCGGATCTGGCCCAGGCTGGCGCTGCTGGCGATCTGGTAGGTGGCGTCTCCCACGGTGATGGCCGAAGAGCCCGACTGGCCTTCAAAGTCCGTCACCGACACGGCGTGGTGCGCGTTCTGGCCCTCGGCGCCCAGCGACACCACCACAAACTGCTCGCCCACCTTGACCTCGTGCCCGGCCAGCTGGCCGCTGATGCCAGAGGCCCGCGCACGGTAGCGGCGGTGCATGTAGGCCGCCAGCGCCACCAGGAACAGCGGGTCGTCGTGCGGCACGTCTTCCGCATGGAAGCCCTTGCCGTAGTGCTCGGCAATGAAGCCGGTGTTGAACTGGCCCGACACGAACTTCGGGTGCGCGAGCAGCGCGGCCTGGAACGGGATGTTGCTGCTGATGCCGCGGATCACGAAGCCGTTGAGGGCCTCGCGCATCTTGGCAATCGCGTCGTTGCGGTCGGTGCCGTGCACGATAAGCTTGGCGATCATCGAGTCGTAGTACATCGGGATCTCGCCACCCTCGTACACGCCCGTGTCCACACGCACGCCCAGCTTCTTGCTGGTATCGGACTGGAACATGGTCTGCTCGGGCGCCTGAAAACGCACCAGGCGGCCCGTGGACGGCAGGAAGTTGCGGAACGGGTCTTCCGCGTTGATGCGGCACTCGATCGCCCAGCCGTCGCGCTTCACGTCGGCTTGCGTGAGGGGCAGCTTCTCGCCCGCGGCCACGCGGATCATCAGCTCCACCAGGTCCAGGCCGGTGATGCACTCCGTCACCGGGTGCTCCACCTGCAGGCGGGTGTTCATCTCCAGAAAGTAGAAGTCCTGGTCCTTGCCGACCACGAACTCCACCGTACCGGCCGATTGGTACTTCACCGCCTTGGCCAGCGCCACAGCCTGCTCGCCCATGGCCTTGCGGGTGGCGTCGCTGATGAAGGGCGATGGTGCCTCTTCAATCACCTTCTGGTGACGGCGCTGGATGGAGCATTCGCGCTCGTTCAGGTAGATCACATTGCCGTGGCTGTCACCCAGGATCTGGATCTCGATGTGGCGCGGCTCCTGCACAAACTTCTCGATGAAGATGCGGTCGTCGCCGAAGCTGTTGCGTGCTTCGTTCTGGCAGCTCGCAAAGCCCTCGAACGCTTCCTTGTCGTTGTAGGCCACGCGCAGGCCCTTGCCGCCGCCGCCCGCGCTGGCCTTGATCATCACGGGGTAGCCGATGCCCTTGGCGATTTCCACCGCCTGCTCGGGGCCCGCAATCGCGTCGTTGTAGCCCGGAATGGTGTTGACCTTGGCCTCGTTGGCCAGCTTCTTCGATGCGATCTTGTCGCCCATGGCCGCAATCGAATGCGCCTTGGGGCCGATGAAGGCAATGCCCTCGTCTTCGCAGCGCTGGGCAAAGGCTTCGTTTTCAGAAAGGAAGCCGTAGCCCGGGTGGATGGCCTGTGCGCCCGTCTGCTTGGCGGCGGCAATGATCTTGTCGGCCTGCAGGTACGACTCGCGCGAAGGTGCCGCGCCAATATGCACGGCCTCGTCGGCCAGCTTGACGTGACGCGCTTCCTTGTCGGCGTCGGAATAAACCGCCACGGTCTTGATGCCCATCTTGCGGGCAGTAGCGATGACGCGGCAGGCGATCTCACCGCGGTTGGCAATCAGAATTTTCGTAAACATGCTGTTGTTCTCCGCGTCCGCTCAAAGGGGAATGTTCCCGTGCTTGCGCCAAGGGTTCTCGATCTTCTTGTTCTGCAGCATCACCAGCGAACGGCAGATGCGCTTGCGTGTCTCGTGCGGCAGGATCACGTCGTCGATGAAGCCGCGTGCACCCGCCACAAACGGGTTGGCAAAGCGCTGCTTGTATTCCGCCTCGCGGGCCGCGAGCTTGGCGGGGTCGTTCTTGTCTTCGCGGAAGATGATTTCCACCGCGCCCTTGGCGCCCATCACCGCAATCTCGGCGTTGGGCCAGGCCAGGTTCACGTCGCCGCGCAGGTGCTTGCTGGCCATCACGTCGTACGCACCGCCGTAGGCCTTGCGGGTGATGACGGTGATCTTAGGCACGGTGCACTCGGCATACGCGTACAGCAGCTTCGCCCCGTGCTTGATGATGCCGCCGTACTCTTGGCTGGTGCCGGGCATGAATCCGGGCACGTCCACAAACGTGACCACGGGAATGTTGAACGCATCGCAAAAGCGCACAAAGCGCGCGGCCTTGATGCTGGACTTGATGTCTAGGCACCCAGCCAGCACCAGCGGCTGGTTGGCCACGATGCCGACGACGTTGCCTTCCATGCGGGCAAAGCCAATGAGGATGTTCTTGGCGTATTCGGGCTGCAGCTCGAAGAAGTCGCCGTCGTCCACCGTCTTGAGGATCAGCTCCTTCATGTCGTACGGCTTGTTCGGGTTCTCGGGCACCAGCGTGTCCAGGCTCAGGTCCATGCGGTCGGCCGGGTCGTTGCTCTTGCGCACCGGGGCTTTCTCGCGGTTGTTGAGCGGCAGGTAGTTGTACAGGCGCCGCAGCATCATGATGGCTTCGACATCGTTCTCGAACGCCATGTCGGCCACGCCGCTCTTGGTGGTGTGGGTGATGGCCCCGCCCAGCTCTTCGGCCGTGACTTCTTCGTGCGTCACGGTCTTCACCACTTCAGGGCCGGTCACGAACATGTAGCTGCTGTCCTTGACCATGAAAATGAAGTCTGTCATGGCCGGGCTGTACACCGCGCCACCGGCGCAGGGGCCCATGATCATGCTGATCTGCGGCACCACGCCCGAGGCCAGCACGTTCTTCTGGAACACGTCGGCATAGCCGCCCAGGGACGCCACGCCTTCTTGAATACGCGCGCCGCCCGAGTCGTTGAGGCCGATGACTGGTGCGCCCACCTTCATGGCCTGGTCCATGATCTTGCAGATCTTTTCGGCGTGGGTCTCCGACAGCGCCCCGCCGAACACGGTGAAGTCCTGGCTGAAGACGAACACCAGGCGGCCGTTGATCATGCCGTAGCCCGTGACCACGCCATCGCCCGGGATTTTGTTGTCCTGCATGCCGAAGTCGGTGCAGCGGTGCTCGACGAACATGTCCCACTCTTCGAAGGTGCCGTCGTCCAGCAGCAGCTCAATGCGCTCGCGCGCCGTGAGCTTGCCCTTCTTGTGCTGGGCGTCGATGCGCTTGAGGCCCCCGCCCAGGCGGGCGAGTTCGCGCTTTTTCTCCAGTTGGTCGAGGATGTCTTGCATGGTCGGTCCTTCGGTTGAATGCGGTCTGCGATGCGGTCAGGCGGCCGGGGATGGCGCTGGCGCGGGTTGGTTTGCTATGGATTCAATAGCTGCTTGTGCTTGATCTTGCTGGGCCGCAAGCAGATTGCGTGCTGCAGTCGAGGCGGCCACGCGCCCGGCGGCCACGTCCTGCTGCAACTGCGGCAACAGGGCCCGCACAGCCGGGTGCTGGCGAAACGCCTGCTTAAGCCCCGCGTCGATGCGCTCCCACATCCAGGCCAGCGCCTGCTGCTGGCGGCGGCTGGCCAGGCGGCCGTTGGCTGTCTGCAGGCGGCGAAACTCCGACACCGCGGCCCAGAAGCCGTCCACGCCCTGCGCGTGCAGCGCGCTGATCTGCACCACCTTCGGGTGCCACAGGCGGTCGTCGTGGTGCGCGTGTTCGGGGTTGCCGTGCTGGCTGAGCAGGCGCAGGCTGGAGGTGATCTGCGCCTCGGCCCGCGTGGCTGCGTGCTTGTCGAGATCGGCCTTGTTGATGACCACCAAATCGGCAATCTCCATCACGCCTTTCTTGATGGCCTGCAGGTCGTCGCCCGCGTTGGGCAGCTGCATCAGCACGAACATGTCGGTCATGCCCGCCACGGCAATCTCGGACTGGCCCACGCCCACGGTCTCGACGATCACCACGTCGTAGCCCGCGGCTTCGCAGACCAGCATGGCCTCGCGCGTTTTCTCGGCCACACCGCCCAGCGTGCCGCTGCTCGGGCTGGGGCGGATGTAGGCTTTTTCGTGCACCGACAGGTGCTCCATGCGCGTCTTGTCGCCCAGGATGGAGCCGCCCGAGACGGTGGACGAAGGGTCGATGGTGAGCACCGCCACACGGTGGCCCAGGCCGATCAGGTACAGGCCCAGCGCTTCAATGAAGGTGCTTTTGCCCACGCCGGGCACGCCGCTGATGCCCAGGCGGAAGGCTTGGCCCGTGTGCGGCAGCAGCGCCGTGAGCAGCCCGTCGGCCTGCGCGCGGTGGTCTGCGCGGGTGGATTCGAGCAGCGTGATGGCTTTGGCCATGGCGCGGCGTTGCACGCCGCCCGTGCCCTGGACCACCCCCTCGCGGATGGCGTCTGGCGTCACGCCACCGCCTTGCGAATCTGTTCCAGCACGTCCTTGGCGCTGGCGGGAATCGGTGTGCCCGGGCCGTAGATGCCCTTGACGCCCGCTTCGTACAGAAACTCGTAGTCCTGCTGCGGAATCACGCCGCCTACGAACACGATGATGTCGTCGGCGCCCTGCTTCTTAAGCTCGTCGATGATCGCGGGCACCAGCGTCTTGTGGCCTGCAGCCAGGGTGGAGATGCCCACGGCGTGCACGTCGTTCTCGATGGCCTGGCGCGCACACTCTTCGGGGGTCTGGAACAGCGGGCCCATGTCCACATCAAAGCCCAGGTCGGCGTAGGCCGTGGCCACCACCTTGGCGCCGCGGTCATGGCCGTCCTGGCCCAGCTTGGCGATCATCACGCGCGGGCGGCGGCCTTCGGTTTCGGCAAAGTCGTTGATTTCGGTCTTGAGTTTTTCCCAGCCCTCGGCCGAGTCGTAAGCGGCAGCGTACACACCGGTCACCTTTTGCGTGTCGGCGCGGTGGCGCCCAAAAACCTTTTCCAGTGCATCGCTGACCTCGCCCACCGTGGCGCGCAGGCGGATGGCCTGGATGGAGAGGTCGAGCAGATTGCCTTGGCCCGACTCGGCCGCGGCCGTGAGCGCCTCCAGCGCCTTCTGCACAGCCGCGCTGTCGCGCGTGGCGCGGATCTGTTGCAGGCGCGCAATCTGGCCGTCGCGCACCTTCATGTTGTCGATCTGCAGGATGTCGACCGGGTCTTCCTTGGCGAGGCGGTACTTGTTCACGCCTACGATGACGTCTTTGCCGCTGTCGATGCGCGCCTGCTTTTCAGCAGCAGCGGCTTCGATCTTGAGCTTGGCCCAGCCGCTGTCCACCGCCGCGGTCATGCCACCCATGGCTTCGACCTCTTCGATGATCTTCCAGGCGGCGTCGGCCATGTCCTGGGTCAGCTTTTCCATCATGTAGCTGCCAGCCCAGGGGTCGATCACGTTGGTGATGTGCGTTTCTTCCTGGATGATGAGCTGCGTGTTGCGCGCGATGCGGGCAGAAAACTCGGTGGGCAGCGCAATGGCTTCGTCAAAGCTGTTGGTGTGCAGGCTCTGCGTGCCGCCAAACACGGCGGCCATGGCCTCGATGGTGGTGCGCACCACGTTGTTGTACGGGTCTTGTTCGGTGAGCGACCAGCCCGAGGTCTGGCAGTGCGTGCGCAGCATCAGGCTCTTGGGGTTCTTCGCGCCAAAGCCCTTCATGATGCGGCACCACAAGAGGCGGGCTGCGCGCATCTTGGCGACTTCCAGATAGAAGTTCATGCCGATGGCCCAGAAGAACGACAGGCGCCCGGCAAAGTCGTCCACGTCCATGCCCTTGGCGATGGCGGTCTTCACATACTCCTTGCCGTCGGCCAGGGTGAAGGCCAGCTCCAGTGCCTGGTTGGCTCCGGCTTCCTGCATGTGGTAGCCGCTGATCGAGATCGAGTTGAACTTGGGCATGTTCTTGCTCGTGTACTCGATGATGTCGCCGATGATCCGCATGCTCGGCTTGGGCGGGTAGATGTAGGTGTTGCGGACCATGAACTCCTTGAGGATGTCGTTCTGAATGGTGCCGCTGAGCTTGTCTTGCGACACGCCCTGCTCTTCCGCCGCCACCACGTAGCCCGCCAGCACCGGCAGCACGGCGCCGTTCATGGTCATGGACACACTCACCTTGTCGAGCGGGATCTCGCTGAAGAGGATTTTCATGTCCTCCACGCTGTCGATCGCCACCCCGGCCTTGCCCACGTCGCCGGTCACGCGGGGGTGGTCGCTGTCGTAGCCGCGGTGGGTGGCCAGGTCAAACGCCACGCTCACGCCCTGGCCGCCCGCAGCCAGCGCCTTGCGGTAGAAGGCGTTGGATTCTTCGGCAGTGGAGAAACCCGCGTACTGGCGGATCGTCCACGGGCGCACCGCATACATGGTGGCCTGCGGGCCGCGCACATAGGGCTCAAACCCCGGCAGCGTGTTGGTGTAGGGCAGGCCCTGCGTGTCTTCAGCGGTGTAGAGCGGCTTGACGGTGATGCCGTCGGGCGTGACCCAGTTGAGCGCGTTCACATCGCCACCGGGCGCCGACTTGGCAGCGGCCTTGGCCCAGGCGTCGAGGCTGGCGGGGGCGAACGAGGGATGGGACGTGGAATCTGCGCTCATGGCTGTCGGTACTCCGGGCTGGGCTGACACGGTCGGATGGCGACCCCGAAACACCTGCGGCAGAAGGCCCGCGGTGATTCAAGGATGTGGCAGCAAGTTTACATCATTCATAATTATTGATTCAAAATATTGCCGCCGGCTTACAATCCCTGTCATGTCTGCCTTGCGTCTCACGCCCCGCGCCCTGTACGAGGAAGTTGCCGAGCAACTGCGTCAGCGCATCTTCCGCCGCGAGCTGGAGCCCGGCAGCTGGATCGACGAACTCAAGATTGCCGAGGAATTCGGCATCAGCCGCACGCCGCTGCGCGAGGCGCTGAAGGTGCTGGCCGCCGAAGGCCTGGTCACGATGAAGGTGCGCCGCGGCGCCTACGTGACCGAGATGAGCGAAAAAGACCTGCGCGACGTATACCACCTGCTCTCGCTGCTCGAGAGCGACGCCGCCGGCGTGGTGGCCGAGCGCGCCACGCCCGCGCAGCGCCAGCAACTGGCTGCGCTGCACGAAGAACTGCGCACGGCCGTGGGGGAGCGCGACCGCTTCTTCGCGGTCAACGAGCGCTTTCACATGATGCTGCTGGAGATGGCCGACAACCGCTGGCGCAGTCAGATGGTGGCCGACCTGCGCAAGGTGATGAAGCTCAACCGCCACAACTCCCTGCTCAAGCAGGGCCGCATTGAGGACTCACTGCGCGAGCACGAGGCCATCATGCAGGCGCTGCTGGCAGCGGATGCACCGGCCACCATTGCCGCCATGCGCGCGCACTTCGCGCACGGCCTCGAGGCCGCGCACTGACGCCCCACGGCTGGGCCGCACACAACAGGCGTCGCACCGGCCACACACCGAAACCGCCGCGCAGGCCCACGCAGGGCCTGGCATCGCCGCAAGGCCTACATGCCCAGCGATTTGAGGAGTGCGTCCGTGTCCGAATCGCCCGCGGGGGCGGCAGCGGGTGCCGCGGGGGCCGCACCTGGTTCCGCAGCCTCGGCAATCAGCTTGTCGGGGTCGGGCACTTCCTGGGGTTCAAAGTCGTAGAGCTTGATGAACTGGGTGCGGTCAATGGCCAGTTCCAGGTAGAAGATGTTGTTCGAGCCGGTGTAGAACGACACGCGCCGCGCCTCGGGCTGGTCGAGGTTGGCATCCACGCTTAGCATGACCTGCTTGTTCAGCACCAGCATCTTGGGCTGGTTCTGCGTGATATGGGTCTGCAGTTCGCGGCGCACCTTGCCGGTGAAGTCACCCACCACCTGGTTCATGAGCTCGCCCATCACGTTGCTGACCTCGTCGGCCGTGAAGGACGTGGCGAGGTCTTCGCGCGACATGCCCATGTTGAGCAGGTAGTTCTCGTACAGCTCCATGGCCGCCTGGGCGGTGAAATTGATGATCACGAGCCCGGAAAAGCCGCCGTCAAACAGCACGAAGCAGCCAATGTCGGGCTTCAGGCAGGTCTTGCTGATGCGCTGGACCATGCCGGAATAGTGGATGGGGGTGTGCGTGGCCACCGTGAGCACCCGGGTGACGGAATTGCACAGGCTGATGAGCACGTCTTCGGTGCCGAAGACAACATTGTCGGAAGTGGCCGTCATGGTCGGTCCTGCAATCACGTAACGAAAGGTACCCATAGCATAGGGGACGATGACGCCTCGCAGGACGAGGGCTTGCCCTTGCTCCCCACAGCGCACATACAAAGCACTGAACGTGTGCACGGCGCGCGACAACCAGAGCCCGAGCATGGCGCTCGTCCACTGGTACGCATGAGTACCAGCTGTCGTATGATGCCGGGCTCACCCGGCCTTCAGGCCGCCGCATCCCCGCTACAGCCCGCATCCGCAGGCGCTTCGATTGCCCGTTCGGCCCCGATGACTGCACAGCCCACTTCCCTGCCCGACTCCGTTCAGACCTTGCCCCAGCTCTGGCAGCACCGCGTTGCGCACACACCGCAAGCGGCTGCCTACCGCGCCTGGGATGTTGCAGGCGGGCAATGGCGCACCCTGACCTGGGCCGAGGCCGATGCGCGCCGCACACAGTGGCGCCGGGCCCTGGCGGCGCTCGGGCTGCCGCGCCAGTCGCGCGTGGCGATCCTGCTGCCCAACGGACTCGATGCGCTGTGCGCCGACCAGGCCACGCTGGCAGAGGCCTGCGTGCCCGTGCCTCTGCACGCCATCGACAACCCTGGCAGCATCGCCTACATCCTGCAAGACTGCGAGGCCAGCGTGCTCATCGTGGGCAACGCCGCTCAGTGGGAGCACATCTGCGCTGTGGGCACTCCGCTGCCTGCGCTGCGGGCTGTGGTGGTCACACAGGAGCCGGTGCCAACGGCAGACGGAGCCGTTCCGCACCGCTGGGCGCTGGCCGACTGGCTGCAGGCTGGTGCCACGCCAGACACCGCCCCGGCCGCAGAGCCCCAGGCCGAAGACCTGGCGGCCATCGTCTACACCTCGGGCACGACGGGCAAACCCAAGGGCGTGATGCTCACACACCGCAACGTGGTGAGCGACGTACGCGCCGTGCTGGGGCGCGTGCAGCCTGTGGCCGACGACGTATTCCTGTCGTTCCTGCCGCTGTCGCACACTTTTGAGCGCACCGCGGGTTACTACCTGCCGATCGCCGCGGGCAGCTGCGTGGCCTACGCGCGTTCGGTGGCGCAACTGGCCGAAGACCTGCAGACCGTGCGGCCCACGGTGCTGATCTCCGTGCCCCGCATTTATGAACGTATTTACGCCAAGCTGCAGGAGCGTCTGGGCGGCGCAGGCTGGAAACAGCAGCTGTTTGAGGCCGCGCAGCACAAGGGCTGGCGGCGCTTTTGCGCCGCGCAGGGCCTGCCTGCACCCATGCCGCAGGCCCCCATGGGCTTGATGGGCGCCCTGCCCTGGCCGCTGCTGCGCGCGCTGGTGGCCCGGCCCCTGCTGGCACAACTGGGCGGTCGGGTGCGCGTGGCTGTGAGCGGCGGCGCGGCACTTTCACCCACCATCGCGCGCTGCTTTCTGGGCCTGGGCCTGCCGCTGGTGCAGGGCTACGGCATGACCGAAACCGCCCCCGTGGTGGCGGTGAACGCACTGGACGACAACCACCCGGCCACCGTGGGCCGCCCGCTGCCAGGCATCGAAGTGCGCCTAGGCGATCTGGACGAACTGCAGATCCGCGGCCCGGTGGTCATGAAGGGCTACTGGAAACGCCCCGACGACACGGCCCGCATCCTGTCGGCCGACGGATGGCTCTCCACCGGCGACCAGGCCGACCTGACGGGCGGACGCATCCGCATCAAAGGCCGCATCAAGGAAATCATCGTCACCTCGACGGGCGAGAAAGTACCCCCAGGCGATCTGGAGCTGGCGCTGCAGGCCGACCCGTTGCTTGCGCAGACCTTCGTGATCGGCGAGCACAAGCCCTTCATCGCCTGCATTGCCGTGGTGGCGCCCGACGAATGGAAGCGCCTGGCCGCCGATCTGGGCCTGCCCGATGGCGACGATGCGAGCCTGAACCACCCGGCCGTGCACCGGGCGGTGCTGGCGCGCATCGAAAAGCGCACCGCCCACTTCGCGCGATACGCGGTGCCGCGGGCGGTGTACCTCACGCGTGAGGCATGGACCATCGAAAACACCCTGCTCACGCCCACGCTCAAGCTCAAGCGCCTGAACCTGCTCGCACACTTCGCGCCAGCCATCGAGGCCCTCTACCGCAAGCCTGGCGGCTGACACGGGCCCGCCGCAGGGGGGCCTTCAGGCCTCGAACTGTGTCGGATTCTTGCCCTGGATGGGCGCGTAAAACGCCTTGATGCGGGCCATGTCGGCCTCCACATCGCCCGTGGGCACAAATACCGGCCCCAGGCCACCGACCTTGCGACCATAGTCGACAAAGGCCAGCACGATGGGCACGCCAGCCTGCTGGGCGATGTAGTAAAAACCTGTTTTCCAGTGCCGCGTTTTGCCACGCGTGCCTTCAGGCGGCACGATGAGCTGCATCGGCCCCTGGGCGTCGCGCATGGCCTGGGCCGACGATGCCACCAGGTTGTTGGCCTGGCTGCGGTTGACCGGAATGCCCCCGAGCCAGCGCATGATGCCGCCAAACGGCGCATTGAACAGGCTGTGCTTGCCCATCCAGTACACGCGCAGCCGCAGTGAAAACGCCAGCATCAGCGTGTAGGGCAGGTCCCAGTTGCTGGTATGCGGTGCGGCAATCAGCACGCTTTTTTGCGCGCCTTCGGGCAGGCTGCCTTCGACCTTCCAGCCGGTGATGCGCAGGGTGATGCGGGAAAAGGCGCGCAGCAGCGTGTTCACGCCGGGCGTGTCGAAAATGGTGTGGTGCATGGGAGCAGAAAGACCGGGCGGGCTGGAGCGGCAGCGCCCCCACCCTGCGCATGGCGCGCTGTGACGGGGAATACAGGGCGCGAGTATCGCCGATCGGCCCTCAAAACCCTTGACACAGCGCAAGCAGCCCTGCGCCACCCCGGGAGATGCGCCCCCCACCGCCCACCCCAGGCACAGCAACCCCGGCCCGCCCGGGTTCTCGGGGCTGCCCCGCGCTCAGGCCAGCGCCGCGGTGGCGGGCACCGGCTGTTGGGCCAGAGTTGCGGCGTCGCTTCCGTACACGCGACCGAAGCGGTTGCCCAGAAAGTCGGCCAAGGCCACCTGCTCCTGCCCCACAAAGCCCGCCTGCGGCAGGCGGCCCTGCACCATCAGATCAAGCGCCGCACAGATGCCCGCAGCCGTGGTGCGCTGGATGGCGCTGAGCGTCTGCCCGGCCAGCGTGGTGCCCAGAATGCGCGCCGAGTGCGACTCTTCCACCAGCCGACCGCCGCGCAGCCCGGTGGCGCTGACAAAGACCACGATCACGTCCTGCTGGGTGCTGGGAATGGCCGTCTCGAAGATGTCTTGGAGCAGGTCGCGCCGCTCGCGCAGCCGCAGGTCGTTGAGCAGCAGGCGCAGCACCGCGCAGTGCCCCGGGTAACGGATGGACTTGTAGTCCACCTGCCGGGCGCGGCCGGCCAGGGTGTCGGTCAGCGTGCCCAGCCCGCCCGAGGTGTTGAAGGCCTCGTACTCCACGCCGTCGAGCACAAAGGTTTCCAGGCCTTCCAGCGGGGCCACCAGGGTGCGCTCGCCATCGACGATGGCCTCGCAAGGGTTGCAGTATTCGTTGATCAGGCCCTCGGTGCTCCAGGTCAGGTTGTAGCGCAGCGCGCCCTGCGGGTAGCGCGGGAGCGCCCCAACGCGCATGCGCAAGGTGTGTAGCGTGTCAAACCGGGCGGCCAGCGCATGGCCCACGATGCCGATGAAGCCGGGCGCCAGGCCGCACTGGGGCATGAGCACGCTGCGCGCGCTTTCGCCCAGGCGGCGGATCGCCTGCGTGCTGCGCACGTCCTCGGTCAGGTCGAAGTAATGCACGCCTGCGGCCGCGCACCAGGTGGCCACGTCCACCGCGCAATGAAACGGCAGCGCATTCAGCACGGCAAAGCTGCCGACCAGGGCCGCCTGCAGACGCTCCACATCCGGGGTGTGCACGGCCGCAATGCCGAGTGCAGCCAATTCGGCCACACGGGCCGGGTCGCGGTCGGCCACGCGCACGGTGTAGTCGCCGCTGGGCTGCAGCATCAGCGCCATGGCCAGGCCAATATGGCCTGCGCCCAGGATGGTGATGGGCAGGCGCTGACCGCAGGCGGGCGTGGCGGGGGTCAGCACGGTGGTGGGGATGGGGGCGTTCATGGCGGTCTCCTGAGCATCTAAAAGGCGGTGGTCATCGCAGCACCTGCACAGGCGCTTGGCCTGTGCGCTGGGTGCATCGATGCTAGGGCTGGGCAATGTCAATGTGTAGCCACAAATTCGTCGATAAAACCCTCTGACTTCGCCATAATGACGAAATCTCCTGCCACTCTGCACATGGCACCATGGACACCCCCAACCTGGACGACACCGACCGCCACTTGCTGGCCTTGTTGCAGGCCAATGCCCGCGAGGGTACGGCGCAGCTCGCCCGCCGCCTGGGGCTGGCACGCACCACCGTGGTGGCGCGCATTGCGCGGCTGGAACGCCAGGGCGTGATTGCCGGCTACGGCGTGCGCATGGGCGCGCGCATGGACCAGGGCACGGTGCGGGCCTGGTGCTCGCTGAGCGTGCTCCCACGCACGGCCCCGATGGTGCTGCGCGCGCTCGACGCCATGCCCGAGGTGGAGGAGGTATCGGCCGTAAGCGGCGCGTTCGACTACCTGGTGTTCTTGCGCTGCGCGTCGCACGAGCAGCTTGATGCGCTGCTCGACCGCGTGGGCCAGATCGAGGGCGTGCACCAGACGCAGACCAGCATCGTGCTCAGCCGCAAGATCGACCGGCGCAGCGTGGCTGCCTGAGTGGTCGAGCACCGAAATGCTATCTTTTTGATAGCTGCTCGCGCTTGAATTTGAAGCACAAACAGCCGATTTGACCTTAGGCCGCTGACGCGCTGCAGGCGAACCCCGAAAGAGCCCGCGTGGGATAATCAGCGGCTTTCCCGCGGGCCCACCGTCGTCGGCCCGCCCTCATCCGCCTGCCCGCCGTGACGCCACCCTCCCCGTCCCCAGCCCCGTTCAGCCCCTGGCGCCTGTCTGTTGCGCCCATGATGGACTGGACCGACCGCCACTGCCGCTACCTGCACCGGCTGCTGTCGCGCCACACCCTGCTCTACACCGAGATGGTGAACGCGGGCGGCATTCTGTATGGCGGCACCGAGCGGCACCTGCGCTACAACGCCGAAGAGCACCCGGTGGCGCTGCAACTGGGCGGCAACGAGCCCGACAAGCTCGCCGAAGCCGCGCGCCTGGGCGTGCAATGGGGCTACGACGAGGTCAACCTCAACTGCGGCTGCCCGAGCGACCGCGTGCAGCGCGGCGCGTTTGGCGCGAGCCTGATGAAGGCCCCCGCGCAGGTGGCCGATTGCGTCAAGGCCATGCGCGACGCGGTGGGCGACGCCGTGCCCGTGACCGTCAAGCACCGCATCGGCATCGACCAGGTCGAGGAATACGCGTTTGTACGCGACTTCGTCGGCACCGTGGCCGAGGCCGGTTGCCGCGTGTTCATCGTGCATGCGCGCAACGCCTGGCTGCAGGGTCTGTCGCCAAAGGAAAACCGCGAAATCCCCCCGCTGCGCTACGAAGTCGTGCACCGGCTCAAGGCCGAGTTTCCGCAGCTCACCATCGCCATCAACGGCGGCATCCGCACCGACGCGGTGGTGCACGAGCAGCTCGCGCAGCTCGATGGCGTGATGATCGGCCGCGAGGCTTACCACAACCCCTGGTGGCTGACCGGCTGGGACGCGGCCTTTTTTGGCGATACCCGTGGCCCGGACCTGACCCGCGAATCGGTCGAAGAAGCCATGGTGGCCTACATGGAGCGCGAGGCCGCCGCCCACGGCACCGGCTGGTACGCGATTGCGCGCCACATGCTGGGCCTGCGCAACGGCCTGCCGGGTGCGCGCCGCTGGCGCCAGGTATGGAGCGACCACCGCCTCAAAGACACGCCGCCGCGCGAGGTGATGGCGCTGGCCCGGGCGCATGCCCCAGCGGCCGATGCCGGGACCGATGCGGATTCCGACGTTGGCCGCGCAGGCACCCCGCCCATTGCCGCCACCGCGGCCTGAAAACCGCCAACCCGCCGGCCCATCCGGCGTAGGATGCGCGCATGCCTTCCCTGGACTTTGACGCCGAAGCGCGGCGCTTTCGCAGCCTCTACACCCAGCAGCAGGCCGCCTGGCAGGCGGTGTGCGACGAACTCGTTCGCACCGTGCAGGCCTGCGTCGCGCAGGTGCCGGGCCTGGAGATCGCCAAGGTGGAGGGCCGCGTCAAAGACGGCGAAGAAAGCGTGCGCAAGTTCGTACGCAAATACCGCGCGGCGCTGGAAGAAGCCCAGACCCCGTATGAGATTGCCGACCACATCACCGACCTGATCGGTGTGCGCGTGGTCTGCCTGTACGAAGACGAGCTGGAAAAAGTGGCTGAGTCCTTGCGAGCGCAGTTTGCGCTGGTGGACGTAACCGACAAAGTCGCCGCCATCGAGAGCACCGAAGGATCGTTTGGGTACAAGGGCCTGCACCTGGACTTGCGCCTGCCCGCGGTGCCGCAGGAATCAACGGCCTGGGCGGCCTGGGGCACGCGCCCGTTCGAGCTGCAGGTGCGCACCATCACCCAGGACGCGTGGAGCGTGCTGGACCACCGCATCAAGTACAAGAAGTCGATTCCCGGGCCGCTCAAGCGCCGCATCAACGTGCTGGCAGCGCTGTTCGAGCTGGCCGACCGCGAGTTCCGCCAGATCCGCGACGCCACCATGGCCGAGCTACTGCAAGCGCCCGACGAAACCGCAGAGCCGCAGCCCGACCCGGCAGCCCCTGACGCACCGGCCACGGCCGCCCCGGCCAGCGGCCCGGCGCTCAACGCGTTCACCTTCCTCAAGATCGCGCAGCACTTCTTCCGGGAGTTCGACTTCGAGCCCCGCAAGGTGGACCTGTTCGTGGACGAAATCCAGCAATGGTCGCCCGGGCTGACCCGCGCCCGCTTCAATGGCCTGCTGCGCAACACGCTGGGCACCATCAAACGCTACCGCCAGCACTACGAAGACGCGCACCCGGGCAGCAGCTTCAACCCGTTCACGGTGATCCGCCACTGCCTGTACCTGAGCGACCGGCAGACCTTCCGGCCCGCGCTGCGCAATGCCGCACGCGAGGCGTTC
The DNA here is from genome assembly GCF_039540375.1 of Acidovorax lacteus. NCBI lineage: Bacteria > Pseudomonadati > Pseudomonadota > Betaproteobacteria > Burkholderiales > Comamonadaceae > Acidovorax > Acidovorax lacteus. Next base: position 424,330 of record NZ_BAABEX010000007.1, read on the forward strand.
GAAGCCTGGCTGGCCAGCGAAGCCGCATCTGCTGCATCGGCTGCCGCTGCCAACCCGGGGGCAACGCCCGATCGCTGAGCCGCCGCCCGCCGACGGCTGCCGCCTGGGCGGGTGAGCGGAGATCATGTAGCGGCAATGTGGTTCAAATCGGCGGCTCGTGCTTTTCAATCAAGCACGAGCAGCTATCAAATCAGTAGCAAATGAACAGAGATGCCGCCGCCCGCGCGAGTGGCACCGGCTGTCGCAGACGCGACTCGCGATTGGTGGAATTCCTCCATGCGCGTGCGGGCATCTGCTGCTATATTGCACTGCAACAAAAGCGGAGTCTTGCCCCATGCTGTACCAGATTTACGAAACGCAGCGCTCCTTGATGGAGCCCTTTGCCGACTTTGCCCAGGCAGCGGCCAAGCTCTACAGCAACCCGCTGTCGCCGTTCAGCCAGTTTCCGATGGCCCAGCGCATGGCCGCCGGCTACGACCTGCTCTACCGCCTGGGCAAAGACTACGAAAAGCCTGCCTTTGGCATCACCAGCGTGCCGGTGGACGGCGTACCCGTGGCCGTACACGAGCGCATCGAAATCGACAAGCCGTTTTGTGAGCTGCGCCGCTTCAAGCGCTTTTCGGACGACCCGGCCACGCTGACCAAGCTCAAGGCACAGCCCGTGGTGCTGATCGTGGCCCCGCTGTCCGGCCACTACGCCACGCTGCTGCGCGACACCGTGCGCACCATGCTGCAAGGCCACAAGGTCTATATCACCGACTGGAAGAACGCCCGCCTCGTGCCGCTGTCGGAGGGGGAGTTCCACCTCGACGACTATGTGAACTATGTGCAGGAGTTCATCCGCCACCTGCAGGGCGTCTACGGCAACTGCCATGTGGTCAGCGTGTGCCAGCCCACAGTGCCGGTGCTGGCAGCCGTGTCGCTCATGGCCAGCCGCGGCGAGACCACGCCCCTGAGCATGACCATGATGGGCGGCCCGATCGACGCGCGCAAATCGCCCACGGCCGTGAACAACCTGGCCATGAACCGCAGCTTCGAGTGGTTCGAGAACAACGTGATCTACCGCGTGCCCGAAAACTTCCCGGGCGCTGGCCGCCGGGTGTACCCAGGCTTTCTGCAGTACACCGGCTTCGTGGCGATGAACCCCGACCGCCACGCCAGCAGCCACTACGACTACTTCAAGAACCTGATCAAGGGCGACGACGCCAGCGCCGAGGCACACCGCAAGTTCTACGACGAGTACAACGCCGTTCTCGACATGGACGCCGACTACTACCTGGAGACCATCCAGACGGTGTTCCAGGACTTCAAGCTGGTCAACGGCACCTGGGACGTGCGCTCGCCCGAGGGCACGCTGGAGCGCGTGCGCCCGCAGGACATCAAGACCACGGCGCTGTTCACTGTTGAAGGGGAGCTGGACGACATTTCCGGCTCGGGCCAGACCGAGGCGGCCCACGACCTGTGCAGCGGCATCGTGCGCAAGGAGCAGCGCCACCTGGAGGCCAAGGGTGCCGGCCACTACGGCATCTTCAGCGGTCGTCGCTGGCGTGAGGTGGTGTACCCGCAGGTGCGCGCCTTCATTCTGGAGCACGAGAAGCCGCACCGCGCGGGCTCTGAGCTGGACGACGTCACGCCCGACGACGATGTACTGGCTGTGCCAGCCGCCGCCCCACGCACCAAGCCTGCGGCTCGGCGCCCGGCCGCGTCCAAGCCCGCCGCCGTGGCAGCGCCCGCCCCCGACGCCACCGCACCTGCTGTGGCCACCCGCTGGGTGACGCCCGAGGCAGCGCCCGAGGCGCCGGCAGCAGCAGCCCCAGCCCCAGCCAAGCGCGCTGCGCGCAGCCGCCGCCCGGCATGACCGGCCCCGCCACGCCCGGGGCCCACGGCCCTGCGGCCGTGGCGCAGTCTGCCGCCTCACCGTCGACCACACCCGTGCACCGGGCGCTGGTCGCACGCATCGACGCGGCCCTCCCGCAGACGCAGTGCCAGCGCTGCGGCTACCCCGACTGCCTGCGCTACGCCGAAGCCATTGCCGCGGGAGAGGCAGCCATCAACCAGTGCCCGCCGGGCGGGGTGGAAGGGATCGAGCGGCTGGCACACATCACGGGGCAGGCTGTGCGCCCCCTGTCGGCCGAGCATGGCATCGAAGGCCCGCTGACGGTGGCGGTCATCGACGAGCAATGGTGCATCGGCTGCACCAAGTGCCTGGAGGTGTGCCCGACCGACGCCATCGTGGGCACGCACAAACAGATGCACACCGTCATCGAGCCCCACTGCACTGGGTGCGAGCTGTGCATTCCTGTGTGCCCGGTCGATTGCATTGGTCTGGAGCCGGTGAGCGGCAGTGCCACCGGGTGGGCCGCCTGGTCGCCCGTGCAGGCCGAATCGGCCCGAAAACGCTACCAGCAACGGCGCGTTCGACTGGGCCAGGACCAGCACCTACGCGACGCTGCATTGGCGCCGCCTACGGCCCCCTCCGCCCCCCCTCAAGACGCGGCAGCGGCGCGGCAGGCGGCGATTGCCGCGGCGCTGCAGCGCGCACGTGAACGCCAAGCCCGCGCACGGCCAGCGCAAGGCCCCGAGGCAGGCTCCGCCCAGGGCTGAACGCTCAACGCGCTGCGAGCGATTTGTAGACGCCGCAGCCGACGTACAGGTCTTCGCCCACACGCTGCACAAACGACATCTTGGTCTGCACCGCCCGGGTGGCCGGGTTGGTGATGTCGTATTCCACCCAGCCGGGGCCACGGTCTCCTTGCGCCACGATGTCGCGTACCAGCCGATCGCCTGCAATGCCCGGAATGTCTTGCACCCGCGTGCCCACTTTGGCGGCGTTGCCGCCAAAAGCCCGGTAGGTGCCGGCTTGGTCGAGCACGAACACGTACATGTCGCGGTCGTGGAAGGGCTGGCTTTTGTCGGTGATGCTGCGCAAGAACTGCTCGCGCCCAGCGGTGCGAGACAGTTGCACCGCCCGCTCCACCAGCGCCACGGCCTCGTCGGCAGTGCCCTGCTGCAGGCGGAATGCCGCCACCGCACGCGACAGATTGGCTGCCCGGTGCTCCAGCGCTACGGCCTGCTCCACCGCCTCGCCCACCATCTGGGCGTTCTGCTGCGTGATCTGGTCGAGCTGCTGCACGGCTGTGGTGATCTCCCGCAGCCCGGAGCTCTGCTCGCTGCTGGAACGCGAAATCTCGGACATGCTGGCCGCCATGCTGCGGATGCCGTGCGCCATCGCGGCGATGCCGTCGCCCGCCGAGCGGATCTGGCCCGCGCTGCTCTCCACCTGCCCCACGGTCGCCTGGATCAACTGACGGATCTCACGGGCGGCATCGCCAGAGCGCTGGGCCAGCGTGCGCACCTCAGAAGCCACCACGGCGAACCCGCGGCCCTGCTCGCCAGCGCGGGCGGCCTCCACGGCCGCGTTCAGCGCCAGGATGTTGGTCTGGAACGCAATCGAGTCGATCACGCCGATGATCTCGGTCATGCGGCGTGCGTCCTGCTGAATGCCCTGAACCGAATCGACCGCGCGGGCCATGGCCTGGGCGCCGGCATCGGCCGCTGAACGCACCTGCGAGGCTTGCTGATCTGCCTCGGCGGCCGTATGCGCCGCGTTCTGCACGGTGGAGGACAGCTCTTCCACACTGGCCGCGGTCTGCTCCAGGTTGGCAGCCTGCTGTTCGGTGCGATCCGACAGCGAACGGCTGCCGCTGGCAAGCACACCGCCCGCATACGCCACCAGGGCCGCATTGCTGCGGATGTCGGCCACCAGGGACGACAGGGTCAGTGTCATGCCGTCGAGCAGCGCCCCGAGTTGCCCGACCTCATCCTGCGCCTGCAGTTGCGCGCGCACGCTCAGGTCGCCCTGCGTGGCCCGCTGCATGGCCTGGGCGACTGTGCGCAGATCGGCGGAAACCGTGGCCTGCACCGACCACAGCAGATACAGTGTAAGCACCACCAGCACCAGCACCCACGGCCACGCCAGCGGCCACCAGGCGGCCCCGATGGCGAGCAGGCTGCCGCCAGCGCAACTCAACAGCTTGTAGGGCAACGCGAGTCGTCGCATCAGCATGGGGCCAGGATTCCATGGTGTGGTCGGGTTCATGCTGTCTCCTTGTGTTCTTCTGGCGTACGGTCCTGGCGCCGTCCCGCAACCCTGCGCGCTCTTGCAGAGCCGCTGCCATGCTAGGAAGCCCCTCTTACGCGCAATTGACAAAACAGCCTGCCCTGGCCTGTCCGAGGGTTTGTCCTCAGCCGCTGACCGGGGTGCGCGGCGGCACGGGCCTCTGCACAGCGCTCCTCCATAATGCTGCCCCATGAATCCGCTGTTGTCGCGCCTCCAACCGTACCCATTTGAACGACTCAAGCAATTGTTCGCAGGCGTCACACCTGCCGCGAACTACAGCCCCATCAGCCTGGGCATGGGAGAGCCCCGTCACCCCACGCCAGCCTTCATTCAGGATGCGCTGCGCCAGAACATGGGGGGCCTTGCGAGTTACCCTGCCACTGCCGGTGAACCGAGGCTTCGCGAGGCTTTTGCCGGATGGCTCGCGCGCCGCTACGGCGTGGTAGTCGATGCCGCTTCGCAAGTGCTGCCGGTGAACGGCTCGCGCGAGGCGCTGTTTGCGTTTGCACAAACCGTGCTCGATCCCACCCGCCCCGAACCGACGGTGGTCTGCCCCAACCCGTTCTATCAAATCTACGAAGGCGCGGCCTTCCTCGCGGGGGGCCAGCCGTACTACGCGCCCAGCGATCCGGCGCGCAACTTTGCCGTGGACTGGGAACAGGTGCCCGAGGCCGTTTGGGCGCGCACGCAGCTTCTGTTCGTGTGTTCGCCGGGCAACCCCACGGGGGCCGTCATGCCGCTTGAAGAGTGGCGCAAGCTGTTTGAACTCAGCGACCGCTACGGCTTCGCCATTGCGTCGGATGAGTGCTACAGCGAAATCTACTTCCGCGATGAAGCCCCGCTCGGCAGCCTCCAAGCGGCTGTGGCACTTGGTCGTACAGACTTCAAAGGCCTGGTGGCGTTCACCAGCCTGTCCAAGCGCTCCAACGTTCCCGGGCTGCGCAGCGGCTTCGTCGCCGGAGACGCGGCGCTGCTCAAGGCGTTCTTGCTCTACCGCACCTACCACGGTAGCGCCATGGGCCCCGTGGTGCAGGCTGCCAGCATTGCGGCCTGGGGCGATGAATCCCATGTAGAGGAAAACCGACGCCTCTACCGTGAGAAGTTCGCCATCGTCACCCCCCTCGTTGCGAGTGTGATGAAGGTGGCGCTGCCAGACGCTGGTTTCTACCTCTGGGCCGAGGTTCCTGCATCCATGGGCCTGGACGATGCCGCCTTCGCGCGCGCTCTCTACGCTCAATACAATGTCACGGTGCTGCCCGGCAGCTACCTTGCACGCGCGTCCGACGGACACAACCCCGGTGCGGGCAGAGTGCGCATGGCGCTGGTGGCCGACACCGCCGAATGCGAAGAAGCCGCCCGTCGCATCCAGCAGTTTGTACGCCACCACAGCGCCTGAAGCCCCTCTGGCCACCGCCGCTGCTCCCCGTTTTTCTTTCCTTTTTCTACGTCCAGCCATGACCCAACAACTGCAGACCCTCATCGACAACGCATGGGACAACCGCGCCAGCTTTTCGCCTTCGTCGGCGCCCAAGGAGGTGGTCGAGGCCGTGGACCATGTGATCGCTGAGCTCAACACGGGCCGCCTGCGTGTGGCCACGCGCGAGGGCGTGGGCCAGTGGACGGTGCACCAGTGGATCAAGAAGGCGGTGCTGCTGTCCTTCCGCCTCAAGGACAACGAGATCATGAAAGCCGGTGACCTGGGCTTTTTCGACAAGGTGCCGACCAAGTTCGCCCACCTCTCGCCCGAGGAAATGAAGGCCACCGGCGTGCGCGTGGTGCCCCCTGCGGTGGCGCGCCGCGGCAGCTACATTGCCAAGGGCGCCATCCTGATGCCCAGCTATGTGAATATTGGTGCTTATGTGGACGAAGGCACGATGGTGGACACATGGGCCACCGTGGGCAGCTGCGCCCAGGTGGGCAAGAACGTCCATCTCTCGGGTGGCGTGGGCTTGGGCGGGGTGCTGGAGCCTCTGCAGGCCAACCCGACCATCATCGAAGACAACTGTTTCATCGGCGCGCGCTCTGAAGTCGTCGAGGGCGTGATCGTCGAAGAAAACTCCGTGATCTCGATGGGCGTGTACATCGGCCAGAGCACGCCCATTTATGACCGTGCCACGGGCGAAGTCAGCTACGGCCGCGTACCAGCCGGCTCGGTGGTGATCAGCGGCAGCCTGCCCAAGGACGGTGGAAAGTACAGCCTTTATGCTGCCATCATCGTCAAGCGTGTCGATGCACAGACGCGTGCCAAGACCAGCCTGAACGACCTGCTGCGCGACTGAGCCTGTCTCCGACACACCCCGCCACTGCCACGAGGGAGAGCCCATGAGCACGATGGAACGCATCCTGCGCCTGATGGCCGAGAAGAAGGCTTCGGACGTTTATCTGTCGGCCAACGCGCCGGCTCTCATCAAGATCAACGGCGAGTGCATCCCCATCAACAGCCAGATTCTCCCGCCCGAGGCTCCCCGCAATCTCTTGGCGGAGATCGTGCCGCCAGACCGGATGGAAGAACTGGAGGAAACGGGTGAGCTGAACATGGGCGTGCCCTTGTCGGGCGTGGGGCGGTTCCGTGTGAGCGGCATGCGCCAGCGCGGCAGCTACGCCGTGGTGGTGCGCTACATCTCGCACCAGGTGCCTGAGTTCAGTTCTCTGGGTCTGCCGCCGGTGCTGTCCGAACTCATCATGGAAAAGCGCGGGCTGATCCTGGTGGTCGGGGCGACAGGCTCGGGCAAGAGCACCACCCTGGCGTCCATGATCGACAGCCGCAATGAAACATTGACCGGGCACATCCTCACGATTGAGGACCCGGTCGAGTATCAGTTTCGCAACAAGAAGTCGATCATCAACCAGCGGGAGGTTGGCGCTGATACGCAATCCTTGCAAACGGCGCTGAAGAACGCACTGCGTCAGGCTCCTGACGTCATCCTGATCGGCGAAATCCGCGACCGGGAAACCATGTCGGCCGCGATTGCCTATGCCCAGTCGGGTCACCTGTGCCTAGCCACCCTGCACGGCAACAACAGCTACCATGCGCTGAACCGCATTCTGAGCTTCTACCCTGTCGAGGTGCGCCCGACCATGCTGGGCGATCTGGCGTCGGCGCTCAAGGCCGTGGTTTCGCAGCGCCTGGTGCGCACCACCACCGGGGGCCGTGTGCCTGCGGTGGAGATCATGCTCAACACCAAGTTGGTCGCCGACCTGATCGAGAAGGGCGACTTCTCGGGCGTGCGCGAAGCCATGGAAAAGTCCATGGCCGAAGGCTCACAGACGTTCGAAGAGGCGCTGGCCAAACTCATCGTGGACGGCAAGATCGACCGCAAGGAAGGCTTGGCCTTCGCCGATTCGCCCACCAACCTGATGTGGCGGCTGCAAAACGATTTCTCGCTGGCGGCCAACGCGGCCCGTGCGCAGAAGGAAGCCGCCGAGGCACCAGACGACCAACCGTCTTTCACCGAGATCGTGCTCGACGTCAAGCCTGCGGGCTGACCTTGACAGAGCTGGTTCACCCTCGTTTCCTGATGTCCCCTACCCTGCTTCTGGCCGAACAACTGATCGGCCTGCCCTCGGTCACGCCGGACGACGCCGGCTGCCTTGATCTGCTCACAACCCGCCTAACGGCCCTGGGCTTTGCCTGCGAGCGCCTTGACAGTGGCCCGGAGAACTTCCGCGTCAGCAACCTGTGGGCCACACGCCTGCCATCGCCGCAGGCACCGGTGCTCGTATTTGCAGGCCACACCGATGTCGTGCCCACGGGCCCACGCGAGCGCTGGACCAGTGACCCGTTCGTGCCCACGCACCGCGACGGCAAGCTCTATGGGCGCGGCGCGAGCGACATGAAGACCTCGATTGCGGCGTTCGTGGTCGCACTGGAGCAGTTTCTTGCCGAGCGTCCTGACCCGGCACTGGGTCTGGCCCTGCTTCTCACCAGCGATGAAGAAGGCCCGTCGGTGGACGGTACGCGTGTGGTGGTCGAGCAGCTTCGCGCCCGCGGGCAGCGACTGGACTATTGCATCGTGGGCGAGCCGACGTCGGTGCAGCGCACGGGCGACATGATCAAGAACGGACGGCGCGGCACGCTCAGCGGCCGCCTGACCGTGCAGGGCATTCAGGGCCACATCGCCTATCCGCAACTGGCGCGCAATCCCATCCACCAGGCCCTACCGGCACTGGCAGAGTTGGCCGCCACCACCTGGGATGCGGGCAACGCCTTCTTCCCGCCCACCAGTTGGCAGATCAGCAACATCCATGCGGGTACCGGAGCAACCAATGTGATCCCGGGCGACATGGTGGTGGACTTCAACTTCCGATTCAGCACCGAATCCACCGCCGATGGATTGCAGGCGCGTGTGCATGAGATCCTAGACCGCCACGGACTGCAGTACACCCTGCAGTGGACGCTGGGCGGTCTGCCGTTCCTGACACGCCCGGGCACCCTGGTGGACGCCGTGACACAGGCCATCTACGACGAGACGGGCCTTGAGACGGAGCTTTCAACCACGGGTGGCACAAGCGATGGCCGGTTCATTGCCCAGGCGTGTCCGCAGGTGGTGGAACTCGGACCACCCAATGCCAGCATCCACAAGGTGGACGAACACATTGCCCTGGCGGATATTGAGCCGCTGACCGCCATCTATCGACGTGTTGTAGAACGACTCGACGCTCTGGCCAGAGACGAACAGCCCCGGGTGGGCTCATGAACCCTTCGCACACACAGGATGCGGCACTGAACCTTGCCGCGCTGGTGGAGATGGCCGCGAAGCGGCTGGAGGCGGCCGGAGTGTCGTTCGGCCATGGAACGACCAATGCACACGACGAAGCTGCCTGGCTCGTGCTCTGGCGGCTGGGGCTGCCATTGGATACCGATCTCGGAACCGACGGCGAGGGCCTGCGCGCAGTCACGCCCGAGCAGCGGCTGGCGGTGAACGCACTGCTGGACGAGCGCATCGCCACACGCAAGCCGGTAGCCTACCTCACGCGAGAGGCTTGGCTTCAAGGCGTACCGTTTTATGTGGATGAGCGTGCCATCGTGCCCCGGAGCCTGATCGCGGAGCTGCTGGTGGACGGAAGTATCGACGAGTGGCTCGACCCTGCCACCACGGCGGTGCTGGACTTGTGCACAGGCAATGGCAGTCTCGCTGTGCTGGCTGCCATGGCATGGCCTGATGTGCAGGTGACAGGCGCCGACATCTCGCCCGATGCACTGGCCGTGGCCCAGATCAACGTTGAGCGACACGGTTTGCACCACCGCATTGCCTTGGTGCAGTCGGATGGCATGGCGGCAGTGCCTGGTCCGTGGGATCTGATCCTCTGCAATCCGCCCTATGTGAACAGCGCCAGCATGGCTGTACTGCCCGAAGAGTACCGGGCTGAACCGTCAATCGCGCTTGCTGGAGGAAGCGACGGCATGGATTTCGTGCGGCCCCTGCTGCGTGATGCGGCGCGGACGTTGTCGCCCGCAGGCGTGCTGCTGCTGGAGATCGGCCACGAGCGTGAGCATTTCGAGGCCGCCTTTCCCGGATTGCCGGCGTTCTGGATGGACACCAGCGCTGGCAGCGACCAAGTCGTGCTGATCACGGCGCTGGCCCTGACCCGTTTCTTCGCTACGGAATGATCCTTCTCAAGAACGTGACCTTGCGGCGGCACAGCAAGGTCCTGCTCGACGGCGTCAGTGCCGTCATCAACCCGGGCGAGCATGTCGGTCTGGTAGGCCGCAATGGCGCGGGCAAGTCTTCGCTGTTTGCGTTGCTCAATGGCAGCTTGCACGAAGACAGCGGCGAATTCAGCATTCCGCCGCACTGGCGTATGGCCCAGGTGTCGCAGCACATGCCGGAAACCGAGGAATCGGCGACTGCTTTCGTTCTGGAAGGCGACACGCGACTGGGTGAAGCGCAGATTCGGCTTGCTCAGGCCGAGGCCACCGGCGATGGCCTCCAAATGGCACAGGCGCACGCCGATCTTGCCGATGCCGGAGCCCACGATGCGGCACCGCGTGCGCAGGCCCTGCTGCTGGGCCTGGGCTTCAAGCCGCAGGAACTGGAGCGCCCGGTCAACAGTTTCTCGGGTGGTTGGCGCATGCGGCTTCAGCTGGCCCGGGCGCTGATGTGCCCAAGCGACCTGCTGCTGCTGGACGAGCCGACCAATCACCTGGACCTTGATGCGCTGGTGTGGCTCGAATCGTGGCTCAAGCGCTACGAAGGTACCTTGCTGGTGATCAGCCACGACCGCGAGTTCCTGGACAGCGTCACACAGGTCACGCTGCAGATCGAAAACGCACAGCTCACGCGTTACGGCGGCAACTACAGCCGGTTCGAGGAGCTGCGGGCGCAACAACTCGAACTTCAGCAAGCCAGCTACGAGCGACAGCAGGACAAGATCGCCCACCTGCAGAAGTTCATCGACCGCTTCAAGGCCAAAGCCACCAAAGCACGCCAGGCGCAAAGCCGCGTCAAGGCACTGGAACGTATGGAGCGCATCGCACCGGTGCTGGCAGCAGCCGAATTCACGTTCGAGTTCCGCGAACCGTTGAACCTGCCCAATCCGATGCTCACGATCACGGACGCCACCTTGGGCTACCGCAATGCCGACGACCAGCCACTACCCATCCTTCACGGCGTTAGCCGCTCCGTGCTGGCAGGTCAACGCATCGGCATCTTGGGCGCCAACGGACAGGGCAAATCCACGCTCGTCAAAACCATCGCGGGAACACTTTCGGCGCTTTCGGGTACGGTGACCGAAGGCAAGGGGTTGTCGATCGGATACTTTGCACAACAGGAACTGGATGTGCTCCGCCCAGACGACTCACCGCTGGTCCACATGATCCGACTGGCCCGGGACACGGGTGCGGGGCATGCCATGCCAGCCCGCGAGCAGGACCTGCGCAACTTCCTCGGGACGTTCCAGTTCACCGGTGACATGGTGCAGCAGGCCGTGGGCACCATGAGCGGCGGTGAAAAGGCCCGCTTGGTCCTGGCCATGATCGTCTGGCAACGCCCCAACCTGCTGCTGCTGGACGAACCAACGAACCACTTGGACCTGAACACGCGAGAAGCGCTTGCCGTCGCACTCAACGAGTTCGAGGGCACGGTGTTGCTGGTCAGCCACGACCGTGCGTTGCTGCGCTCGGTCTGCGATGAATTCTGGCTGGTCGGTCGGGGCGTGGTCGGGCCCTTCGATGGCGATCTGGACGAATACCAAAGCTATCTGCTGGAAGAAGCACGGCGGATGCGCGAGGCCGCCCGGACGGCCTCCACCTCCCACGCTCCAGCCGATACCGCTCCTGGAACGCCGCCGGCTCGCGATCCTCGCGAGCAGAGGCGCGTCGAAGCGGCAGCCCGCCAAGAACTGTCTCAGCGGCAGCGACCGCTCAAAAAGGAAATCGCGAAGGTGGAAGACCGGCTGTCGGCCCTCTCTTCCGAGCGAACAGGCTTGGAAAACCGCTTGATGGAAGGGCTTGCACCGTCTGATATTGCAGAGGTCGGCCGGCGCCTCAAGGCCGTGACGGACGAGGTGGAACAGTTGGAAGAGCGCTGGCTCGAACTGTCCGAGCAGTTGCAGTCGCTTTGATCCGTGTTGGAACGGCTGACATCCCGGACACCAAATCGCTCTCAAAAATTTTGGTGCATGGTTGTCAACGCGGCCCCAGGCTGGTGCGTTGGAGTCTCATCTGAGGAGCAAAACCATGAACACCACCTCCATCCTGTCGCTCTGGCCTGAAGACGAACGTGACCGTAAGCGCGCTCCGGTTCGCTGCTGATTCCGGTGTACGGGGTGCACTACCCGTCCTTCTACCTTCTATGCTCTGACGTCTGCCTACTCTGCAGACTCCATCAAAAAACCCCGCCGAGGCGGGGTTTTTGCTGGGCGCCAAGGCATCAACCCATGTGCAGGCCGCCGTTGACCGAGAAGTCAGCGCCGGTGGAATAGCCGCTTTCATCCGAGGCCAGCCAAGCGATGATGGAGGCAATCTCGCTCGGTTCGCCGAGGCGCTTGACGGGCACGGTGGCCACAATCTTCTCCAGCACGTCCGGGCGAATCGCACGCACCATGTCAGTGCCGATGTAACCCGGGCTCACCGTGTTCACCGTTACCCCTTTGTTGGCCAACTCCTGGGCCAACGCCATCGTGAAGCCGTGCATACCGGCCTTGGCTGCCGAGTAATTGGTCTGACCCGCTTGGCCCTTTTCGCCGTTCACGCTGGAGATGTTGATGATCCGGCCCCACCCCTTTTCGACCATGTCGCCCACCACCTGCTTGGTGACGTTGAACATGCTGTTGAGGTTGGTTTCAATGACCGCATCCCAGTCTTCGCGGGTCATCTTGATGAACATACGATCACGGGTGATACCGGCGTTGTTAACCAGCACGTCGATGCTGCCGTGCTCCGCCTTGGCCTTGCCGAAGGCCTCAACAGTGGAATCCCAATCGCCCACGTTGCCCACCGACGCGTAGAAGGTAAATCCCAGGGCCTTCTGCTCAGCCAGCCACTTGGCATGGTCGCGGGTGGGGCCGCAGCCGGCAATCACCTTGAATCCCTCCCGGTGCAGACGCTGGCAAATGGCAGTGCCAATACCGCCCATACCCCCAGTCACATACGCTACTTTCTGGCTCATCTCATTTCTCCTTGTTGGTGGAACTGCCAAGATCCACTCTACCCAAGAAATATGCCAGTTTCGTGGAGGAAAACACTGACGGTGCCTGTTTTGGCGCTTCCCACAACGGAATGGCCCATCGGCCTCACGATTCTGCTCAGGAGTGCATGGTGGCCAAGGGGAGCGATTCCCAACCCGGGCGGGCGAAAAGGTAGCCTTGCTGGAGGTAGATGCCCAACTGGCTAAGGTAGCTTGATTCCGCATGGGTTTCCACGCCCTCTGCCACCAGGTCGATGTTGAGGCGCTGGCATACGAGCGCGATGCCGGCCACGATGGCCTGCCGTACAGGGTCTTCGTGTACGTTGCGAATCAGTTCCATGTCGATCTTGAGCACATGCGGCTGGAACTGGGCCAACATGGTCAACCCCGCGTAGCCAGCACCAAAGTCGTCGATGGCCGTCATCAGCCCTTGCCGGCGGTACTCGTCAAAAATCGACCGCAGGTGCGCGCCATTGGTCAGTTGCTCGCCTTCCGTCACCTCGAACATGATCCGGTTGTGCGGAAACGCGAAGGTGTGTGTGGCCTCCATGGTGGCCCGTATGCAGGTCTCGGCCCGATACACGGCGTTCGGCAGAAAATTGATGCTCAGTCGACAGTCCGGCAGGTCCGCCAAGCCCAGGCGCGATGCCAGCTCGATGGCCTTGACCCGACATGCCTGGTCGAAGCGGTATCGGTTCTCATCGTCCACCTGTGACAGCACGGTGGCCGCAGGCTCGCCCTGCGGCCCACGCACCAGCGCTTCGTAGGCAAACGGCCGGTTCTGGCGCAGATCCATGATGGGCTGGAACGCCATCGAGAACTCGAACGGCAGCAGCCGTTGGTCGCGGCAGGCCTGGCAACCCAGTGGGACAAAAGCGGGGGGGATGTTGGAGGAGCTCATGGGCGTTTCCATGCTAGTCCAATCTGCAGCTTCCGTCAGCGGTCCCCATGTCGGGCAAGCGCCCACCGCAGAAGCACGGCAGATAGCTACCGAGCGCGGCTGCGTGGGCAATCTGCGCGCACATGATTGGCTCTAACGGGCGAGGGAGAGCGCACTGCATGGCGCGCCCAGCCACCCTTAGAAAGGCCTGCAACAAGGCGCACGGGCCTCGCTACCGTAAAAGCATTCTGGAAACGCAGCTGTGCCAGTGGGCATGGCGAACCACCGCGTTCTAATGCCCTGACAGGTCAGCGCTCTACCGCGAGCGAAACTCCCATGCCGCCGCCGATGCACAGCGCAGCAAGTCCCTTGCGTGCATTGCGGCGCTGCATTTCGTGCAGCAGGGTAACCAGCACGCGACAGCCAGACGCCCCGATCGGATGGCCGATGGCAATCGCCCCGCCGTTAACGTTGACCTTGGTCGGGTCGATGCCCAATTCCTGGTTCACGGCACAGGCCTGGGCAGCAAAGGCCTCATTCAGTTCGAACAGGTCCACATCGGCAGCGTTCCAGCCAGCGCGCTGCAGCGCCTTGCGGGACGCGGGCACCGGTCCCATGCCCATGGTGGCGGGGTCAAGGCCGCTCGTTCCAAACGCTGCGATGCGTGCGAGCGGCTTGAGGCCCAGCGCCGCCGCCCGCTTGGCCGACATTACCACCACCGCGGCAGCACCATCGTTGATGCCCGATGCATTGCCAGCGGTGACCGAACCGGCCTTGTCAAATGCCGGGCGCAGGCCTGCCAGGGCTTCGGCGTTGGTCTTGCGGTTCAGGTATTCGTCGGCGTTGAACAAGATGGGGTCGCCCTTCTTCTGCGGCAGGCTCACGCCCACGATCTCGTCAGCAAAACGACCTGCGTCCTGAGCGGCAGCGGCCTTTTGCTGGCTGGCCAGTGCCAAAGCGTCCTGCATCTCGCGGGTAATGCCGTACTGCTTCGCCACGTTTTCGGCGGTGATGCCCATGTGGTACTGGTGATAGACGTCCCACAGGCCATCCACAATCATCGTGTCCACCATCTTCCAGTCGCCCATGCGCTGGCCCTCGCGCGAACCATTGAGCACGTGAGGCGCCAGGCTCATGTTCTCCTGCCCGCCAGCCACCACGATATCGCTGTCTCCGGTGGCCACAGCCTGGGCGGCCAGCATCACGGCCTTCAGGCCCGAGCCGCACACGGCGTTGATGGTCAGGGCGGGCGTTTCCTTGGCAACACCGGCCTTCATCATGGCCTGGCGTGCCGGATTCTGGCCGCAGCCGGCGGCCAGCACCTGGCCCATGATGACCTCGCCGACCTGGTCGGCCTGCACGCCTGCACGCGCGATGGCCTCACGGATCACGATACTGCCCAATTCGGTGGCCGGGGTCTTGGCGAGCGAGCCGCCGAACTTGCCGACGGCAGTGCGGACAGCGGAAACGATGACGATGTCTTCCATGGGATCTTCCTTCACACAACAAGAGGGCCCGCCATGACCAAAGGGTCGGCACGAAGCCCGGAACGAACTGAATCAGGGATGCTGGCCGACGATACTTCAGCAGACGTCGGCCGATCGGCATCAAGCCTTTTGCTTGACGTAGCGGCCAGGGGCCGGCTCGATGGCCTTGAAGCTCGGAGCCTTGCCGTAGGTCTTGGGAGCAGGCACCTGCCGGCCTGCATGCGACTGCAGCCACGCAGCCCAATCGGGCCACCAGCTGCCAGCGTGCTCGGTGGCCCCCGTCAGCCAGTCGTCAATGTTGGGGGGCAGCTTGCCGTCGGTACGGAGCCAGTGGCTGCGCTTTTTCTTCTCGGGTGGGTTGATCACGCCGGCAATATGGCCCGACGCCCCCATCACAAAGCGCTTGGGGCCACCCAGCAGCTGCGTGCTGGCATACGCCGCGGTGATGGGCACGATATGGTCCTCGCGGGAGCCATACACGTACGCCGGCAGTGTGAGCTTGCGCAGGTCCAGCTTTTCGCCGCACACGGTCACGCCGCCAGGCTGCACCAGGCGATTTTCGAGATAGAAATTGCGCAGGTACCACGCATAGAACGGTCCCGGCAGATTGGTGCTGTCGCTGTTCCAGTACAGCAGGTCAAACGGCGGCGGCGTTTCGCCCTTGAGGTAATTGCCCACGACGTAGTTCCAGACCAGGTCATTGGGCCGCAGAAAGCTGAACGTGGAGGCCAGATCCTGCCCGCGCATGAGACCGCCCTGCCCCATCTGCATTTCACGAAAACGCACGAAGGACTCGTCGATGAAGACATCGAGCACGCCGGTGTCGCTGAAGTCCATGAGCGTGGTCAGGAAGGTCGCGCTGGCCGCCGGCGACTCGCCCCGCGCAGCCTGTACGGCCAGAGCGTTGCTCAGCAGCGTGCCACCCACGCAGAAACCCAGGGTGTTGATCTGCTCGGCCCCCGAGATCTTCTGCACCACCGCCATGGCCTGCATCACGCCGTCCTGCACGTAGTCGTCCCAGGTCTTGTGCGACAGCGACTCGTCCGGGTTGCGCCAGCTCACCACAAAGGTGCGGTGGCCCTGGCTGACGGCGTAGCGGATCAGCGAGTTGTCGGGCTGGAGGTCGAGGATGTAGAACTTGTTGATGCAGGGTGGCACCAGCAGAAACGGCCGCTCGTACACCTTCGCCGTGAGCGGCTTGTATTCGAGCAACTGGAACAGCTCGTTCTCGAACACCACCGCCCCCTCGGTGGTGGCCACATTGCGGCCGACCTCGAACAGGCTCTCGTCGGTCATCGACACATGGCCTTGCCGCATGTCGTGCAGCAAGTTCTGGATGCCCTTGGCAATGCTCTCCCCCTGCGTTTCGACCGCCTTCTTCTGGGCGTCGGCGTTGAAGGCCAGGAAGTTGCTGGGCGCCATGGCGGCCATCCACTGCTCCACTCCGAAGCGGATGCGGGCGCGGGTTTTCTCGTCCGCCTGCACCGCGTCGGCCAACGCCATCATCGTGCGCGCATTGAGCAGGTAGGCCGCTGCGGAAAACGCGGCCACCGGGTTCGAAGCCCAGCCCTCGCCACTGAACCGGCGGTCGTCGATCTTGAGCTGTCCTTGCAGGCCTTGGGTCCAGAGCGCAGCAGCGTCCTGCAGGTATTGGGTTTGAATGGCCTGCAGTTTTTCGGGTGCGAACTGTACGGCACCTGGAGCGCCTCCAGTCTCCATTTGCTGGAAGGATTGCAACGCCTTGGTCCAGCCTTGGCTGAACATCTGCTGGAACTGCTGGGCGCCTTGGGCCCACGGTGCTTCAGGATTCATGCTGCTTCCTCGGTGATACGGGTCATCGCACAGGGCTTGCTCGCATTGTTGCCCACGCGCCGTGCAGTGGCAACCATTGCCGCGGTGCGCCGACAACGCGGAGCACCGACAATTGCAGCCATGTATCTAGTCGTCATCGCGTGGCTGTATGTGGTGCTCATGATGGCGGTGGCCGAAGCCACCAACAGCAATGGGACCGTGCTCGGCGCCATCATCACGTTCCTGTTGTACGGACTGCTGCCCATGGGCATCGTGGTCTATATCCTGGGCACTCCGGCGCGCAAGCGGGCGTTGCGCGCCCGCGAAGCGGCCGAGCAGGCGGCCTACGATGCAGAGCAGGCTGCGCTGCGCGGCGCAGCGGCCGCGTCAACCGCGCCAGATGCAGGCAGCGAAGCGCCCGCTGCCGCCGAGCCGCCCGGTATCGCGCCGGTGCGAAAAGAACCGTAGCGGGTTGCCCACCGTGCACCAGCTGCCGCTGCTGTCGTTGCCATAAACAGCCACCACGCCCAGGCGGTCCAGCCGCCGCCGCGCCAGCCCTGCCAGATCGGCCCAGTGTTTGCCCGGCGCAGCTCCGGCGGCAAAGCAGGCGGCGCTGGCCTGGTCGTGGCGACAGAAGGCCTCGGCCACTTCATCGCCCACCTCGAAGGCGGTGGGCCCGATGCAGGGCCCGAGCCAGGCCAGGGTCTCGGGCGCAACCACCTCCAGCGGCTGCTGCAGCGTCTGGGCCAGTGCGTGCAGGGCGGACTCCAGCACTCCGAAGCCACCCTGCCCGGCCAGCCCGCGCCAACCCGCATGGGCCGCAGCCACGGCCCGGCCACTGCGATGGGCCAACAGCACGGGCAGGCAGTCGGCCACCAGCACCGCGCAGACAGCGCCGGGCACCGCGGTACAGAACGCATCGGCCTCTTGCACCACCGCAGGATCGGACTGCGCGGTGAGCGCCAGCGTGGTGGTGCCGTGCACCTGGCTGTGGATGAACAAACGCGCCCCTGGCGTCAGCGACGCCAGATGGGACTGCAGCCGCGCGCGATTGCGCAGCACGTCGCCCGCAGCATCGCCCACGTGGGAGCCGAGGTTGAGCGTATCGTAAGGCGCGCTGCTGAAGCCGCCCTGGCGCGTGGTGCACAGCGCCTGCACGCCCGCTGGCGCCGGCCAGTCGGGCACGATCCAGCCGTGCGGAGCGGTGGTGCTCACGCGTCGCAGTCCGGGCAAGCGGAGGGCTGGGCAGCCTCGAAGGCCGGGTGCGCCATCGCGTGGTCAAAGGCCGCCTGGACGCGGGCGAGGCCCTCCAGCGGCACGGCAAAGCGCTGCGCGTTGAAGATCTGCGGCACCAGGCAGCAGTCGGCCAGCGTTGGAGTGTCGCCCCAGCAGTAATCCGACGCCGGCAGCCCCTGAGCGGCCCGTACGTGTTCGTTCAGTGCCAGCTGGCGCTCAAAGGCTTCGAGGCCATGGCGCACCCAGTGCCGATACCACGCCGTCTTGGCGTCTTCGCTCGCGCCCAGTTCGCGCACCAAGTACTTGAGCACGCGCAGGTTGTTCAGCGGATGGATTTCGCAGGCCACCATCTGGGCCAGCGCCCGCACCCGGGCGCGTGCCAGCGGGTCGGCCGGCAGCAATGCGGGCGTGGGGTGGGTGTCTTCCAGATACTCGATGATGGCCAGCGACTGCGTGAGCACATCGCCCCCGTCGGTGACGAGTGCCGGCACCAGGGCGTCGCCGATGCGGCTGGCGAAAGCCGGGGCCTGGTGCTCACCTTTGACCAAATGCACCGGTACGTAGTCGTACGGCAGGCCCTTGAGGTGCAGCGCAATGCGCACGCGGAACGAAGCGGAAGAGCGGAAATAGTTGTGCAGTTGCATGGCGGGTGGGCCCCTGGGGCCGCAGAAGTGATCGGCTCGCAGGCCCGAGGAGCGGGCTGCGGCGGGGTGGCAACCTCAGGGCGCCGGAGGGTTGTGGGTGTAGACCATCTTGGCCAGCAGTGCCTTGAGCTGCTCGCCTTCTTCGTGCGACAGGGGGGCCATCAGCCGCTCTTGCACCCGCTGGGCGGCATCGCGCATCTGCAGCGCCGCCTTTTCCCCTTCGGGCGTGATCCACAGCAGCTTGCGGCGGCGGTCGCGGGTGTCGGACTCGCGCCGCACCCAACCGCGGGCCTCCAGCCGGCCGATCACCGAGCCCGACGTGGCCGCATCGAACGCCACGCGGGAGGCCACCGTGACCTGGTCTTCGCCCGGGCGGTCCAGCAGTTCGTGCAGGATGGCGAACTGCACCGGCGTCACGTCGAAACCGGCGGTCTCTTCCATGAAAAACGCCACGCCAATCTGATGCGCCCGGCGCACCAGGTGCCCGGGGGCCTTGTGGAAGTCGAAGCTCTGTCCCATGGGGGCGAGTGTAGCGGCAGCGACCCTGCTGCCTGCCGGTCTGCGGTGGCCGTGGCACACTGCCAGCCACGGCCTCTGGCACCGCCGGAAGCCTGCGCCTTGTTGCCAACCTGCTGAGAGACCTGCATGTCCTTCATCTTCCCCCCTGCCCCCGTGGTCGCCGTGCCTGTGCTGGGGCGCGCCGAGCGCTTTCCCGTTCACCGCATCTACTGCGTGGGCCGCAACTACGCCGAACACGCCAAGGAAATGGGCTTCACCGGCCGCGAGCCGCCGTTCTTCTTCATGAAGCCTGCCGACGCCGTGGTGGTGGCAGAGCCCGGGCGTGCCACGCCCCTGCCCTACCCCAGCCTCACGGCCAACCTGCACCATGAGATCGAGCTGGTGGTAGCCATCGGCAAGGGCGGGCGGGACATCCCGGCGGCGCGTGCGCACGAGCACATCTTCGGCTACGCCGTGGGTCTGGACATGACGCGCCGCGACCTGCAAAACGACATGAAGAAGCAGGGCCGCCCGTGGTGTATCGGCAAAGGCTTTGACCACAGCGCGCCGATCGGCCCCATCACTCCGGTGGCCGAAGCCGGTGCCGTGGAAAAGGCCGCGATCTGGCTGCAGGTGAACGGCACCGACCGCCAGCGCAGCACCGTGGACCAGCTGATCTGGAACATTGCCGAGACCATCGAGCACCTGTCGGCCGCCTGGGAGCTGCAACCCGGCGACCTGATCTTCACCGGCACGCCCGAAGGCGTGGGCGCGGTGGTACGCGGCGATGTGCTGGAAGGCGGGATCGACGGCCTGGGCTCCATCCGGCTCGAAGTGGTCTGACCACGCCAGGCATGGCTGCAGCGCGCATTTGCTATCATAATGATAGCTGCTCGTGCTTAAATAATAAGCACGAGCAGCCGATTTGACCTGAACCTTCATGACCTTTCGCAGCCCGATCAAACACTGCCGCGCCTGCGGCACCGCCGTGGTGTACCGCCTGCCCGACGACGGCGACACCAAGCAGCGCGCGGTCTGCCCGGGCTGCCACACGGTGCACTACGAGAACCCGTTGAACGTGGTGGGCACGGTGCCCGCCCTGCCCGACGGTCGCATCCTGCTGTGCAAGCGCAACATCGAGCCGCGCTGGGGCAAGTGGACGCTGCCGGCCGGCTTCATGGAACTGGACGAGACCACGTCCCAGGGCGCAGCGCGCGAAACCGACGAAGAAGCCGGTGCGCAGATCGAGATCGGCCCGCTGTTCACACTGCTGAACGTGCGCCGCGTGGGCCAGGTGCACCTGTTCTACCGTGCCACCCTGCTGTCCGAGCAGTTCAACCCGGGTTTTGAGACGCTGGAAGCGCGGCTGTTTGCCGAGCATGAAGTGCCGTGGGACGAACTGGCGTTCCGCACCGTCAAGGAAACGCTGGAGTGCTACTTTGCCGACCGGCGCAAGGGCGCGTTCGGTCTGCACTGCATCGACATCGAATAAACCGGGCAAGAGCGCTGGCTCAGCGCAGTCTGCGCTGCAGCCGTCAACCTGCGTCAGGCGCCTGCCCAGCCAGCAAGGCTCGCAGGCCCTCTTCATCAAGCACCGGCACGCCCAGCTCCTGGGCCTTGGCCAGCTTGCTGCCCGCTTCTTCGCCCGCCACCACGTAGTGGGTCTTTTTGCTCACCGACCCGGCCACCTTGGCCCCGGCGGCTTCGAGCAGTTCGCGCGCCGCGTCGCGGCTGAGCGTGGGCAGCGTGCCGGTGAGCACCACCGTCTTGCCTGCCAGCACCTGGGGCGCGCGTTCTGCCACCGGGCCTTCGGGCCAGTGCACGCCGCAGGCGCGCAGTTGCTCCACCACCTCGCGGTTGTGGGGCTGGTCAAAGAAGGTGCGGATGCTCTGCGCCACCACCGGCCCCACGTCGGGCACGCCCAGCAGCGCGTCGAGCGGCGCGTCCATGATGGCGTCGAGCGTGCCGAAGTGGCGCGCCAGGTCTTTGGCCGTGGCCTCGCCCACGTGGCGAATGCCCAGCGCAAACAGAAAGCGCGGCAGCGTGGTCTGCCGGGACGTGTCGAGCGCCGCCAGCACGTTCTGCGCCGACTTTTCGGCCATGCGCTCCAGCGCAATCAGCGAGGTCAGGCCCAGCCGGTACAGATCAGGCAAGGTGCGGATCACCTGGCCGTCCACCAGCTGCTCGACCAGCTTGTCACCCAGGCCTTCGATGTCCATCGCCCGGCGCGAGGCAAAGTGCAGCACCGCGGCCTTGCGCTGGGCCGCGCAGAACAGCCCGCCGGTGCAGCGGTGGTTGGCCTCACCCTTCTCGCGCACCACAGCGCTGCCGCACACCGGGCACTGGCGCGGCATGCGGAAGTTAGGCACGTACGCCGTTCGAGCGCCCGGCATCACGCCCACCACTTCCGGAATCACGTCGCCCGCGCGGCGCACGATCACCGTGTCGCCCACACGCACGCCCTTGTGGCGGATCTCGAACAGGTTGTGCAGTGTGGCGTTGGTCACCGTCACCCCGCCGACGAACACGGGCGCGAGCCGCGCCACGGGCGTGAGCTTGCCCGTGCGGCCCACCTGCACGTCGATGCCATCGATGCGCGTGGCCATCTCTTGCGCCGGATACTTGTGGGCCACGGCCCAGCGCGGCTCGCGGGTCTTGAAGCCCAGGTCGCGCTGCAAGTCGAGCCGGTTGACTTTGTAGACCACGCCATCGATGTCGAACGGCAGCTGGTCGCGCGCCGCACCGATCTCGCGGTGAAAGGCAACCAGCGCCTGCGCGCCTGTGGCCAGCCGCAACTGCTGCGCCACCGGAAAGCCCCAGGCCTTGAGCGCCATCAGCCATTCGTGGTGCGTGGCAAACGCCGGGCCGCCCTCGGCAGCGGGCGTGACAGCCCCCAGGCCGTAGGCAAAAAAGCTCAGCGGCCGCTGCGCGGAAATGCCCGAGTCGAGCTGCCGCACCGCGCCAGCGGCGGCATTGCGCGGATTCACGAACGTCTTGTCACCGTGCTCGCGCTGGCGCTCATTCAGCGCCTCAAAATCGTCGCGCCGCATGTAGACCTCGCCGCGCACCTCCAGCAGCGGTGGCACGGGCTGGCCTGCCACGGTCGTCAGCACCAGCGGAATCTGCCGGATGGTGCGGATGTTGTGCGTGACGTCCTCGCCCACCTCGCCGTCTCCACGCGTGGCCGCCTGCACCAGCCGACCGTGCTCGTAGCGCAGGCTCATGGCCAGGCCGTCGAACTTCAGCTCGGCCACGTATTCGACCGGTGGGTCGGACTCGGCCAGGCCCAGCTCGCGCCGCACACGCTGGTCAAAGGCGATGGCACCGCTGGCCTCGGTGTCGGTCTCGGTGTGGATGCTGAGCATGGGCACCGCATGGCGCACCGGGGCCAGCCCGTCGAGCACCGCGCCAATCACCCGCTGCGTGGGCGAATCGGGGGTGATCAGATCGGGGTGTTCGGCTTCGAGCGCCTGCAGGGCACGGTACACGCGGTCGTACTCGGCGTCGGGCACGGTGGGCGCATCGAGCACGTAGTACTGGTGGGCCCAGCGATGGAGCTGCTCGCGCAGCGCGCGCGCCGCTTCGGCCGGGCGTTCGGACTGCGGCATCGGTTCGGCGCCGCCGAACAGGTCGGGCGTGTGCGGTGGGCTCACACCAGGCCCTTCAGCTGAACAAACGCCGCGCCAGCAGCGAGCCAGCCGACAGTTCCCGGCCGTCCAGCTGGTCGTACAGCAGCTCCAGGTCGGTCGCGATCGGGTCCATGGCCATGGCGGGCAGCGGCGTGCCGTTCTGGTCGCACAGCACGCCGTCCATCGCGGCGCACAGTGCGGCCGCCACCTCGCGCAGGCGGGCAAAGGGCTGCTCGTGGCGGTGCACCTGGGGGACGTCCAGGCTCAGGGCCAGCTCGCGGATGGCCGATTGCTCCGGGTCGTCCGACAGCGCGGCCTGGGTGTCGTATGACAGCGTAAGCACCGGCGGCAGGCCCTGGCCCGACGCAGGCAAGACCAGCCGGCCCGGAATGGAGCCCGGCACGAAACCGCAGCGTGCGGCCTGCTGCTGCACGTAGCCAGGGCTCCAGGCCGCTTGTCGGGCACGCAGCATGAAGGCGAGCTGAGCGTCGTGGTCCACCGCAAACTGGTCGAGCTCGCGGGCGCGGGCCACTTCCTGCAGCATGTCCGGAAAATCGGCCGCCGCGCCGATGGCGTCGGCAAAGGCCTGGGTCTTCATCACGAATTCAGAGAACTCGATCTCGTTGAGCGCGCCGATGCGGTTGGCCAGTTGTACGCCGGCCTGGAAGGCCATGTAGCGCTGGCCGGGCTGCGGCGCCTCCCACTGGCGCGTGGATTCGTTGAAGCCTTCGACCGCGTAGGGCTTGCTGCCCGCGCGGCGCGTGGGCGGCAGCGCAGCCAGGGCCGCATCGCCCGAGACCACGCCGTCCACCTGCAGGCTGGCCAGTGCGTCGAGCAAGGCATCCAGCGGATAGCGCCGCTCGGCCACCGGGGGCACGGGCAGTTCCAGCGCGTCGCGCAGGTCCACCGCATGGGGCGCACCCGGCTCCACCGGGGCTGCGGCGGGCATGGCGTCGAGCGGCGTGCCAGGCAGCGGCACGTCGATGCTGCCCACCAGGGCCGGTTCGGTGCGCAGCAGGGGCTCGGTGGTGCGCGCGGGCTCCACCGGGCTGGGCTTGCGCGGTGCGTTGCGGCGCGAGGTCCAGGTGTTGTAGGCCACGATCAGGGCCAGCACAAGGCCGCCGATGATCGCCAGGCTCAGTTGCAGATTGCTCATGGTGAGAGTGGGGTCAGCTGTCGGCCATGCTCAGGGCCGACTCCATGTCAACGGCCACGATGCGCGAGACGCCCTGCTCCTGCATGGTCACGCCAATCAGCTGCTCGGCCATCTCCATGGCGATCTTGTTGTGGCTGATGAACAGGAACTGGGTGCCGCGGCTCATGGCGGCCACGAGTTTGGCATAGCGCTCGGTGTTCGCATCGTCCAGCGGGGCATCGACCTCGTCGAGCAGGCAGAACGGCGCGGGGTTGAGCTGGAAGATCGCAAACACCAGCGCAATCGCGGTGAGCGCCTTCTCGCCGCCCGAGAGCAGGTGGATGGTCTGGTTTTTCTTGCCCGGCGGCTGGGCCATCACCTGCACGCCAGCGTCCAGAATTTCGTCGCCGGTCATGATGAGCTTGGCCTGGCCGCCGCCGAACAGCTCGGGGAACATGCGGCCAAAGTGCCCGTTGACGGTCTCGAACGTGCCCGACAGCAGCGTGCGCGTTTCGTTGTCGATCTTGCGGATCGCGTCTTCCAGCGTGTGCATGGCCTCGGTCAGGTCGGCCATCTGCGAATCGAGGAACACTTTGCGCTCGCGCGCCGCCGCCAGCTCGTCGAGCGCAGCCAGGTTGACCGCGCCCAGGGCGGCAATCTCGCGCTGCAGGCGGTCGATCTCGCCCTGCAGGCCGGCCAGGCGCACCGCATCGTCCTGCACGCTGCGGGCCAGGGCTTCGAGGTCGGCCTGGGCGTCGGTCAGCAAGGTGGTGTATTGCTCCAGACCCAGGCGCGCTGCCTGTTCCTTGAGCTGCAGTTCGGTGATGCGTTGGCGCAGCGGGTCCAGCGCCCGCTCGGTCTGCATGCGGCGCTCGTCGCTGGCTCGCAGGCGAGCGGTCAGGTCGTCGTATTCGCTGCGCTGCGCTGCCAGGGCCTGCTCGCGCTCGGCCTTGCGCTCCAGCGCCTGCTGCAGGCCCCCCTGGGCGGCGGCGTCCGACAGGCGGGCCAGCTCGTCGCGGGCGCGCTGCTCTTCGTCGGTCAGCGCGCGGGCCTGCTGGGTGGCGGTGTCGATGGTGCGCGACAGTTCGGCGCGGCGCGCGTCCAGGCTGCGCTGTGAGAACGTGGCCTCCTGGGCCTGACGTTCGAGTACGCGCTGCTGCTCGCGGCTGGCGTTCAGGCGGCGCTCGGCCTCGATCACGCGGTCGCCCAGTTGCGCCTCGCGCTCCTGGCTGTCGGCCAGTTGCATGTCCAGCTCTTCAAAACGCGCCTCGGCCGTCACGCGGCGCTCTTGCAGGTCGGCCAGTTGGGCCTCGACCTCGGCAATGTCGGCGCCGATCTGCTCGCTGCGTGCGCGGGTCTGCTCGGCCAGCTGCGCCAGGCGCAGGGTCTCCACCTGCAGCTCGTGGCGGCGGCTCTGGGCTTCGGCGGCCTCGCGGCGGGCCGTCACCAAGCGCTGCGACGCGTCGGCGTACGCGCCCTCGGCCCGCGCCAGCGCGGTGCGCGCCTCTTCGCTGATCAGGGTTTGCGCGCGCAGGTCTTTTTCGAGGTGCTCGATCTCCTGCGCACGCGCCAGCAAGCCCGACTGCTCGGAATCCTGCGCATAAAAGCTCACGCTGTGGGCCGTGACGCAGTGGCCCGACGGGATGTAGAGCGCCTCGCCCGGCTGCAACTGGCTGCGGCGGTTGAGCGCTTCGTCGAGCGTGGCGGCGGTGTAGCAGCCGGCCAGCCAATCCACCAGCACGCCCTTGAGGCCTGCGTCGTGCACGCGCAGCAGCTCAGACAGGCGGGGCAGCGCGGCCGCGCCCTCCACCGCCGGGGCCGCGGGCGGGCTGTAGAAGGCCAGGCGCGCCGGGGGCGCGTCGCCACCGCCGGCGCCCAGAAAACCGCGCACCATGTCGAGGCGGCCGACTTCGAGCCCCCCCAGGCGTTCGCGCAGCGCGGCTTCCAGGGCGTTTTCCCAGCCGGGCTCGATGTGCAGGCGACTCCACAGGCCCTGCAGGCCATCGAGCCCATGTTTGGCCAGCCAGGGGCGCAGCTTGCCGTCGGTCTTGACCTTCTCCTGCAGCGCCTTGAGGGCTTCGAGCCGCGCCGACAGATCGGCCTGGCGTGCGGCCTCGGCGTTGACGGCCTGCTGGCGCGAGCGGCGGTCGTCGTCGAGCTGCGGTACGGCGTCCTGCAGCTCGGCGAGGCGCGCGTCGCAGGCCTCCTGGGCCTGCTCGGCCGCTTCAAGCTGCTGGCGCAGGTTGGCCAGGCGGGCCTCGTCGGGCGCGGCCAGCGCGTTGCGGTCGGCGCGCAGGCGCTCGTAGCGCGACTCGTGCTGGCGGCTTTGTTCGTTCAGGCTGCGCTGCTCGGCGGCCAGCACCTGGATCTGCTGCTGCACCTGCACCACCGCAGCGCGCTGTTCGTTGGCGCGCGCCTGGGCGCTGCGCAGCGCGTCTTCCAGGTCGGGCAGCAGCATGGCCTGTTCTTCCAGCTGCGCGGCCAGCAACTCGGCGCGCTCGGCGGCGTCTTCACCCGCTCCGGCCAGGTTCTCCAGCTCGATTTCGGCCTCTTCCTTGCGCACCGTCCATTCGGCGATCTGCTGGGCCAGGGTCTGCAGGCGCTGCTCTACACGCTGGCGTCCTTCGACCACGTAGCGGATTTCGGCTTCGAGCCGCCCGACTTCGGCCGTGGCCTCATACAAACGCCCCTGCGCCTGGTTGACCAGATCGCCCGCGCTGTAGTGCGCCTGGCGGATTTTTTCGAGGTCGGCCTCCACATGGCGCAGGTCGGCCATGCGGGCTTCGAGTTCGTTCACGGCCTGCAGGCCGGCTTCGCGCACCTTGGCCTGCTCGGCCTCGGCCTCGGCGCGCTTGAGGAACCACTGCTGGTGCTGGCGCAGTGTGGCCTGGGCCTGCAGCGCGTTGTACTTTTGCGCGATCTCGGCCTGCTTTTCGAGCTTGTCGAGGTTGGCGTTGAGTTCGCGCAGGATGTCTTCCACCCGCGTGAGGTTTTCGCGTGTGTCGTGCAGGCGGTTCTCGGTCTCGCGGCGGCGTTCCTTGTATTTAGAGACGCCCGCGGCTTCTTCGAGGAACAGGCGCAGCTCTTCGGGCCGCGACTCGATGATGCGGCTGATCGTGCCCTGGCCGATGATGGCGTAGGCGCGCGGCCCGAGGCCCGTGCCCAGAAACACGTCCTGCACGTCGCGGCGGCGCACAGGCTGGTTGTTGATGAAGTAGCTGCTGTTGCCGTCGCGCGTGAGCACGCGCTTGACGGCAATCTCGGTGAACTGGTTCCACTGGCCGCCCGCGCGGTGGTCGGCGTTGTCGAACACCAGTTCCACGCTCGCGCGGCTGGCCGGCTTGCGGCTCGTGGTGCCGTTGAAGATCACGTCCTGCATGGACTCGCCACGCAGCTCGCTGGCCTTGGATTCGCCCAGCACCCAGCGCACGGCGTCCATGATGTTGGACTTGCCGCAGCCATTGGGCCCCACCACCCCCACAAGCTGCCCGGGCAGCAGGAAGTTGGTGGGCTCGGCAAACGACTTGAAGCCGGAGAGCTTGATCGAGGAAAGGCGCACGGAATGGGTTGCGAGGGAGCAGGACAGCGGCCCGGACGCGGCCACAGGGCCGCGCCGGACCGGCGGCAAACAGGGCGGGATGATACCTTGGCGCCACGCCGCCCTCGGCCACGGTGCCGGCCGCTGCCAGGCGGTTCAGGCCTGCCAGGGCACCCCGGGCGGCCCCCGGCTGGGGTATGGCCGGCGACAGCCTTCCAAGTTTGGTGCTCAAAATGGCTGCTCGTGCTTATTAATCAAGCACAAGCAGCTATCAAATCAGGAGCAAATCCAGAGTCAACCACAGGGAAAGACAGCAGGACCACATCCGCCCTGCGCAGGCGTAGATCGAGCGGCGCCGCAAGGCTGGGCCACGCAGCGCTGCGGTCAGACCACCACGGTGTCGGCGGCGCGCGAACGCACCAGTGCTTCGAAGGCCGCCACCGGCACCGGCGGGCTGAGCAGAAAGCCCTGCCAGGCGTGGCAGTGGTGGCGGGCCAGGAAGTCGCGCTGGGCCTCGGTTTCCACGCCCTCGGCCATGGCGCGCAGGCCCAGGCTGCTGGCGAGTGCCACGATGGTGCGCGCAATGGCGGCGTCGTTCGGGTCGGTGAGCACGTCGCGCACAAAGCTTTGGTCGATCTTGAGCTGGTCGAGCGGCAGGCGCTTGAGGTAACTCAGGCTCGAATATCCGGTGCCGAAGTCGTCGAGCGAGAAGCCCACGCCGTAGCCCTTGAGCTGCACCATCTTGGCAATCGTGCCCTCCACGTCTTCGAGCAGCAGGCTTTCGGTCATCTCGAGCTTGAGCCGTCGGCCGTCGGCCCCGGCTCCGGCAATCGCCGCCAGCACCTGGGCGACAAAGCCCTCCTGGCGGAACTGCCGTGCGCTGACGTTGACCGACACGCTCAGACGCGACAGTTGCGGGTCTTGCGACCAGCGCGCCAGCTGCTCGCAAGCCGCCTTGAGCACCCATTCGCCCAAGGGCAGGATGAGCCCGGTCTCCTCGGCCAGCGGGATGAAATGCCCGGGCGAGATGAAACCGTCGCGCGGATGCCGCCAGCGCAGCAGCGCCTCGGCGCCAATGATGCGCCCGCCTTCCATCTGCGGCTGGTAGTACAGCTCGAACTGGTTCTGCGCAAGGCCGGCGCGCATGTCGAGTTCCATGGCGGCACGCGCCGACACGGAGGCCTGCATTTGTGGGTCGTAAAAGCGCAGGGTGTCACGGCCTGCGGCCTTGGCCTGGTACATGGCCAGGTCGGCACGCTTGAGCAATTCGTCCGGCGTCTCGCGCGTGCCGCTGAAGATGGTGATGCCCAGGCTCAGCGAGCTGTGGTGCACTTCCTGCTCCAGGCGGTACGGCTCGCGCAGCGACGCCAGGATGCGCTGGCCCAACTCCTCGGCCTGCCCTGCAGCATCCTCGGGCGAGTCGCCCAGGTCTTCGAGCACCACGACAA
The DNA here is from genome assembly GCF_039540375.1 of Acidovorax lacteus. Classification (NCBI taxonomy): domain Bacteria; kingdom Pseudomonadati; phylum Pseudomonadota; class Betaproteobacteria; order Burkholderiales; family Comamonadaceae; genus Acidovorax; species Acidovorax lacteus. The sequence continues at coordinate 453,363 of NZ_BAABEX010000007.1, forward strand.
ATTCGTCGCCTCCGAGGCGGGCGACCGTGTCGTCCTCGTGCACGCAGGCGCGCAGCCGGTGCGCCACCTGCAGCAGCAGCTGGTCGCCACGGTCGTGGCCCTGCGTTTCGTTCAAGGTCTTGAAGTTGTCGAGATCCAGCAACAGCAAGGCCCCGCTGCGCTGGTGGCGCACACTGGCCGCCAGCGCCTGGTGCACGCGGTCCATGAGCAGGCGTCGGTTGGGCAGGCGCGTGAGCGGGTCGTAAAACGCCAGGTAGCGGATCTCCTCCTCGGCGGCCTTGCGCTGGCTCAGGTCGAACAAGGTCACCAGCAGCTCAGAGCCCGACACCACGCCCGCAATCTCCAGGCTGCGCGTCTTGCCGTCTTTGCAGGTCACCAAGTACTCGCCCGCCTCAATGCGCCCATCGCCCTTGAACGCCTTCTCAAGATAGCCCGACCACACGGCTTGCGTGCGTGCGCGGTAGTCGGGGTCGGGGTAAGCCCGCACCCACCACTCCTCTACCGTGGGCACGTCGGCTTCGGTGTAGCCGCAGATTTGCACGAACCGATCGTTGCGGAACGCCATGCGCCCATCGGCCTGCACCAGGCACATGCCCACGGGCAGCCGCTTGAGGATCCCCCGCAGCCGCTGCTCGCCCTGGCGCAGGGTTTCTTCAAGCGCCTTGCGCTGCGTGATGTCCTGTACCACCGCGAGGTGGTAGTCGGGCTCGGGGCTGGCGCTCCACATCGGCGACAGCGTGAGATCCACCCACACGGGCTTGCCACTCTTGTGCGCATAGCAACGCTCGGTGCGGTACTCCTGCAACTCGCCCGCGTGCAGGCGGCGGACCTGCGCCTGCTCGTCGGCCTGCAGCGGCGGAGGCAGAAGCTGCGCGGGCTCCAGCGCCAGCATTTCGGCAGGCGAGTAGCCCAGGATGTCGCCGAACTTCTGGTTCACGCGCACCAAACGGCCTGTGGACGTGTGTACCTGGGCCACCCCGACCGCCGCCTGGTGGAACAGGGCGCGAAAACGCTCTTCGCTGTCGCGGCGCGCCTCGTCCGAGACCTGGGCACGCGCCAGGGCCAGCGTTCCGCGCCGCGTCAGCAGCATGGCCAGTGCAGACAGCAACAAGGTCACAACCAGGCCCGCCAACCCCGCCAGCCAGGGCAGACGCTGCTCGGCCGGTTGCACAAAGCTGCGGGTGGGCATGAAGCGCAATTGCCAGCGGCGGTCGTGCACGGGCATCTCGCGCACATAGGCTGTGGCCTCGGGCAGCGGCGAGCCCGTCTGTTCGAGCAAGGGCCGCTGCGTGGCATCGTCAGCGTTGCGCAAAGAACCAAGGTCGGCCATCGACACCGCAATACCGTCCAGATAGCCCTGGGCCCGCAGAGCGCCCACTAGGTCGTACACACGGATTGTGGACGCTACGGCACCAATGAACCGGGGCGATACAGGGTCGCGCGTGCGGTCGAACACGGGCACCCGCAGCACAAAGGCGGCCCGGTGAGACTCCTCCTGCAGCAGGTCGAACGGCCCCGACGCCACCACCAAACCGGTCTCGCGGCTGTAGCGCATCGCTTCCAGGTTGGTTGGCTGGGCACTGATGTCCCAGCCCATCACGCTTTCGTTGCCCTCCATGGGCCAAAGGTATTCGGCCACGAAATACTCGTGACGCTCGCCCGCGGGCTTGATCGCGAAGTCCGGATAGCCTTGCGGATGCAGTGAGGTGTCCGCACGCACACGCGCCTCGTAGGCCATGCGCTGGTCACCCGGCACATGGCGGGTAAACGACAGGTTGCGCACACCCGGGTAGCGCTGCTTGATGTCAAGCTCGCGTGCCACGCGGTCAAAGTCGGCGCGTCCCAGATCCGGGTTGGCGGTGAACAGGCTGCGCAAGCCCTGCACGACTTCGGTATTGGCTGCAATGCTCTGCCCCATGGCATCGGCAAAAGACTGCGCAGCTTGCTCGAAGCGAGCGCGGTCCACCATGGCCACGGCCTGGCTCTGCTGCCGCATCAGCCACACACTCAAGACCACCCCAAGCACGGCCACAGCGAGCCCCACCACCGAGGGGCGCGGACGACTGAGCGCATGCAGGAGAACCATGAGAGCAACAAAACGACGCGTTGGGCGACGCCGACCAGCGCCACCTACAGCGCCCGGGCCGGGCGCGGTGCCACAGCAAACAAGCTGTCGAGGATAGCGGGATTCGGGCGCGCGACCGCGCCGGTACAAGCCCGTGATGCGTCAACCCGACAGTCACGATTCAGTCGAAACGTTCGCAGGCCGGTGCGCACAGCCAATGGCAGCGCCTTCCCTGGCGCATGGCGTCCCCGCCGAGGCGCGCATGCCGCCTGCCCCACACGGGTGACACCGAAGCGGGCACAATGCCCCAACCGCCTGCGCCCGCCCGACCACGCCATGCCCGCCAACGCTCTCGCCACGCTGAACCTTGTGGATCTGCTGCTGGATGCTGTGTGCGTGGTCGATGCGCAGGGCCGGTATCTGTTTGTGAGCCCCGCCTATGAACGCATCTTCGGCTATGCGGCCGACGAGGTGCTGGGCAGGCCGATGATCGAGCTGGTGCACCCGGCCGACCGCGAGCGCACCCTGGACGCAGCGCGCGGGATCATGGCCGGGCAGGACCAGTTTCACTTTGAAAACCGGTACGTGCGCAAGGACGGCCGGATCGCCCATATCCGCTGGACAGCGCGCTGGCTGGCCGGGCCCGGTGTGCGCGTTGCCGTGGCACATGACATCAGCCAGCGCAAGCGGCATGAAGCCGTGCAGGCGGTTCTGTACGCCATATCGGAAGCGGCGCACACCGCTCCGGGGCTGCACGCACTGTGCGTGCAAATCCGCGATGTGATCGCCGGGCTGATTCCGGCGGAAGGCTTTACCGTGGCGCTGTACGACGCCAGCGCACAGACGCTGAGCTTTCCCCCGGGGCTAGAACCGGCGGGGCTGGCGGAAGGGCCGATATCGCTGGCACAGGCCCCGGCCTATGCACAGGTGCTGCGCAGCGTCGAACCGGTGCGCTGGACGCCGGAATCCGTCACCCCCCTGCCCTGGCCTGCCGCTCCGCCGGGTTGCCGTCCCCAAGCCCACACCTGCTGGATTGGCGTGCCCCTGCCGGGCCCGCGCGGTCCCACTGGCGTGCTGGGGCTGTGGCTGCAGCAGCCCTCCGACCTGGAGATCGAGTCCGACGCCAGCCTTTTGCAATACATCGCCACCCAGGTGGCCGCGGCCGTCGAACGCAAGCGCATGCACCAGCGCCTGGAACACATGGCACGGCACGACCTCCTGACCGGCCTGCCCAACCGCGCGCATCTGCACGAGCGGCTGCAGGCCGCCCTGCACCGCGCACAGCCGGTGGGCGACCGAGTCGATGTGCTGTTTCTGGACCTGGACGACTTCAAGCGCGTCAACGACACCTTGGGCCACAGCGCGGGCGACCAGCTGCTGCGCGAAGTAGCCCAGCGCCTGCGAGCCACCATCCCGGAGCGCCACCTGCTCGCCCGCCTGGGGGGCGACGAATTCGTGGTGGTCGTCGAGCACGGGGCCTGCCAGAGCGAGGCGGCCGACGTGCAGACTCGCATCGGCGCCGCCTTTGAGCATCCTTTTCACATCGGCGGCACGGGGCTGCTCATGCGCCCCAGCCTCGGCCATGCGGTGTTCCCCGACCATGCTGGAGACGCGGACAGCCTGCTGACGCGCGCCGACGCCGCCATGTACGCGCACAAGCGCCGCGCGCCGCCGCGAGACGCACAGGCCTGAGCAGCACGCCACAACCGGCTGGCGTCCGCCCAGGCCGACCAGGGCTGGCCGCTGCCGATGGGGCAGGCGCAGGCCACAGAGCGCTGGGGCCCTGCCTGCGCCGGGTAGCGGATTGGTCAAAAAGCCGTGTTCGTGCTTTTAAATCAAGCACAAGCAGCTATCAATTCGATAGCATTCAATCGTAAATCCCGCGCCGGATGGTCAGGACGGCCACGGTCACAACGGCCATGGCCTCATCGCAAACCGGTCGCGCTTTCATAATCGCGGCCATGGCAAATCGTCTTGACCCACGCGCCGCGGCGCAGCGATCGTCAAGGGTGCGCACCTGGTGGGAGCCTGTGTTCGGTGCGCTGCTGCTGGGCAGCCTGGTGGTCACCCCTCCGGTGGTGGCCGCCCCGCCTGGTACGCCCTCTCGGTCTGCAGAGCAGCCTCCGGCCCCCGGCGCAGAAGTGCGCGCACTGCACGCGGCGATCATGCGCACCCGCGACCACCAGGGGCTTGCGTTTGCCGTGATCGACAAGCGCGCCGCCGCACTGCACGTGTACAACGCCGAGGGGCACCTGCTCGCTTCGACGGCCGTGCTGCTGGGCCTGTCCCGAGGCGATGACTCTGTACCGGGCATTGGCGACCGGGCCTTGGGCGACATCCAGCCCCACGAGCGCACCACACCGGCCGGGCGCTTTGTCAGTGAACCGGGCGTGAACTTGCAGGGCGAAGATATCGTCTGGATCGATTACACGGCTGCCGTGTCCATCCACCGCCTGCGCCCCGTGCATGTGTCGCAGCGCCGCGCACAGCGGCTGGCCTCGCCCACACCGGACGACAACCGCATCACCCACGGGTGCGTGAATGTGCCCCAGGCGTTCTACGAGCGCCACCTGGCACCACTGTTTGGACGCCAGCATGCGCTGGTGTACGTGCTGCCAGAGCAGCGGCCTCTGGCCGAAGTGTTTGCGCAGCTGCTGCAGCCCTGACGGCGCCAGCGTCTGTCCCAGGAACAGGCCCTAGACCCTGGGCGGCCCCTCTGGCGGACCTCGGCGGGCCGCCCATCATCCAGCGATCGGGCTTCAGGTGCGGTCGGCGAGCACGGTGTCGTGCCTGGGGGCTCGGGCTGCCGCGCTGCCGACCGTGCCCCCCCCTGCGCCACCGGCCGGGCCCTGGAAAAGGGGGGTCTGCGCCCGAGGGTCTGCGGCTCAGTGCGGCAGCAGCAGATGCTGGCGCTCGGCCACCGCATCGCGCACGCAGTTCCACACCGCTTGCATGCGTGCCACGTGCTTGTTCTCGGCGGGCATCGACATCCAGAACGTGCGCATAAAGCGCGCTTGCTGGGGCAGCACGGGCACGAGGGCCGGGTCTTGCGCAGCCACAAAGGCGGGCAGCACCGCCAGGCCCGTACCGGCGCGTGCGGCCTCGTACTGGGCCAGCACGCTGGTGCTGCGCAGCGCAAAACGCTCGGGGCGGTGCAATTCGTCCAGGATCTGCAGCTCTTTGCTGAACAGCAGGTCGTCCACATAGCTGATGAAGCTGTGGCCCCGCAGGTCGTCGGCCGTGGCGATGGGCGCATGCGCGGCCAGGTAGCTGCGCGCGCCATAGAGCTGCAGCACGTAGTCGGTGAGCTTGACCACAACCACCGCGCCGCGGGCCGGGCGTTCGAGCGAGATCACGATATCCGCCTCGCGCCGCGACAGGTGCACCAGGCGCGGCAGGGCCAGCAGGTCGATGACCAGGCCCGGGTGTTCACGCGCAAAGCCTGCGAGGGCCGCCGCCAGCACCAGGTTGCCGAAGCCCTCGGTGGTGCCCACGCGCACCAGCCCGTGCAGGCCCTGGCGGGTGGCCGGGGCCGCATTGCGCTCCAGCGCCAGAAAGGCGGCCTCCATGGCCTCGACCTGCGGCAGCAGCTGCCGTCCGGCCTCGGTGAGCCGATGGCCGCCCGCCTCGCGTGCGAACAGGGCCTGGCCCACCTGCTTTTCGAGCGCCTGCAGGCGCCGGGCCACCGTGGTGTGGTCCACCCCCAGGCGGCGCGCAGCGCCCACCAGCGTGCCGGCGCGGGCCAGTTCCAGAAAGTAGCGCAGGTGGTCCCAGTCCATCGCATGGGCTCCCGGCTCAGGCCGCGCGTTCGGCCCTGCGGCAAGTGTGCATAAATGCAAATCTCATGCGCAATATTGTCTATTGTTCTCGCAATTCTGCACAGCTACCATGCAGGGGCTTAAAGCGCTTTGCGCCCCATTTTTCCTCGGAGACACGCCTATGAACGCCCCCCAATCCACCGCCGTGCTGGCCCCCACCGTCAAGCTGCTGATCGGCGGCAAGTTTGTCGAGTCCAAGACCACCGAATGGCGCAACGTGGTGAACCCCGCCACGCAGCAGGTGCTGGCCCGCGTGCCCTTTGCCACGCCCGAAGAAATCGAGGCCGCCGTCGCCTCGGCCAAGGAAGCGTTCAAGACCTGGAAGAAAACCCCCATCGGCACGCGCGCCCGCATCTTCCTGAAGCTGCAGCAGCTGATCCGTGAAAACATGGGCGAGCTGGCCGCGCTGCTCACGGCCGAGCAAGGCAAGACCCTGCCCGACGCCGAGGGCGACGTGTTCCGCGGCCTGGAAGTGGTGGAGCACGCGGCCAGCATCGGCAACCTGCAGCTCGGCGAGCTGGCCAACAACGTGGCCGGCGGCGTGGACACCTACACCGTGCTGCAGCCCCTGGGCGTGTGCGCGGGCATCACGCCCTTCAACTTCCCGGCCATGATTCCGCTGTGGATGTTCCCGATGGCCATTGCCACGGGCAACACCTTCGTGCTCAAGCCCTCCGAGCAAGACCCCATGGTGACCATGCGCCTGTGCGAGCTGGCGCTGGAAGCCGGCATTCCGCCCGGCGTGCTGAACGTGGTGCATGGCGGCGAAGCTGCCGTGAACGCGATTTGCGACCACCCGGACATCAAGGCCATCAGCTTCGTCGGTTCGACCAAGGTGGGCACCCATGTGTACAACCGCGCCAGCCTGAACGGCAAGCGCGTGCAGTGCATGATGGGTGCGAAGAACCACGCCATCGTGGTGCCCGACGCGAACAAGGAGCAAACCCTCAACGCCCTGGCCGGTGCGGCCTTTGGCGCGGCCGGCCAGCGCTGCATGGCGCTGTCGGTCGTGATCCTGGTGGGCGAGTCGCAGAAGTGGATCCCGGAACTGGTGGCCAAGGCCAAGACGCTCAAGGTGAGCGGCGGCACCGAAAAGGGCACCGACGTGGGCCCGCTGATCTCCTGCGCTGCCCGCGACCGCGTGGTCGGCCTGATCGAGCGTGGCATTGCCGACGGTGCCACGCTGGAGCTGGACGGACGCAACCCGCAGGTGCCCGGCTACGAGCAAGGCAACTTCGTGGGCCCGACGATCTTCAGCGGCGTCAAGCCCGGCATGTCCATCTACGACCAGGAAATCTTCGGCCCCGTGCTCTGCCTGGCGTCCGCCGACACGCTGGACGAAGCCATCGAGTTCATCAACGCCAACCCCAACGGCAACGGCACCGCCATCTTCACGCAAAGCGGCGCAGCGGCGCGCAAGTTCCAGGAAGAGATCGACGTGGGCCAGGTCGGCATCAACGTGCCGATTCCGGTGCCGGTGCCGATCTTCTCGTTCACCGGCTCGCGCGCTTCCAAGCTGGGCGACCTGGGTCCGTATGGCAAGCAGGTCGTGATGTTCTACACCCAGACCAAGACCGTGACCGCGCGCTGGTTCGACGACAGCACCGTGAGCCAGGGCGTGAACACCACGATCAGCCTGAAGTGACCGGCGCTGGGGCGCATGGCGTGCACGCGGCCGGGCGCAAATGCCGCCCACCCATTCACGCAGAGCCGGTCGAAGCACCGCACACGGCTTGGATGGGTTCAGCCTGAAGGCCTGGAGGGCTCTGGTGGCCAGCGCTGCGCTGCCCTGCCCGGCCATGCCTTCTGGCACCCCGACCGGGAACTTCGCGTCATCCCCAGCACCGGCTGGGCTGGTGTCCAATGCAGGCCATGCAACCCTCTCGCACCCACGTCACTGCGGCAGCCTGGGCGGCTGCGGCCTTGCTGCTCTGCGGCGGCACGGTGCCGCTTCAGCACGCACACGCCCAGGCCGGTGCGGCCTGCAACCCGGCCGGCACGGTGGCCGAGACCAACGCCTGCGCGGTGCAGGCCTTCCAGGCGGCCGACACCACCATTCAGATCCTCTACGAAGACGTGATGCGCGCCCTGTCGGCCCACGAGCGACCGCAACTGCGCCAGGAGCACAGCGCCTGGCGGCGCGAGCGCACGGCCCTGTGCAAACGCGAGACACAGGCGCGCGAAACGCAACCCGATGGCCCGCGCCTGTTCCACGAATGCCTCACGCGCGTGACCCAGCAACGCCGCGCCGGGCTGCTGCGCTGGCTCAGTGCCGACAGCCCGGCCAGGCCCTGAAATCCTTCACATCCGAAGCCAACCTGCCCACGAGACACCGCCATGGACTTTGAGCTGACCGAAGAACAACGCGCCTTTGCCCAGACCGCGCGCGATTTTGCCCAGGCAGAACTGGCACCCCATGCCGCGCACTGGGACGCCGAAGGCATCTTTCCGCGCGACGCGATTGCCAAGGCCGGCACGCTGGGCTTTTGCGGCCTGTACGCGCCCGAGGCCGCTGGCGGCCTCGCCCTGCCCCGGCTGGACGCCACGCTGGTGTTCGAAGAGATGGCCGCGGTGGACCCGTCCACCACGGCCTTTATCACCATCCACAACATGGCCACCTGGATGCTCGGCACCTGGGCGCAGCCCGCCGTGCGCGACCACTGGGGCCCACTGCTCACCAGCGGCGAAAAGCTGGCCAGCTATTGCCTGACGGAGCCTGGGGCAGGCTCGGACGCTGCCTCGCTCAAGACCCGCGCCGAATTGGTGGGCCACGAATACGTTATCAACGGCAGCAAGGCCTTCATCAGCGGCGCGGGCAGCACCGACGTGCTGGTGCTCATGGCCCGCACGGGCGACGCCGGGGCGGCCGGCATCAGCGCTTTTGTGGTGCCGGCCGACACGCCGGGCATCAGCTACGGCAAAAAAGAACACAAGATGGGCTGGAACAGCCAGCCCACGCGCACCATCAGCTTCGACAACGTGCGCATCCCGGCGCAGAACCTGCTGGGCCAAGAAGGCGAAGGCTTCAAGATCGCGATGAAGGGGCTGGACGGCGGACGCATCAACATCGCCACCTGCTCGGTGGGCGCGGCGCAGGGTGCGCTGGCACAAGCGCAGCAGTACATGCAAGACCGCAAGCAGTTCGGCAAAAGCATTGCGAGCTTCCAGGCGCTGCAGTTCAAGCTGGCCGACATGGCCACCGAACTGGTGGCCGCGCGGCAGATGGTGCGGCTGGCTGCCAGCAAGCTCGACGCCGGTGCGCGCGACGCCACCACCTACTGCGCCATGGCCAAGCGCTTTGCGACCGATGTGGGCTTCACCGTGGTGAACGAGGCGCTGCAGTTGCACGGTGGCTACGGCTACATCCGCGAATACCCGCTCGAGCGCCTGCTGCGCGACGCGCGCGTGCACCAGATCCTCGAAGGCACGAACGAGATCATGCGCGTGATCATTGCGCGCCGCATGCTCGACGGCGATGCGCCCGAGGCAATCCGCTGAGCCCGCCGTCGCAGGCACGATGACCACCGTACGCGCTATGACATTGATAGCGGCTTGTGCTTGTTGCTGAAGCACGAGCCGCCAAATCCGTTCCGATGCCCGCACGCCCCCTGTCCGACGAGACGCAGCAGCTGATCCAAGCGGTGCGTGCCGCGCTGGCAGACCGCAGCGATGTGGACGAGCGCCCGCTGTTCGGCTGCTGGGCCTTCTTTGTGGACGGCAAGCTGTGCGTGGGCGTCAAGCGCGACGAGCTGCTGGTGCGCCTGCCGCCCGAGCGGCACCGCGAGTTCCAGGAGATGCAAAACACCCGCGAGCTGTCGCCCGGCGGCGGCATGCAGGGCTACTTCTGGGTGGAGCCCAATGGCTATGCGAGCGCGGCGCAGTGGCGCCGGTGGCTGGACGAAGCACTGGCCTACAACCCGCGGGCCAAGGCCTCGCCACGGCGCAAGCGCGCAGCCGCGCCCGCGGCGCACACGGGTGCCGCGCGGCCCAGCCTCTTTGAGGACGATGGCTGACGGCCACCCGACCGACTTCAAGGCCAAATCGGCCCGATAACCAGAAAAATCAAGCACAAGCAGCTCATCTTTTGATAGCAAACCACCAGATCCTTTTCCACGGGACCTTTTTCTTTTCCACTCGACAACGACCACAAGGAGAACCCTCATGAAAATCGCATTCATCGGCCTGGGCAACATGGGCGGCCCGATGGCCCTGAACCTGCACAAGGCGGGCCACGAGGTGCTGGCCTTTGACCTGTCGAAGGCCGCGTGCGACAAGGTGGCCGAGGGCGGCGTGCGCATTGGTGGCGACGCCAACGCCACGGTGCAAGGCGCCGAGGTGGTCATCAGCATGCTGCCCGCCAGCCAGCATGTGGAGGCGCTGTTCCTGGGCACGGGCCAGGCCAAGGGCCTGCTGGCCTGCCTGCCTGCCGGTACGCTGGTGATCGACTGCTCGACGATTGCCGCCGCCAGCGCCCGCAAGGTGGCCGAGGCCGCCAAGGCCCAGCAGATCGACTTCATCGACGCCCCCGTCTCGGGCGGCACGGGCGGCGCGATTGCGGGCACGCTGACCTTCATGGTGGGTGGCGACGCCGCCGTGCTGGAGCGCGCGCGCCCGGTGCTCGAAAAGATGGGGGCCAACATCTTCCACGCCGGCAGCGTGGGCGCGGGGCAGACGGCCAAGATCTGCAACAACATGCTGCTGGGCATCCTCATGGCGGGCACCAGCGAGGCCATTGCCCTGGGCGTGGCCAACGGGCTCGACCCCAAGGTGCTCAGCGAGATCATGCGCCGCAGTTCGGGCGGCAACTGGGCGCTGGAGAAGTACAACCCCTTCCCCGGCGTGATGGAGACCGCCCCGGCCAGCAAGGGCTACGCGGGTGGCTTTGGCACCGACCTGATGCTCAAGGACCTGGGCCTGGCGCAGGAGAACGCCACCGCTGTGAAGGCCGCCACGCCGCTGGGCGGGCTGGCGCGCAGCCTGTATGCCGCGCACAGCCTGGGGGGCCACGGCGGGCTGGATTTCTCCAGCATCCTGCAGATGTTCCACAAGGCGCGCTGAGCGCCAGCCGGGCGGGCGGCCTGCGCAGGCCGCCCTCCTGCCACGGCCCCGCAGACGGCAGGGCCGGGCCGATCAGTCCGGCACCACGGCCGTGACTTCAATCTCCACCTTGGCCCGGTCTTCCACCAGGGCCGAGACCTCCACCGCCGTCATGGCCGCGTTGAAGCTGCCGATCAGCTCGCGGAAATGGCGACCAATCTCGGGGTAGGCGGCAACGTATTCGCGCTTGTCGGTCACGTACCAGGTCATGCGCACGATGTGCTCGGGCCGGGCCCCGCCTTCGCGGAGCACCTCCACAATGTTTTGCAGCGCCTGGCGCACCTGGCCGGCCAGGTCGTCGGTGTGGAACACGCCTTGCGCGTCCCAGCCGATCATGCCAGCCACAAACACCATGCGGCCGCGCGCGGTCACGCCATTGGCATAGCCGCGCGGGCGGGGCCAGCCGGGGGGAAGCAGGGTCTGCATGGAATTCTCCTCGTGCGGGGGGATGGGGTCCGGGGCTTGGGGCCTGGCGACACTGGTGATGGGCCCTAGACCCCGATATAGCGCTCCCACAGCGCCGGGTCGTGCGCGAGTGCGGACGAGTCGCCCTGCCACACCACGCGGCCACGCTCGATCAACGTGTGGTGGGTGGCCAGCGGCAGCAGGCGGCGCACATATTTGTCGATCACCAGAATCGTCTGGCCCTGGGCGCGCAGCGCCTCCAGGCAGCGCCAGATCTCTTCACGGATCAGCGGGGCCAGGCCCTCGGTGGCTTCGTCCAGGATCAGCAGGTAGGGGTTGGTCATCAGCGCGCGGCCAATGGCCAGCATCTGCTGCTCGCCGCCCGACAGCTGGTTGCCCATGTTGCGCTGGCGCTCGGCCAGGCGCGGAAACAGCGCAAACACGCGCTCCAGCGTCCACGGCTCGGGGTGGGCATTGCGCCGCGCGGCAAACGCGACCAGGTTTTCAGTGACCGAGAGGTTGGGGAAAATCTGCCGCCCCTCGGGCACCACGGCCAGGCCCATGCGCGCAATGCGGTCGGGCGCGAGCTGGTCGATGCGCTCGCCGCGAAAGCGCACCGCCCCGCCCTGCGCGCGCGTAAGGCCCAGCACCGATCGCACCGTGGTGGTCTTGCCCATGCCGTTGCGGCCCAGCAGCGTGGCCACCTCACCCGCCCCCACGCGCAGCGACAGGCCAAACAGCACCTGGCTGCGGCCGTAGGCGGTTTCGATGGCATCGACTTCGAGCAATGCTTCGCGCGGGTGGTGTGCAGTGCTCATGCCGCGGCCTCCTCGTGTTCGTCGCCCAGGTAGGCCTTGCGCACGGCAGCGTCCTGGCGGATGGCGTCGGGCGTGCCCGTGGCAATCACGCGGCCCGACACCAGGGCCGAGATGCGGTCGGCCAGGCGGAACACGGCGTCCATGTCGTGCTCCACCAGCAGCAGCGTGGTTTCGCCGCGCAGGCTGGCCAGCAACTCGACCATGCGGTGCGATTCGTCGGGGCCCATGCCGGCCATGGGCTCGTCCAGCAGCAGCAGGCGCGGGCGCAGGGCAAGGGCCAGGCCCACTTCCAGTTGGCGCTGCTCGCCATGCGACAAGGCTCCGGCCGTGCGCTGCAGCACCGCGCCCAGGCCCACGCGCTCGGCCACAGCGGCGGCCTCGGCGTAGCGCGCGCGCTCGGCCCGCGCGGGCTGCCAGAAGCGCAGGCTGCTGCCGCTTCGCGCCTGCACGGCCAGCGCCAGGTTGTCGAGCACCGGCAGGCGCAGGAACACGCTGGTGATCTGGTACGAGCGCACCAGCCCGTGGTGCACGCGCTGGTGCATGGGTTGGTGGGTGATGTCCTGCCCTGCAAAGGCGATGTGGCCCGATGTGGGGGCCACGGTGCCCGAGAGCTGGTGGATCAACGTCGTTTTGCCCGCGCCGTTGGGGCCGATCAGGGCATGGATCTCGCCGCTGCGCACGGACAGGTCGGCGTGGTCGGTGGCCAGCAGGCCGCCATAGCGCTTGACGAGCTGGCGCACCACCAGCAGGTCGTCAGGGGTTGGAGTGGTCTGCATGCTTCAGCCCTTGCGCAACGCCCAGCGCCGGCCCAGGCTCAGCAACCCGTTGGGCGCGACCAGCACCACCAACAGCAGCAAGGCCCCGAGGCCAAACTGCCAGTGGATGGTGTAGGCCACCAGCACTTCTTCGATCAGCAGGAACGCGGCTGCGCCCACCAGCCCGCCGTACAAGTGCCCCACCCCGCCCAGGATGCACATGACCATGAGCATGCCGGACTGGCTCCATTGCATGAGCGAGGGGCTCACAAACCCGCCCTGATTGGCCAGCAGTGCCCCGGCCAGGCCCGCCAACGCCCCCGCCAGCGTGAAGGCGGCGAGCTTGACCCGCATCACCGGAAAACCGAGCGCATGCATGCGCTGCTCGTTTTCGCGGACGCCTTGCAGCACATGGCCAAAGCGTGCATTCAGCAAGCGCTGCACCGCCACGAAGGCCAGCGCAAACACCGCCAGCACGACGTAATAGAACTGCGTGTCGTTGGAAAGGTCCAGCCCCAGACCCAGGTGCGAGCGCGAGGGCAGCGACAGCCCGTCCTCGCCGCCATAGGCCTTGAGCGACACCATCAAATAAAACAGCATCTGCGCAAAGGCCAGCGTGATCATGATGAAGTACACACCCTGCGTGCGCAGGCTGATCGCGCCGATCACCAGCGCAAACAGCCCCGCCACCAGCATGGCCGCCGGCCAGGCCACCCAGCCCGACACCACGCCCGACTGCATGAGGATGCCCACCGTGTAGGCCCCCAGGCCCACGAACGCCGCATGGCCAAAGCTGACCATGCCGCCAAAGCCCAGGATCAGGTTGAGGCTGGTGGCCGCCAGTGCAAACACCAGCACCCGGCTGGCCACGCCGATGTAAAAGCCCTCGCCCAAGGCCAGCGCAACGGGTGGCACCAGCAGCAAGGCCAGCAGCAGCGGCAGTGCGACGGCCATGCGCAGCGGATGGTCGAGCAGGCTGGTGGTGGCAGGGGTGCGGGTGGCGGTGCCGCTTGCAGGCGCCGCCGCAGGGGGCGATGCGTTCATGCCGGTAGGAGCACCAGCCGAGGTGCCAGAAGAGGTGCCAGGGTGCATGGAAGAGGCCCGGGTCGGTCGCTGTGCGGTGGTGGGGTGGCCAGTGGCTCAGTGCGCCGGGAAGAGCCCCTTGGGCTTCCAAAACAGCACCGCGGCCATGAGCACATAAATGAGGATGGAGGCCACGGCCGGCCCGGCGTTGGCCGCGGCCTCGGGGCCCAGCAGGCGGCCAAACCACAGCGGAATGAAGGTGCGCCCGGCCGTATCGACCACGCCCACCAGCAGCGCACCCAGCAACGCCCCGCGGATGGAGCCAATGCCGCCGATGACGATCACCACGAAAGCCAGGATCAAGATGCTTTCGCCCATGCCCACCTGCACCGCGAGCAGCGGGCCCAACATGCCACCAGCCACCGCACACAGCGCAGCGCCCACCGCAAACACCGCCGTGAACAGGCGGCGCACGTTGGTGCCCATGGCCAGCGCCATCTCGCGGTTGGAGGCCCCGGCCCGCACCTGCATGCCCACGCGGGTGCGCGTAACCAGCAGGTACAAGAGCAAGGCCACCGCAAGGCCCACGCCGATGATGAACAGGCGATAGGCCGGGTAGGTGAAGCCGGGCAGCAGTTCCACCGGGCCGGCGAGCGCGGGCGGCGGATTCAGTGCCAGCGGCTGTGCGCCCCAGACCATGCGCACGCCCTCGTTGGCCATGAGCAGGATGGCAAAAGTGCCCAGCACCTGCGAGAGGTGGTCGCGCTCATAGAGGCGCCGGAGCACGGTGAGCTCCAGCAGCACGCCCACCGCGGCCGTGGCCGCAATGCCCACGCCCAGCCCCACCCAGAACGATCCCGAGGCCGCAGCCACGCTCGCGATCAGGTAGGCCCCGACCATGTAGAGCGAGCCGTGGGCGAGGTTGATCATGTCCATGATGCCGAACACGAGCGTGAGCCCAGCGGCCAGCAGGAACAGCATCAGGCCGAACTGCAGGCCGTTGAGGGCCTGTTCGAGCAGGAGGATGGCGGTCATGCGCAGGCGCTTTCGGTGGTCGCTGCCTCAGGCCGGCATCTTGCACTCGGCGGCGTAGGCGTCGCCGTGGTTCTTGAACACCGTGCCCACCGTGCGGTTGGTAATGCGGCCCTGCGAGTCCTTGGAAATCACGCGCAGGTAGTAGTTCTGGATCGGGAACTGGTTGGTGTTGAACTTGAAGCCGCCGCGCACCGACTCGAAGCGCGCCGCCTTGAGGGCCTTGCGCACCGCATCCTTGTCGTCGAGCTTGCCCTTGGCGTCGCGCACTGCGGCGTCGATCAGGCGCGCAGCGTCGTAGCCCTGCGACGCATACAGCGTGGGCATGCGGCCGAACTCCTTCTGGAAGTCGGCCACGAAACGGCGGTTGGCGGCGTTGTCCAGGTCGTGCGACCACTGGGAGGTGTTGAACATGCCGAGCATCGAATCCCCCACGGCGCGGATCACGTCCTCGTCGCCCGAGAAGCCTGGGCCGTAGAGCGTCATGTCCTTGGACAGGCCCGCGCCCACAAACTGCTTGATGAAGTTCACGCCCAGGCCGCCAGGCAAGAAGATGTACACCGCATCGGCGCCCGAGGCGCGCATCTTCGACAGCTCGGCGCCGTAGTCGAGCTGGTTCAGCGGCGTGTACATCTCCAGTGCGATCTCGCCCTTGAAGTAGCGCTTGAAGCCGGCCAGCGCATCCTTGCCCGCCGGGTAGTTGGGCGCCAGCAGGGCCACCTTCTTCGCGCCCTTGTCCTGCACGGTCTGGCCTGCGGCCTCGTGCTGGTTGTCGTTCTGGTACGAGGCGCTGAAGAAGTAGGGGTTGCACTGTGCCCCAGCGTACTGCGAGGGGCCGGCATTGGCGCTGATGTAGAAGGTCTTGGACTGGAACACCGGCTGGCCCACGGCCAACATGATGTTGGAGAAGACCACGCCGGTCATGAAGTCCACGCGGTCCCGCTTGATCATGCGGTCGGCCGTCTGCTTGGCCGCATCGGGGCTTTGCTGGTCGTCGGCCACGATGACCTCGGCCGGCAGCCCGCCGAGCTTGCCGCCGCTGTGCTTCACGGCCAACTGGAAGCCGTCGCGGATGTCGATGCCCAGCGCAGCGCCGGGGCCCGACAGCGTGCTCAGCAGGCCCACCTTCACCTTGTCGGCGGCGTGGGCGGGCATGGCTGCCAGGCTGGCAGCCAGGGCGCAGGCCGTGAAGGCCAGGCCCAGGGGGCGGTGAACGGTGGCAAGGTGGCGCATAGGGGGTCTCCTCAAGGGGCTGGGCGGTGATGGGGCGGGCGCAGCGTCGCCCGGCACGCGAGTGTAGGGCGACTCATCCGGGTTTTGCGGCCATGTTGCCCTCGTGCAGCGCATGCAGCCGAAAACGCTGGAGTTTGCCGGTGGCCGTGCGCGGCAACTGGGCGATGAAGCTCACGGCCCGCGGGTACTTGTAAGGCGCGACGGTCTGCTTCACAAAGGTCTGCAGCGTCAGCACCATGGCTTCGTCGCCCGACTCGCCCGGCTTGAGCACCACGAAGGCCTTGACGATCTGGCCGCGCTCCTCGTCGGGCACGCCGATGACAGCGCATTCGGCCACCGCCGGGTGGGCCAGCAAGGCGTTCTCCACCTCGGGCGCGGCAATGTTGTAGCCGGCTGAGACGATCATGTCGTCGGTGCGCGCCTGGTAGAAAAAGTAGCCGTCAGCGTCCATCACATAGGCATCGCCGGTGAGGTTCCAGCCGTTTTGCACGTACTGGGTTTGTCGCGGATCGGCCAGGTAGCGGCAGCCCGTGGGTCCCTGCACGGCCAGCCTCCCGACCTGGCCCGGGGGCAGGTCGCGGCCTTCGGCATCCACCACTTTGGCGCGGTAGCCCGGCACGGCGCGCCCGGTGGCACCGGCGCGCACTGAAGCTTCGTCGTGCGAGATGAAGATGTGCAGCAGCTCGGTGGCGCCAATGCCGTCGATGATCTCGATGCCCGTAGCGTCCTTCCACAGCGCGCGCGTGGCCGCGGGCAGCGCCTCGCCGGCCGACACGCACTTGCGCAGCCGTGTGCCGCGCAGCAGCGCCCCCTGCGGCGCAAGCGCACGGTAGGTGGTGGGCGCGGTGAACATCACCGTGGCGCCAAAGGACTGCACGGCATCGAGCAGCAGCGGCGGGCTGGCTTTTTCGAGCAGCACACTGCTGGCCCCCACATGCATGGGAAACAGCACCAGCCCGCCCAGCCCGAACGTGAAGCCGATCGGCGGGCTGCCGATGAACACGTCGCCCGCCTGCGGGCGCAGCACATGCTCAGGCCAGCAGCGGCAAATGGCCATCACGTCGCGGTGGAAGTGCATGGTGGCCTTGGGTACGCCCGTGGTGCCCGAGGTAAAGCCCAGCAGGCAGGTGTCGGTGGCGGCCGTGTCCACGTTGTCAAAGTGCGATGGGTGCGCCTGCATGGCAGGTTCCAGCGCCTCGGCCGCGCCCGGTGCGCTGCCCCAGGTGCGCACCGCGCGCAGCCAGGGCGACTGCGCGCGCGCCAGGTCCAGCTCTTCGGCCAGCGCGGCATCGCACAGCACGTGGCTGATCTGGGCAATGTCGAGGATGGCCACCAGTTCCTTGGCGCGCAGCAGCGGCATGGTGGCCACGGCAATGCCGCCGGCCTTGACCACGGCAAACCAGCAAGCCACCAGCATGGGGTTGTTGGGCGCGCGCAGCAGCACGCGGTTGCCCGGCACCAGGCCCATGTCGTGCACCAGCACCCGCGCAATGCGGTTGGCCTGCGCCAGTAACTCGGCGTATGTCCATGTCAGGCCCGGCGCGTGCAGGCAGGGCCGGTCGCCCCAGCCGCGGGCGACGGCCTGGTCGAGCAGTTCGGTTGCACAGTTCAGCCGCTCGGGAAACTGCAGCCCAGGCAGGTCGAAGTGGTAGGCGGGCTGCTGCGACGCCGGCGGCAGGCGCTGCTCGGCAAAGCGGTCGACATGGGCGCTGTAGGGCATGGGACCTCCGGCGTGGGCGTAGGGTCGAACGGGCGGGCGTCAGGCCACCGGGTCGCGCAACAGCTCGCGCGCAATGATGAGCTGCTGCACCTCGGTAGCCCCTTCGTAGATGCGCAGCGCGCGGATTTCGCGGTACAGCGACTCGACCACCTGCCCGCGTGTCACGCCCAGGCCGCCCCAGAGCTGCACGGCACCGTCGATGACTTGCTGGGCGGTCTCGGTGGCCGTCATCTTGGCCATGGCGGCCTCGCGCGTCACGCCCCGACCCTGGTCGCGCTGCCAGGCCGCGCGGTAGGTGAGCAAGGCCGCCGCGTCGATGCCCGTGGCCATCTGCGCCAGGCGTGCCTGCGTGAGCTGCAGGTCGGCCAGGTGGCCATCGAACAGCCTGCGGCTGCGGGCGCGTGCCAGCGCCTCGTGCAGCGCGCGCCGCGCAAACCCGAGCGCTGCAGCCGCCACCGACGTGCGGAACACATCCAGCGTGCGCATCGCGATCTTGAAGCCCTCGCCCGGCGCGCCCAGCACCTGCGAGCGCGGCACCCGGCACCCGGCAAAGCGCAGGCGTGCCAGCGGGTGCGGGGCCACCACCTCGATGCGCTCGGCAATCTGAAGCCCCGGCGTGGTGGCGTCCACCACCACCGCGGTGATGCCCTTGGCCCCGCGTGTGGCGCCCTCGGGCGCACCGTCGCCCGAGCGCACAAACACCACGTAGAAGTCGGCAATGCCGCCGTTGGAGATCCAGGTCTTTTCGCCGTCGATCACCAGCGCATCGCCCTCCCAGCGCCCCTGGCAGGCCATGGCGGCGACGTCAGACCCGGCCTCGGGCTCCGACAGCGCAAACGCGGCAATCGCCTGCCCCGCGGCCACGCGCGGCAGGTAGTGCGCGCGCTGTGCGGCATTGCCCGCCAGGCTGATGGCACCAGACCCCAGGCCCTGCATGGCAAACGCAAAGTCGGCCAAGCCGTTGTGCCAGGCCAGCGTCTCGCGGATCAGGCACAGCGCGCGGGTGTCGAGCACGGCGCCCGCGCCATCGCCCGCCACCGCGTGCTGCAGCCAGCCCCCGGCGCCCAGCTGGGCCACGAGCTGGCGGCAGGCGGCGTCCACATCGGACGCCTCGCCATGCGGCAGGTGCGCATGGGCCCAGGCGTCCAGCGCTGTGGCCAACGCAGCGTGGCGTGGCTCAAAAAACGGCCACTGCAGGCAGTCGGGTGCGGGCATCTCAGTTCCCCTCAAAACGCGGGCGCTGCCGCGCCACAAAAGCGTCGTACGCGCGGCGGAAGTCTTCAGTGAGCATGCACAGGGCCTGGGCCTGGGCCTCGGCTTCGAGCGCCTGGTCCAGCGTCATGGCCCATTCCTGGTGCAGCATGGTCTTGGTCATGCCGTGGGCAAAGCTCGGTCCGGCGGCCAGTTCGGCCGCCAGTGCCTGGGCGTCGGCCAGCAGCGCCTCGGGCTCGCACAGGCGGTTGAAGAAGCCCCAGCGCTCAGCCTCTTCGCCGCCCAGCGCCCGTCCGGTGTACAGCCATTCGCTGGCCCGCCCCTGCCCCACGATGCGCGGCAGCATGGCGCAGGCCCCCATGTCGCAGCCCGCCAGGCCCACGCGGTTGAACAAAAAAGCCGTGCGGCTGCGCGCCGTGCCCAGGCGCAGGTCGCTGGCCATGGCCAAAATAGCCCCGGCACCGGCACACACGCCATCCACCGCGGCCACCACGGGCTGCGGGCACAGGCGCAGCGCCTTGACCACGGCACCGGTCATGCGGGTGAAGGCCAGCAGCTCCGGGGCCTTGAGGCGCAGCAGCGGGCCGATGATTTCGTGCACGTCGCCGCCCGAACAGAAGTTGCCGCCCGCCCCCGTGAGCACCAGCGCGCGCACATCAGGAGCCCATTGCAGCGCGTGCAGCAGGTCGCGCAGCTCGGCATAGCTGTCGAAGGTCAGCGGGTTCTTGCGCTCGGGCCGAGCGAGCGTGATGGTGGCCACACCGGCGTCGACCGCCCAGCCAAAGTGCCGGGCCTGGTAGCCTGCCATAGGGCGCGCGGTGCCAGCGGCCAGGGCGGGGTCGATGCGGGGTTCAGTCATGGGCAGATCCTTCAACGGGATGGGAGGCAGGCGTGTCGGCCAGTTGGGCAAGGTGGATACGCAGGCGGCCGAGCTGGTCGTACAGCGCCTGCTTGTCGGGCAGCGGCAGGCCGCCCAGCAGTTCGGCCAGCCAACGTTCGTGCTCGGCGGCCATCAGCGCAAACTCGGCCCGGCCGCGCTCGGTGAGCATCACGCGCAGCGAGCGGCGGTCCTGCGGGTCGGGCAGGCGCTCGACCCAGCCGTCTTTGACGAGCTGATCGGTCAGGCCCGTGACGTTGCCGCCCGTGACCATGAGATAGCGCGACAGCACGTTCATGCGCAACCCTTCGGGGTGCCGGTCGAGCTGGGCCAGGTAGTCAAATCGCGGCAGCGTGGTGCCAAAACGCGTACGCAGGCGCTGGCGGATCTGCTGCTCGATCTGGGTGCTGCAGGCCAACAGGCGCAGCCAGATGCGCGTGTCGAGGTGGTCGCCCGCCTGGGCGCGGGCCTCCAGGCCGATCTGGTGGTCGCCCAGCGCATCGGGGGTGGGTGGCAGGTTCAACGCAGCATGCATACGTTCAGGCATCCAGACCATCCCTGCTCACTGGCCAGCGCCCTGCGCCTTCTCGCGCGCAAACAGCGATTCGAGCTGCGGCTTGGCCGAGCGGTAGGTGCGCGGCCAGGCGACGGCCGTGTAGCCGATGCGCGCGGCCTCGGTCAGCGTCCAGGCCGGGTTGGCCAGGTGAGGGCGGCCTACGGCACACAGGTCAGCCCGGCCGGCGGCCAGGATGCTGTTGGCATGGTCGGCCTCGCTGATCGCGCCCACGGCCATGGTGGCAATGCCGGCCTCTTGCCGCACCCGGTCGGCAAACGGGGTCTGGTACATACGCCCATAGGTGGGCTTCTGGCCCGGATGCACCTGGCCCGACGACACGTCGATCAGGTCGGCCCCGGCATCTTTGAAGGCGCGTGCAATCTCTACCGCGTCGGCCGGTGTGGTGCCACCGTCCACCCAGTCGTGCGCCGAAATGCGCACCGACATGGGCCGCCCGGCAGGCCAGGCGGCGCGCATGGCGCGGCACACTTCAAGGGGGTAACGCAGCCGCCCAGCCAGCGAGCCGCCGTATTCGTCGCTGCGGTGGTTGGTGAGCGCCGAGATGAAGCTCGACAGCAGGTAGCCGTGGGCGCAGTGCAGTTCGAGCCAGTCAAAGCCCGCGGAGGCGGCGCGGTGCGTGGCCGCCACGAAGTCGTCGCGCACCCGGTCCATGTCGGCGCGGTCCATGGCGCGCGGCACGGCACCATGCGGCAGATAGGGCTGGGCGCTGGCCGCCAGCAACGGCCAACCGCCCTGCTCCAAGGGCTGGTCCATACCCGGGCCCGACCAGGGCGCGTGCGTCGCGCCCTTGGGGCCCGCATGGCCCAGTTGCACGCCGATGTGCGCATCGGTCTGCGTGTGCACCCAGTCCACGATGCGCCGCCAGGCCTGGGCCTGCGCTTCGTTCCACAGCCCCGGGCACTGCGGTGTGATGCGGGCGTCGGCGCTCGGGCAGGTCATCTCGGCCATCACCAGCGCGGCACCGCCCTGGGCCCGCGCGCCCAGGTGCACGAGGTGGTAGTCGCCCACCATGCCGTCTTCGGCCGCGTACTGCGCCATGGGCGATACGACGATGCGGTTCTTGAGCGTGAGCTGACGCAGGCGAAACGGGGTGAACATGGGCGGTGGCGGCGTGGCGCCCTCGGCCACCGGCACCCCGGCGCGGCGAGCGAACCAGCGCTCGTAGCCTTCGAGCCAGGCGCGGTCTCGCAGGCGCAGGTTTTCGTGGCTGATGCGCTGGCTGCGCGTGAGCATCGAGTACATGAACTGCTCGGGCTCGAAGGCGTCGCAGTAGCGCTGGCCGCAGACCTCGAACCATTCCATCGCGTTCCAGGCCGCATTCTGAATGCGCAGGGTCTCGACGCGGCGCTCTTCCTGGTAGGCAGCCAGCACCTCGGGCAGACGGTCGGGCGTGTCGCCCAGGCGCTGGAACTGCCGCGTGAGCGCCATCGCATCCTCGATCGCGAGCTTGGTGCCCGAACCGATCGCAAAGTGCGCGGTGTGCACCGCGTCGCCCATGAGCACCACATGCGCGCCATGGCGATTGCGCAGCCACCACTGCTCGCAGGTCACGCGCTGGAAGTTCAGCCAGGCCGAGCCGCGCAGGTGGCGCGCGTTGGTCATGAGCGCTGCGCCCTGCAGGTTGTCGGCAAACACGCGTTCACAGAATGCGATCGAGGCCTGCTGGTCGGCCTGATCGAGCCCGTGGGCCCGCCACACGGCCTCAGGACACTCGACAATGAAGGTGGTCGTGTTCTCGTCGAACTTGTAGATGTGCGCCTGGAACCAGCCGTGCTCGGTGCGCTGGAAGTCGAAGGTGAACGCGTCGTAGAGCTTGTGGGTGCCCAGCCAGATGTACCGGTTGGGCCGGGTCACGATGTCGGGGCGGAACACCTCGGCGTGCTGGCTGCGCACGCGTGAATGGATGCCGTCGCAGGCGATCACAAGATCGGCATCGGGATAATCGTCGTCGGAACCCGCCTCGGTCTCGAACACCAGGTGCACGCCCAGACGCTCGCAGCGCGCCTGCAGGATGTTGAGCAGCTTCTTGCGCCCGATGCCCACAAAGCCGTGCCCGCCCGAGCGCACCGTGCGGCCCTTGAAGCGCAGTTCGATGTCGTCCCAGTGGTTGAAGGCCTGCTGCACCTCGTTGGCCGTCTCCAAGTCCCAGGTGCGCATGTGGTCCATGGTCGCGTCGGAAAACACCACGCCCCAGCCGAAGGTGTCGTAGGGCTTGTTGCGCTCGACCACGGTGATGTCGTGCACCGGGTTGTGCTGCTTCATCAACAGCGCAAAGTACAGCCCCGCTGGCCCACCTCCGATGCACACAATCTTCATGGACTGCCCTCCTGGCGCCCGCTCAACGCAGCAGGCTTGGGCAGTCAATTTAAGTCTATATAGTTGAGGTGTCAATTAAATGGCTGCGCTTGCAAGCTCCAGACAAACCCGCATCGCGCCGCAGGCTCTTCGGTGCAAACGCTATTATTTCAATAGCAAACCACTGAGCACAGACAAGCACAAGCCATAAAAAAAACCCGCAAGCCTTTCGGCCTGCGGGTCGCATGTGGGCAGCGCGCGCAGGGCGCGCAGCGGCATCACATGTTGTCGATCATCACCTGGCCAAAGCCCGAGCAGCTGACCTGGGTCGCGCCTTCCATCAGGCGGGCGAAGTCGTAGGTCACCTTCTTGCTCTGGATGGACTTTTCCATCGAGCTGATGATCAGATCGGCGGCTTCGGTCCAGCCCATGTGGCGCAGCATCATCTCGGCCGACAGGATTTCGGAACCAGGGTTCACGTAGTCCTTGCCAGCGTACTTGGGGGCCGTGCCGTGCGTGGCTTCGAACATGGCGACCGAATCCGACAGGTTGGCGCCGGGGGCGATGCCAATGCCGCCCACCTGGGCTGCCAGTGCGTCAGACACGTAGTCGCCGTTGAGGTTCAGCGTGGCGATCACGCTGTACTCGGCCGGGCGCAGCAGGATCTGCTGCAGGAAGGCGTCGGCAATGCTGTCCTTGATGGTGATTTCCTTGCCGGTCTTCGGATTCTTGAACTTCATCCACGGACCGCCGTCGATCAGCTCGGCACCGAATTCCTTGGCGGCCAGGGCGTAGCCCCAGTCACGGAAGCCACCTTCGGTGAACTTCATGATGTTGCCCTTGTGCACCAGGGTCACGCTGGGCTTGTCGTTGTCGATCGCGTACTGGATGGCCTTGCGCACCAGGCGCTCGGTGCCTTCGCGCGACACGGGCTTGACGCCGATGCCCGAGGTCTCGGGGAAGCGGATCTTCTTGACGCCGAACTCTTCCTGCAGGATCTTGATGAGCTTCTTGGCCTTTTCCGATTCGGCTTCGAATTCGATACCGGCGTAGATGTCTTCCGAGTTCTCGCGGAAGATCACCATGTTGGTCTTTTCGGGTTCCTTGACCGGCGAGGGCACGCCCTTGAAGTACTGGATGGGACGCAGGCAAACGTACAGGTCAAGCTCCTGGCGCAGGGCCACGTTCAGCGAACGGATGCCACCGCCCACGGGCGTGGTCAGCGGGCCCTTGATCGAAACGACGTAGTCGCGCACGGCGTGCAGCGTTTCTTCGGGCAGCCAGACATCGGGGCCGTACACCTTGGTCGACTTCTCGCCGGCGTACACCTCCATCCAGTGGATCTTGCGCTTGCCGCCGTAGGCCTTGGCCACGGCTGCGTCCACCACCTTGAGCATCACTGGCGTGATGTCAAAGCCCGTGCCGTCCCCTTCGATGTAGGGAATGATGGGCTGGTCAGGCACGTTCAAGGACATGTCGGCATTGACGGTGATCTTCTGGCCTTCGGCGGGCACCTTGATGTGCTGGTAGGTGGTCATGTAACGGGGTCTCCGATGGAAAACCAGGGTTGGAAGCCCTGGCGGGTTAGGCAAAACACTCTAAACAAACCTTCCGATTCTACTGACAAAAGCGCGTGCGCCTTTTGCACCACAGGCACCGTTGGCAGACCGTCAGGAAGCGTTACCATGCCCCCGCAACCTTTGGGGTTGTTTGTTTCATCTTCGAGGAATCAGTACACATGAAAGCACTACTCGCTGCACTGATGGCCGGTCTGTTCGCCGTGGGCGCGAGCGCCCAGGTCACGACACCGCACCGTGCCCACGCGCCCAAGGTCGTCAAGGCCAAGTCTTCGCACAGCCTGGGC
The DNA here is from genome assembly GCF_039540375.1 of Acidovorax lacteus. Taxonomy (NCBI): domain Bacteria; kingdom Pseudomonadati; phylum Pseudomonadota; class Betaproteobacteria; order Burkholderiales; family Comamonadaceae; genus Acidovorax; species Acidovorax lacteus. The sequence continues at coordinate 478,154 of NZ_BAABEX010000007.1, forward strand.
GCCAAGGCTGTGTCCTCCCACAAGGTCTCGGCCCAGACCGCCAAAAAGACCACCAAGGCCAAGAAGAGCAAAAAGCGCACGGCCCGCAAGGCCTGAGCTCCGCTGCCCCCCAACAAAGCCCGCCCAGTGCGGGCTTTTTTACGCGTACCCGCAGCCACCCGTACTGCCACAGCGCCGCGCGCAAGGCCTGCACAATGGCGGCTTCGACACCGCCTCGCCTTTGTCACATGCACAGCGCACCGCCCCTGACCGTACCCTCGCCCGCTCCGTACCGCCCCCTGCGCGACCGCCCCGCTGCCCTGTGGCGGCAGTTCGTTTGTGCCGCCGTGGCAACTTTGGCCGTGGGCGCGGCCTCGGCCCAGGAGGGGCCACAGCTGAACCTGCCGCGTGTCGAGCTCACCGCCGGCATGCACCGCATTGACGCGCAACTGGCCCAGACGCGCGAGCAGCGCCAGATCGGGCTCATGCACCGCAAGGAGATGCAGCAGCACGAAGGCATGCTGTTCGTGTTCGAGCAACCGGCGGTGCAATGCTTCTGGATGAAGAACACGCTGCTGCCGTTGACGGCGGCCTTCGTGCAGGACGACGGCACCATCGTGAACCTGGCCGACATGAAGCCGCAGACGCTGGACTCGCACTGCTCGGCCAAGCCCGTGCGCTATGTGCTCGAGATGAACCAGGGCTGGTTTGAGCGCAAGGGCATCCGCGCGGGCGCGCGGCTGGCGGGCGGGCCTTTCGGCCGCCGCTGAGGCGGGTGCGCCCATGAGAAAGGCCCCTCTCGGGGCCTTTTGTCTGGATGGCGGTGGTCGCCATCCTGCTTCGCACGGACGGTCTGTCAGGCGAAGTTAGCTTCCGCGAACTTCCAGTTCACCAGCTTGTCGAGGAAGGTCTCGACGAACTTGGGACGCAGGTTGCGGTAGTCGATGTAGTAAGCGTGTTCCCACACGTCCACCGTGAGCAGCGCCTTGTCGGCCGTGGTCAGGGGCGTGCCGGCTGCGCCGGTGTTGACGATGTCCACCGAGCCGTCGGCCTTCTTCACCAGCCAGGTCCAGCCGGAGCCAAAGTTGCCCACGGCGCTCTTCACAAACGCTTCGCGGAAGGCGGCGTAGCTGCCCCACTTGGCGTTGATGGCGGCCGCCAGCGCGCCCGTGGGCTCGCCACCGCCATTGGGGGCCATGCAGTTCCAGAAGAAGGTGTGGTTCCAGATCTGGGCTGCGTTGTTGTAGATGCCGCCGCTGCTCTTCTTGATGATCTCTTCGAGCGTCATCGACTCGAACTCGGTGCCCTTTTGCAGGTTGTTGAGGTTCACCACGTAGGCGTTGTGGTGCTTGCCGTGGTGGTACTCCAGCGTCTCCTGGCTGTAATGGGGGGCCAGCGCGTCAATCGCATAGGGCAGCGGGGGCAGGGTGTGTTCCATGGTTTTCCTCGTGGTGTGAAACAAAGGGGACTTGCGGCGGGTCTGCGCGTGGTCTGCAGGGCGGTCCGCAGCGGCCCGGCACGCCGGCATTGTAGGAACAACCCGCATACCCTGCAGACCGGTGCGGTCGGTCGCGGCGGCATGCCGCACTGCGCCGTCTCGCGCTACAGCAACCGCGGGTGCGTCACCGTGAGGTCGAGCGCGCCGTCGGCCAGTTGGGCCCGAAGTCCCTGCCCCACGCGCACCCCGGCGGCCTGCGTCACCGGCCGCCCTTCGGCATCCGACAGCAGGGCGTAGCCGCGCTCCAACACGCGCTGCGGACTCAGCATCTCCAACCGCACCGCCTGCTCGGCCAGCCGCTGTTCGTCGCGCTGCAGGCGCTCGCGCAGCGCCTGCGCCAGCTCGCGCGAAGTGCCTTGCAGCCGCTGTTGCTGCCGCTCGATCTGCAGGCGCGCCTGGTGCTGCAGCCGGTCGCCCCAGCGCTGCAGCGTGCGCGCTTCCTCGCCCATGCGGGCCGACGGACGACCCAGGCGGGCAGCCAACCAGTCCACCTGCTGCGCTCCGGCGTCCAGTCGGCGCAGCGCTGCCTGCTGCAGCCGCTCTTCAAGCAACTGCAGCGCGCCAAGCCACACCTCGCGCGGGGCCGACACCAATTCGGCCGCCGCGGTGGGCGTGGGGGCCCGCACGTCGGCGCAGAAGTCGGCAATCGTGAAATCGGTCTCGTGCCCCACGCCGCTGACCATGGGCACCGGGCTTTGCACCACGGCACGCGCCACCGCTTCGTCGTTGAAGGCCCAAAGGTCCTCGATGGAACCGCCGCCGCGCACCAGCAGGATCACATCCACCGCCGGGTTCTTAGCCAAATCGGCTGCTTGTGCTTGCCCCGCCTCGATACGTTGATACAACTTTGATAGCGCCGCCACGATGGACGCCGGTGCCGCTGCCCCCTGCACCAGGGCGGGCACCAGCGTCACAGGAATGTGCGGCACCCGTCGGCGAAGCGCGGTCACCACATCGTGCAAGGCCGCCGCGCCGGGCGAGGTGACCAGACCGATGCCCCGCGGCCTGAGCGACAGCGGTCGCTTGCGGGCAGCGTCGAACAGGCCCTCGGCCTCCAGTTGCGCCTTCAGGCGCAAAAACTGCTCAAACAAGGCGCCCTGCCCGGCCCGACGCATGCCTTCGACGATGAACTGCAGGTCGCCGCGCGCCTCGTACACGCCCAGGCGGCCGCGCAGCTCCACCAGCTCACCGTCGCGCGGATTGAAGTCGAGCAACGAGGCCGCACGGCGAAACATGGCACACCGCAACTGGCCCTGGCTGTCCTTGATGGAAAAGTAGCAGTGCCCGCTCGCCGCACGCGAGAAGCCGGAAATCTCGCCCTGCACTGCCACGGGGTTGAAGCGCGATTCCAACGCATCGGCAATGGCTCGGCACAGCGCGCCCACAGCCCATACACGGGGCGCAGGCGCGCCCAACTCCAGCCCAGGGGCGGTCATCGCGCGCTCCAGGCGCCGGGCATACCGCCTGGGGCGCGGTGCGCGCGTCCGCCAGTACTCCACAGCGGTGCGGCAGCGGAGGCGTCCACCCCACGTGGCATGCCACACCCCGCAAAAGCGCAATCCATCGTGCAAGTCATTGATTTATATGGTTTTTTTGGTGCGCAATTTTTGATCATTTTGTTGCCGCCGTGAATTGGCGCGGGCTGCAGCGCGACAGCCCCGGGTTTCCCACAAAGTTATCCACAGGATCTGTGGGCCGGGCGCCAGGCATGGAACGGGGTGTTGCAAGCCCCACGCAGACGCGTGGGCGGCCCGTGCTGGCTGGGCCATAATCCCGCCTGCCCAAGACACTTCTGAGCGGAGAGAACCCTTGCTGTCCATCATACAAGCCGCCGGCTGGCCCATCTGGCCCCTGATCGCGTGCTCCATCGTTGCACTGGCGCTGATCGTGGAACGCTTCATCTCCCTCAAGACCGCCCGCGTGGCACCGCCCCGTCTGCTGGATGAAGCCATGACCGTTTCGGCCAAGACCCTGCCGCCTCCCGATGTGGTGAACCAGCTGGCCCAAAATTCGGCGCTAGGCGAGGTGCTGGCCAGCGGCCTGCGCACGCTGCTGGTGAACCCGCAGGCCAGCGAAGCCGATCTGCGCGCGGCCATGGAGGGCACGGGCCGTGCGGTGGCGCACCGGCTCGAGCGTTACCTGAGCGCGCTGGCCACCATCGCCTCGGCCGCCCCGCTCTTAGGCCTGCTGGGCACCGTGATCGGCATGATCGAGATTTTTGGCGCCCAGGTGAGCACCGGCGGGCTCAACCAGGCCATCAGCGGCAACCCCGGCCAACTCGCCCACGGCATTTCGATTGCGCTCTACAACACCGCCTTCGGGCTGATCGTGGCGATCCCGGCGCTAATCTTCTGGCGCTACTTCCGCAGCCGCGTGGACGCCTACCTGCTCACGCTCGAACTGGCCTCCGAGCGCTTTGTGCGCCACATCCTGCGCCTGCGCCGCTGAGGCGCACCCGCACCGCACGAGCGAGCTGCCATGAACTTTCGCCCCCGCACCCAGGAAGAACCCGAGATCAATCTGATCCCGTTCATCGACGTGCTGCTGGTCATCCTGATTTTTCTGGTGCTGACCACCACGTACAGCAAGTTCACCGAGATGCAGCTCACGCTGCCCGTGGCCGACGCAGCCGCCCAGCGCGACTATCCCAAGGAAATCGTGGTCACGGTGGCCGCTGACGGGCGTTACGCCGTCAACAAACAGCCGCTCGAAGGCCGGTCGGTGGACCTCGTGGCCGCAGCCCTGGCGCGCTCGGCCGCCGGACAAAAAGACAGCGTGCTGATCATCAGCGCAGACGCCATGGCCTCGCACCAGTCGGTGATCACGGTGATGGAAGCCGCCCGCCGCAGTGGCCTGGCCCAGATCACCTTTGCCACACAGTCTTCTGCCACAGGCCGCGCCGAGGTGCGCTGACCTTCGGGCAGCCGGTGCCCCTATGCACGACAGCGACCTCGCGGCGCAACGCCAGGCCTGGTGGCGCCGCCAGTGGCGCACGCGCACGGCGTGGGCGTGGCTGTTGCGGCCGGTGGCGGACCTGTATGGCGCGCTCGTGCGCCTGCGGCGTCTGGCCCATGCGCGGCAATGGCAACGCACCGAGTCCGCGGGCTGCCCGGTGATCGTGGTGGGCAACGTCACGGTGGGCGGGGCGGGCAAGACCCCGGTGACCATGGCACTCGTGCAGCAGCTGCGCACCCGCGGCTGGCATCCGGGCATCATCGGGCGCGGGTATGGCCGCACCACGCGTGGCGCAAGGTCGGTGGGGCCCGACAGCACCCCCGACGAGGTGGGCGACGAGCCGCTGCTGCTGCACCAGCGCACCGGCGCGCCCTGCGCGGTGGCCGAGCGGCGTATCGATGCCGCACGGATGCTGCTGGCACAGCCGAGCCCACCCAATCTGCTGGTGTGCGACGACGGCCTTCAACACCTGGCGCTGGCGCGCAACCTGGAAATCTGCGTCTTCAACGACGAGGGCGTGGGCAATGGCTGGCTGCTGCCGGCCGGCCCCTTGCGAGAACCCTGGCCCCGCCGGGTGGATGCCGTGCTGTACGCGGGCATGCTGCCGCCAATGCCCGCGGGCGTTCCAGCCTTTGCCTTGCACCGGCAGTTGTCGGCTGAAGGGATCAACGCCGCGGGTGAGCGCATTCCCATCGAGCGCCTTCGGGAACAGACCGTCCATGCCGTGGCCGCCATCGCACGCCCCGAAGATTTTTTCGGCATGCTGCGCGCAGAGGGGCTGACCTTGGCCTCGGCAGAGGCACGCCCAGACCATGCGCCCTACGCCGACTGGCAGCCACCCACGCAAGGCACCTGGATCGTCTGCACAGAAAAAGACGCCGCCAAAATCTGGAAGCACCGCCCGGACGCGGTAGCCATCCCGCTGGAAATGACCATCGAACCCGCTTTCTGGACCTGGCTGGATGCCCGCTGCAATGCATGGCCACATGCCAGTCGCCCACACCGCCCGATATGATGCGGAGCCTTTGCCTCCCACCGCCGCCATGGACCCGAAACTGCTTGAACTGCTCGTCTGCCCGGTTACCAAGGGCCCGCTGGTCTTGGACCGTGAACACCAGGAATTGATCTCCCGCAGTGCCCGTCTGGCCTATCCGGTGCGCGACGGCATTCCGGTGCTGCTCGAAAACGAGGCCCGCCCGCTGACAGACGAGGAACTTGAACAGTGAGTGGCTTTCGCGTCCTGATCCCTGCTCGCATGGCCTCCAGCAGGCTGCCCGGCAAGCCGCTGGCCGACATCGCGGGACTGCCCATGGTGGTGCGCGTGGCCCGTCAGGCAGAGCGCAGCGGCGCAACTGCGGTCACGGTGGCCGCCGACGACGAGCGCATTCTGCAGGCCTGTGCAGCGCATGGTGTGCATGCCATCGCCACCGCAGCCGACCACCCGAACGGCAGCGATCGGCTGGCCGAAGCCTGCACGCTGCTGGGCCTTGCAGACGACGCCATCGTGGTCAACGTGCAGGGCGACGAGCCCTTGATCGACCCTGCACTGATCCGGGCCGTGGCCTCGCTGCTGGAGCAGGACCCGGTAGCGGTCATGGGCACGGCGGCCCATCCGATCCACCGGCTGGCCGACTACCAGAGCCCCCATGTCGTCAAGGTCGTGCTGAATGCGCGCGGGCACGCCCAATACTTCAGCCGCGCGGCGATTCCGCATGTGCGCGACGCCCTGCCCCAGGCCGACACACAAGACGGCAGCCCCCACACCCCGTGCCCGCCCGATGCCCCTGCCCTGCGGCACATTGGCCTGTACAGCTACCGTGTCGGCTTTCTGCGCCGCTATCCGACACTCTCCCAGGCGCCCACCGAGCGGCTCGAATCGCTGGAGCAATTGCGTGTGCTCTGGCATGGCCATGCGATTGCAGTGCACACGACCTTACAGGCTCCTGGTGCAGGCGTGGACACGCCGGAAGACCTGGAACGCGTGCGCGCCCTGCTGGCCTGAGCACCGCTGCAGGTGTCGCCCGCGCGTAAGCGACCGCACGGGGATCGCGTGCTATCCTCGCCGCCGACCGCACAAGACACAAGAGCAAGCTACCCGGGTACACGCCTGTGCCGGTGCCGCTTTGCCAGCCGATTTCTAACCTTCGAGGACATCCATGAGACTCATCCTGCTTGGCGCCCCGGGCGCAGGAAAGGGCACGCAAGCCACGTTCATCTGCCAGAAATACGGCATCCCCCAGATCTCGACCGGCGATATGTTGCGCGCGGCGGTGAAGGCTGGCACTCCGCTGGGCCTGCAGGCCAAGGCGGTCATGGACTCGGGAGCTCTGGTCAGCGACGACATCATCATCGGACTGGTCAAAGAGCGCATCGCCCAGCCAGATTGCGCGCATGGCTTTCTGTTTGACGGCTTTCCCCGCACCATCCCACAGGCCGACGCGATGAAGGCGGCTGGCGTCAAGCTCGACTATGTGCTGGAAATCGACGTTCCGTTTGACGCCATCATCGAACGCATGAGCGGCCGCCGCTCGCACCCTGCCAGCGGCCGCACCTACCACGTAAAGTTCAATCCGCCCAAGGTGGAAGGCAAGGACGATGTGACCGGTGAAGACCTGATCCAGCGCGAAGACGACAAGGAAGAGACCGTGAAGAAGCGGCTCCAGGTCTACAGCGACCAAACACGCCCGCTGGTGGACTACTACCGCTCTTGGGCCGCGAGCGAACCGGCGTCTGCACCGCGCTATCGCGCCATCAGCGGCACCGGGAGCGTGGAGGAGATCACGCAACGCGCCCTGGCCGCACTCGCTTCTTGAACCCGGGCATCGCCTGAGTCACAACGGCGCCTTTGGGCGCCGTTTTTCATTCGAGCTTCACTACCAACAGTGCAGCAGCCGTTCGCACCGCGTTTGAGGATGCACTCAGGCCGGGCTGGACCGCAGCCCGATGGCCCGGCCGCCCACGAACAGGAACTCGGCCCGCAGCATCCGCTCTGCCGCACCGCGTTGGGTGAATCCGATCAGTTCCACCCGGGCACCGGCCGCCAGCGGCTCTAGTCCCCACGCCTGCAGACGCGTCAGAGGCGCGAGTTCCACCGTCCAGTCGCCGGCAGCCCCCTCTGGAACCCGCGCACGCTGCAGCAGCGCAGAGCCGTCCACCGGCGCTGTCTGGCGCGGCAACGACCTGCTGACCAAATCGGCGGGCTTTTGCAGGCCCGTGTCTACCCGCAACTGCAGTTCGGCATGCGGATTGGCCCAGCGCACCTGCTGCAACACCCCCGCCAAATACCATGGCCGCTCCAGGTCAAAGCTGCTCCAACCGTGGTGGGCCCAGGCACTGGCCGGTAACACCAGGCTGACCGTGCAAAAGTGACGTCGCTGAAGATCCATGGCGTGACTCCCCAAGGGCGTTGGAATCTCAAAGGGTTTCGCAGTCGGTCAGTAGGCGATCCATCGACCCAGCACCAATACGCTGAGCCACAACAGGGCCGACAGCACGAGCTGGATTCTGGCCCAGACATCCAGGCGCTGCAACGAAGCCCGCGCGTGGAATGCGGCCGCATTCATGCCCGCAAGCAACAGCAGGCCCATCTTCCAGACAAAGCGGTCGTTGCTCAGAAGCTCCTGGGCCTGCAAGGCAAACATCACCAGCCCCGACGCGGCTGCCAGGACAAAACCTGTGAGAGCGAGCGCGATGCACAGCCGTGCCAACGCTGGCACGGCCAGACTGGATGCGCCTCCCCACAGACGCACTTCCAGGGTCAGCAGATTGCCCAGTAGCAAGGCGATGCCCAGGATGTGCACAACCTCCAGCGTGGGGTACAGCCACGCATGGGTGAGCCACGATTGCAGCATCATGCCTTCAAGAGGCTCAGTGCAAGGCTGATACGCGCCTTCACGGGCGACAGCCCCGCAAACCGAACGAAGCGCGGGTCACCCGCGCCCACCAAGCGCCCCGCACGGCAGCGGCTTGCCACAGCGACCGGCACCCCCCGCGCCGCGGCCTGCAGCAGTCGCTCCTCCAGCCGGACGTGCAAGGTGCCATTGCCAGTACACGCAACCACCAGCCCTTGTACACCGGCATCCACCAGCAGATCCACCACCCGGCCATCGCTAGCAGCAGCGCTCGTCAGCAGTTCCACCCAGGGCCAGGCGCCGGCAGACTCACGCGGCCCCGCGCCGGGCTGCAGCGGAGCACCGGCCTCTGCGCGAGCCCAGCGCACAGACCCTTCTTCCACCCAGCCACAGGGGCCGCCTTCTTCGGATGCAAAAGCCTGGACACGGTACGGATGCACCTTGCTCACTGCCTGCGCGGTGTGGATCTCTCCACTGGCCACAAGCAGGACACCCCGACTGCCTGCATCGGCAGCCACCGCGATTGCATCGAGCAGGTTCTGCGGCCCGTCAGGTGTCAGGGCCGTCGCGGGGCGCATTGCACAGGTCAATACCACGGGCTTGCCCACAGGCAGCACGCTGTGCAGGAACCACGCGGTCTCCTCGGCCGTATCGGTGCCGTGGGTGATCACGACCCCCCGCACCGCCGGATCGGTCAAGGCCCGACGGCACCGCGCGGCAAGGGTGCGCCAGATGTCAGCATCCATGTCCTTGCTATCGACCTGCGCGACCTGCTCGCTCTCGGTTGTTATGTCAGTCAGCCCCGCATGTGCCAGCAACGGCCGCAGAAGATCGTGCACAGACACCTGCGCGGCTGTATAGCCCACGTTATCCGCTGCCTCTGCCGCGCGACCGGCAATGGTCCCCCCTGTCCCCAGCACCAGGATCTTGTCCCCCACCACTTGCAGACTCCTCAAAACTGAACAAAAATACAGGTACTGTGATTATTGACAGTATGTCACCCAGTACACCATGACGGACCACCCCAAACTGACCGCACGGCAGCAACAGATCCTGGATCTGATCCGCACCGCCATCGCGACCACAGGCGCCCCACCCACCCGGGCCGAAATCGCCGCCGAACTAGGCTTCAAGTCGGCCAACGCCGCAGAAGAGCACCTGCAGGCGCTGGCCCGCAAGGGAGTCATCGAACTCGTGAGCGGCACGTCCCGGGGTATCCGCCTGCGCAGCGGCGCACCCACACGACGAGTCGCAGACCAAGCCGAGCGCAACTCGGGCACGCTCCCGGGGTTTCAACAGCTGCTGTTGCCGCTCATCGGCCGCGTGGCTGCCGGGTCGCCCATTCTCGCGCAAGAGCACGTTGATCAAACCTACGCGCTGCAACAGGGTTTGTTCTCGCAGACGCCGGACTACCTGCTCAAGGTGCGCGGCATGTCCATGCGCGACGCCGGCATCATGGACGGCGATCTGCTAGCCGTGCAAGCGACCAAAGAGGTGCGCAACGGTCAGATCGTGGTGGCACGTCTGGGGGACGAAGTCACGGTCAAGCGCCTCAAACGCACAGGCGGCTCGGTCGAACTGCTGCCCGAGAACCCCGACTATCCAGTCATCGTCGTACAGCCTGGCGAGCCCTTTGAAATCGAAGGGCTCGCGGTCGGGCTGATCCGCAACCACATGCTTTCCTGATTTATCCGACACACCGGAGGTGGCGGGCGTCAGCGTCCACAGAGATGCGGCCCTCCGGATGCGGTCGTTCCTTGGAATCCTGCCGGCGCCTTGTCTGGAGCATTCACATGGCATTCGCCCGCATCGTGCAGTCTTGGTTTCAAGCGTGGATCCGCAACCGTTCTTCGCCAGTTGGGCAAGAGCCCTTCCGCCAGCCGGACGCAGACACAACGGGGTCGCAGCCCAATCTGCGTTGCTCCTTGGCGGATTTGCCCCCGCCGCGGCGCTGGGCGCCCTCACTTATGGCCGACCTCGGCAGAACCCCTGAATATCCGGCGTCGGCACACCGCATGCGCCTGGACGAGCCAGCGCGGACAATCGGCGTTCCCCTCACGGTGGTGCCACACACCCCCGACAGTCGCCCAGCGACGCGCGCCCCGGCCATCGCCAGCGACCGTCAGGCTGCCAACGATCCCTGCGTCCGGGGAACTCATCCCATCAAGATTCGCTACGCCCGGGGCCACCGAGGGGGCGCCCGGCTGGCGATTTCGGGGCGGCTGGCCGACGTATGTGCGGAATTGGACCGGCTGGCCCAACTGGAGCAACGAGGCGAGATCGTCGAAAGCGCAGCCTGAACGTGATCCACTCACTCGGCGCCGTTGGTAGATGCAGTGTCAGGCGATCGCCTTCCAACGATACGCACCTCACACACCGTTCGCGACACACCGGGCAGGTCCACGCAGGACACTGCAGCCTGCGCTGGTGACGGCGGCGAGCCCCGTAATTACCTCCCGCTTGCCGTCATGCCCGGCCGCATGCTAGCTGGCCCAAGGCCCGCTGCTGCGGGCGTTTTCTCTCAAGGAGGCAGAAGTGCACTCCCCGTCGGGGCAAAGATCGGCAACCAAGACAGCTTGCTATTGATTGAATAGCTGCTCGTGCTTGACTCCGCTCACTCCAGGCCACTTTTCGACCTCATGCTGTGCACTGCATCTTGCGCCATTGGCGGCTCGGCTGATCTTGAACGGACGCGCGACGCGGACGCTTAGTAGGCCAGAAGGTCTCATGGATCGCTATCGCGCGTCGCGACAGAGGTTCCGAACTTCGTGCGATCCGTTTCAGCGTGCGAACGACTACCCCCTACCGGCCTCAGGCCCAGCAGCGAGCAAGGCACAATGACGCCCATGAATATCGTGATCCTGGACGACTACCAAGATGCCGTCCGCAAGCTCCAGTGCGCCTCGCGCCTGGATGCCTACAGCGCCAAGGTGTATACGAATACCGTCAAGGGCCTGGGCCAGTTGTCCGTACGGCTCCGGGACGCCGACATCATCGTGCTGATACGCGAGCGCACGCAGATCACCCGGCAACTGGTCGAAAAACTCCCCCGACTCAAGCTCATCGCCCAGACAGGGCGCATCGGCCCGCATGTGGACGTGGCGGCCTGCACCGAGCGCGGCATTGCCGTCGCCGAAGGGGTGGGCTCCCCGGTGGCTCCCGCCGAACTGACCTGGGCCTTGGTCATGGCAGCCATGCGCAGGCTGCCACAGTACATCTCCAACCTCAAGCATGGCGCATGGCAGCAATCGGGCCTGAAGGCCGCGTCCATGCCCCCCAACTTCGGTATTGGCAGCGTGCTGCGCGGCAAGACGCTCGGCATCTGGGGGTACGGGCGGATCGGCCAGCTGGTGGCGGGTTACGGCCGCGCCTTCGGGATGAATGTGCGCGTCTGGGGCCGAGAAGCCTCCCGCGTCCAGGCCCTGACCGACGGCTATCAGGTTGCCACGAGCCGCGAGGACTTCTTTGCCCAGTGCGACGTCATTTCCCTGCACCTGCGGCTCAACGAAGAGACCCGCGGCATGATCACGCTCGAAGATCTATCGTGCATGAAGCCGACCGCTTTGCTGGTGAACACCTCGCGCGCAGAGCTCATCGAATCGGATGCGCTGATCGCCGCGCTCAACCGGGGGCGGCCCGGCATGGCCGCCGTGGACGTGTTTGAAAGCGAGCCCATTTTGCAAGGCCACGCCCTGCTGCGGCTCGAGAACTGCATTTGCACGCCGCACATCGGATATGTCGAGCAGGACAGCTACGAGCTGTACTTTGGCGCAGCGTTTGACAACGTGGTGAACTTCATCCGCGGCACGCCTACCAACATTGTCAACCCCGGCGCGCTCCAGGTCCGCCGCTGAACTGCGCTGGCGCACCATAGCTTTTCGTGCGCCGCCAAGGCCCGCGGAACCCCCCGCAGTGCAGATACGGGCAGCATGGCATTAGCGACCGGCAGCAGACAGGGGGCCTGCGCACGGAGGAAGGGATGGAGCTGCCCTGCCAGCACAGACCCAACCTGCTGTACGGCTGCAGCGCTTACCACGCGCAAGCACCCTGGCGGCCTGGTGGTTTTGTTAGGCCATCGACCATCCACCAACACGGGCTAGCGCCGCACTCGGCGAGCTGAGTGGGATACGGACCAGCACCTCTCAAGGCACCATAGCGCGCGGCGGGATGACCACCAGGCCGCCCACGAAATCTGCGGCCCCATTTCGCCTGCGGGCCCCCTGGCGGCTCCAGCATCAAACCTCAAATCGCGGGCCTCGGCCCAGATACGGGTAGCCGACGCACGCATTCGCATGGCTCCATCAGGGCACGGGGGCACGCGGCCGGTATGTGCACCGCTGTTCTATGCCTTCGCCATGGCTCCAGGCACGCGCGATCTCCATAACAAAAAAGCCCCGCACAAGGCGGGGCTCCTGATCCACTCACCGGCCCCAGACAGTGGGGCCGTGGGTGACAAAGATCAGTTCAGGGGCGACTTCTTGCCGTCCTTATAGACGTACAGCGTGATCGCGGGGTTCTTCAGTTCGCCGTTGGGCTCGAACTGGATCGTGGAGGTCACGCCCTTGAAGTTGCTCTTGGCCAGCTCGGGGATGTACACCTTGGGATCCACCGAGTTGGCGCGCTTCATGGCGTCCACCAGCAGGAAGGTGGCGTCGTAGGTGTAGGGGCTGTACACCTGGAACTGGCCGGGGTACTTGGCGTCGTACTTGGCCTTCCAGGCCTTGCCGCCAGGCATCTTGTCGAGCGAGGCACCGCCTTCGGCGCAGACCACGTTGTTCAGGGTCTTGGCACCAGCGGCGAGCTTGGCGATTTCAGACGTGCAGATGCCGTCGCCGCCGAAGAACTTCACGTTACCCATGCCCAGTTGTTCCATCTGGCGCAGCATCGGGCCGGCTTGGGGGTCCATGCCGCCGTAGAAGATGGCATCGGGATTCTTGGCCTTGATGGCGGTCAGGATCGCCATGAAGTCGGTGGCCTTGTCGGTCGTGAACTGCTCGTCCACCACCTTGATGCCCTTGGCGGCAGCGGTCTTCTTGAACACGTCTGCCACGCCCTGGCCGTATGCGGTGCGGTCGTCCACGATGGCCACGGTCTTCAGCTTGAGCGTGTCGGCTGCGTACACGGCCAGACCCGAACCCAGCGCATTGTCGTTGGCGATGATGCGGAAGGTGGTCTTGTAGCCCGGGCGGGTCAGGTTGGGGTTGGTTGCAGCACCGGTGACGTGCGGAATGCCGCAGTCGTTGTAAACCTTCGAAGCGGGAATCGTCGTACCGGAGTTCAGGTGGCCCACCACGCCAGCCACCTTGGCATCGCACAGCTTCTGTGCTGCGGCGGTGCCCTGCTTGGGATCGGCTGCGTCGTCTTCAGCCACCAGCTCGAACTTGATCTTCTTGCCGCCGATGGTCACGCCCTGGGCGTTGAGCTCTTCGATGGCCATGCGAGCGCCATTTTCGTTGTCCTTGCCGTAGTGGGCTTGGGCGCCAGAAACCGGTGCCACGTGGCCGATCTTGACCACCTGCTCTTGTGCAGAGGCCACACCAGCAGCAGCTGCGATAGCAGCAACCACGGTCAGTTTCAACTTCAATTGCATATCAATCTCCAGTAAAGATAAACGCTGAGATTCGTCTGGTGTCTCAACGCAGGCGAACATATCGCAATTTATGGGCCAGATCATTAGGGAACACGATGACATGGGCCGGAAACCACAGGGGATAACCCTGTCATCGCCCCGACCCTTTTGGGGGCATCGGCAGCGGCCGTGCCAGCTCCTCGGCGACCGCCTCATTCACCACCCGCTGCACGACCGTTGCCAACTCCTCGCGAAGCCGTGGCAACAGCTGCCGCGTCTGCTCCCGCACCACGTCAGCGACCACCCGCTCCAGCCTGGGCCCCAGCCGCACATCGATGCGCTGAAGCACTTGGTGCACGAGATGCTCCTCCAGCAAAGCGGCGCTCGGTAGAGCGGGTGTGGCGGCCGGCGTTACCGTCGGCCGCCCACTCGGCGGCAGCGCCGAGGCCTGCATCACGGGAGCAGCGGGGGCCTGCCCCTGCAGAGCGGCGGGTACCGCAGCCACATGGGCAGGGCCAGCACCCGCTGGCGGCGCGGCAGAGGAGGAATCGGCACGATGGCCGGGGCGCGCGCTTGCGGTGCCAGCCTGCACCGCCAACGGGACCGCATGCGGCACATGCACCACTTCGGTGAGCGTGGGCACAAAGCGTGGGGGCTGCCGCGGCGGAGGGGTGTTCATGACTGCGGATCCTCCTGCACGTCATGGCGATTGATGGTCCATCCGCGGTCGCGATAGGCACGCCAGCGCATCCGGGCATGCTCGCGGTCGGCCGCGTCAGAAGCACTTACCAGTTCGATCAACCGGCCCCAAGCGTCACAGCCCTCCGGAACCCGATCACCCAGATGCAGCACGGCATCGAACGCTGCATCGGCAGGCGCACGCTCCGCCAGCAGCACAGGGGCAAAACGCGCCGTGGCTGCGTTGTCTGCACACCAAGCATGCGCCACAAAATCCACCGCTGAAAACGACCAGAGCAGGCCATCCAGGCGCTGCAGCTCTGCGGCAGGCCCCACGATCAGCAGCCGCGCGTCCGAGCGCACCGCCTTGCGAGAGAGCCGGCAGGCGTAAAGCGCCTTGTCCGGCACATTGAAATGGAACTTGACCTCTGGCACGGCAAGCGTTGCGGTAGCAGGCAAGGGTTAGGCGCCGGGCGTGTGCGCCGCAGACGTCCTGGACGCCCGGGTCTTGCGCGCCGCGCGCGGCTTTTCAGCCGCGCCTTGTGCAGGCGGTGGGCTCGCATGGCGCAGCAGATACTCCAGCAGCAAGGGAACCGGCCGTCCGCTCGCCCCTTTTTGCGCCCCGCCCCGCCATGCGGTGCCCGCAATGTCGAGATGCGCCCAAGGCCAGTCCTTGACGAAGCGCTGCAAGAACTTGGCTGCCGTCACCGACCCCGCAGCACGGCCCGCCACATTGCCCATGTCTGCAAACGGGCTCTTCAAGCCTTCGGCATAGTCGTCGTCGAGCGGCATCCGCCAGCACGGATCCAGCGCCGCGTCGCCCGCAGCCTGCAGCGAGGCGGCCAACCCGTCGTTGTTGCTGAACAAGCCGCTGCGCACGCCTCCCAGCGCGATGACGCAGGCACCGGTCAGGGTTGCAATGTCCACCACCGCAGCCGGTTTGAAACGGTCCGCGTAGGCCAGCGCGTCGCACAGGATCAAGCGCCCCTCTGCATCGGTGTTCAGCACTTCGATGGTCAGTCCGCTCATGCTGGTCACCACATCACCCGGCTTCAGTGCTCGACCATCCGGCATGTTCTCGCAGGCCGGGATGAGTCCGACCACGTTGATGGCAGGCTGCAGCACCGCCAGTGCCTGAAACACCCCCAGCACGCTGGCCGCACCGCACATGTCGAACTTCATCTCGTCCATCTCGGGCGCAGGCTTGATAGAGATGCCCCCCGTGTCGAACGTGATGCCCTTGCCCACCAGCACCACCGGCGCCTGCTGCTTGGCCGCACCCTCGTAGCGCAGCTCGATGAAGCGCGGGGCCTCTTCCGAGCCGCGCGCCACGGCCAGAAAAGCCCCCATGCCAAGCTTGCGAATCGCAGGCTCCTCCAAGACGCGGCACTGCACATTGCGGTGCTTGGCCAGTGCGCGGGCCGCGGTGGCCAGCATGGACGGTGTGGCATGGTTGGCGGGACGGTTGCCCCATTCACGCGCCAGTTCCACGCCGGCCACCAGCGCCTGTGCACGCAGCACGGCAGCGCGCATGTCTGCCGTATCGGCGACAGCGACGCGCACTTTCTGCAACTGCCGCGCTTCTGCTTTGGACTTGGTCAGGGTGTAGGCGTACGTGGCCTCTGCGACGCCCTGCAAGGCCGTGGCCACAGCCTCCGGAGTCGGAGCCTGGGCCCATGCCAGCACCACACGGGCCGTTTTCGGGGCGCGCAGGGCCGCAGATGCTGCGTTCAGGGCCTGCCGAACCGACCGTGCCGAGGCATCGCCAGCACCCAGCAAAAGCACGCGACGCGCGCTCAGGCCCGGCACCTGGTACAGCGCCAGCGACTTGCCGGCCTGCGTGGCAAAGTCCCCGGCCTTGAGGGCTTGCGCTGTCAGAGCCGAAAGCGCATCAGACCCCGGGGCGAAACCATCGCCCACCAGATACAGCAACAGATCGCTCTTGTCGGCAGCCAGTCCCGCGGCGCCCAACGGCTTGAGTTCGAAGTTCATAATCACCCTTTTGCTTCCGACCGATGTTATTCGATTCATCCCTGCGCAAGGAGCTGGCACGCAGCTTCGGAGCCACCCTGGTCGTGCTCGTCACAGTGGTCATGACCATGATGCTGATCCGCACGCTGGGCCAGGCATCCCGGGGCAACGTGAACCCATCGGATGTCATGCTGGTGATGGGCTACACCGTGCTCGGGCAACTGCCGGTGATCCTCAGCCTGAGTCTGTTTGTGGCCTGTGTCGGCTGCCTGTCCCGGATGTACCGTGAAAGCGAAATGGTGATCTGGTTCGCTTCGGGTCGCGGGCTGGCCAGCATGCTGCGCCCGCTCCTGCGCTTTGCCTGGCCGGTCATGCTGATCGTGGCGGTGCTTTCATTGCTGGTCTGGCCTTGGGCCAATGAACAGATCCAAGAGCTCAGAACCCGCTACGAGCAACGTGGCGACATCGACCGGATCGCGCCAGGCGAATTTCAAGAGTCTGCGAACGGGTCCCGCGTGTTTTTCATTGAGCGGGACGGCTCGGTGGAAACCGGTGCCACCAACGTGTTCATCGCCTCTTCGCAGGGCAGCCAGGAAACCGTGACGTCGGCCCGCTCTGCCCGGGTGGAAGTGCGCGACGGACAGCGCTGGGCGGTTCTTAGCCAGGGGCAACGGCTGGAGAGTGATCGCACCAAACCTGGGGCGTCCGTGAGCGAGTTTGAAGAGTACACCACCCGCATCGGGGCAGCGCCCGCTGCATCTACCGATGCGCAGTCGGTCAAGACTGTGCCGACCCTCGATTTGCTGAAATCGCCGGTGCCAGCCTTTCAGGCGGAGCTGGGTTGGCGCGTGGGCCTTGCGCTCGCGTCGCTCAACTTCGTGCTGCTCGGGCTGGCGCTGACCAGTGCGAACCCCCGGGTGGCACGCAGCACCAGCATGGTGTTCGCGCTGCTGGCCTTCGTCGTGTACTACAACCTGATGACGCTTGGACAAAGCTGGATTGGAGCAGGACGGCTCTCGATGCCGTTGTTCACGCTCGGACTGCATGGCGGCGTGTTCGTGCTGGCCCTGACGCTGCTGACCCTGCGGCATCTGCAGTGGACCCCTGCTGCGCTCCTGCCCCGGAGAAAAGCGGCATGAAAACCCTGCGAAAGCTGATCCACCGCCAGGCCCTGGCCGCCGTGGCGTATGTCACGCTCGGTTTCCTTGCACTGTTTTTCTTTTTCGATCTGGTCGATGAGTTGCGATGGATCGGCCGGGCCGGCGCCGATGGCTACCAGATGGGACACGCGCTCGCGTTCGTGGCGCTGAGCATGCCCAGCCATCTCTACGAGCTGCTGCCCATCACCGTGTTGATTGGCACGATCTTTGTCACGGCCCGGCTCGCGCAGAGCTCCGAGTTCACCATCATGCGCACGAGCGGACTGGGGCCCTGGAAGGCCCTGCGCACGCTGCTGACGCTGGGAGGCATGTTCGTGCTGATCACGTTTGCCGTAGGCGACTACATCGCGCCGTACGCAGACCGGGCCGCCCAGCTCATCAAGGCACAGCACCTGGGACGGCTGACCTCGGGCGCCACCGGGGCCTGGCTGAAAGAACGGCAGAACGGACACTCGTTCGCCGTGAACGTGCGCGCACTGTCGCCAGACGGAGCTTTGCAGGATGTGCGCATTTTCGAGTTTGACAGTGAGGGGCGTCTCACGGCCAAAACCCAGGCGCTGCGCGGAACGGTGTCGAGCGGCGATGCGGGCTGGCTGCTCGAAAACGTGCAACGCAGCCGCTTCGAGCGCAATGAGGCCGATGCCACCAAGGTGCTGCATGAGAGCTTGCCCCAATGGACCTGGCCGACCGGCTTGAGCCTGGACATGGTGGCGGCATCACTGCTCAAGCCTGATCGGATGGCTACCATCGACCTGTTCCAGTACATCCGGCATCTGGAGGCCAACGGCCAATCGGCCCAGCGCTACGAGATCGAGTTCTGGCGCAAGGTGTTTTACCCCTTGAGTTGCCTGGTGATGGTGGTCCTGGCCCTGCCGTTTGCCTACCTGCATTTCCGCTCGGGCGGCATTGCGGGCTACGTGTTCGGCGGGGTCATGGCCGGCATCAGCTTCTTCCTGCTGAACAACGTGTTCGGCTATGCCGGCAATCTCCAGAACTGGTCGCCCATGTGGACGGCCGCCGCTCCGGGCCTCATCTACACCCTACTGTCGCTGGCTGCCTTTGGCTGGCTGGTCTTGCGGCGCTGAACCACCATGACACCCTCCGCAGTCCCTTCACATGCCATCGTGCTGTTCTCGCACGGCTCACGCGACCCTTTGTGGAGCGCTCCGCTGCGCGCCGTGGAAGAGCAGATCCGCCGCGACCGGCCGGAACAGGCGGTGTGCAGTGCGTACCTGGAACTGTGTCTTCCCGATCTTCCCACTGCCGTGCGCCAGATGTTGGACCATGGCCACCAGCACATCGTGATCGTGCCCATGTTCCTGGGCATCGGAAAGCATGCGCGCGAAGATCTCCCGCTGCTGGTCGAGCAATTGCGCGCGGAGCATCCACAGGCGGTGTTCCACCTGCAACCCGCTATTGGAGAGGACCTGCGCATGACCCGCTTGATGGCCGATATCGCATGCTCGCCCCCAACCGGTCGACCTGAAACACCCGCGCTTTAGACGATTGAGGCATAATGAGATCGATCTTTATATCGATACATGAACCTCCATCAGTTTCGCTTCGTTCAAGAAGCCGCCCGCCGCAATCTCAACCTCACGGAAGCCGCCAAGGCGTTGCACACCTCACAACCCGGGGTGTCCAAAGCCATCATCGAGCTTGAAGAGGAACTGGGCGTGGACATCTTCGCGCGGCACGGCAAGCGCCTCAAGCGCATCACCGAGCCTGGGCAGCATGTGCTGCGCAGCATCGAAGTGATCATGCGGGAGGTGGGCAATCTCAAGCGCATCGGAGAACAGTTCAGCGCCCAGGACACCGGCACGCTCAGCATTGCCACCACGCACACCCAGGCGCGGTACGTGCTGCCGGTGCCGGTGGCACGTCTGCGCGAGGCCTATCCCAAGGTCAACATCAGCCTGCACCAGGCCACGCCAGACCAGGTGGCACGCATGGTGATCGACGAGACCGCAGAGATCGGCATGGCCACCGAATCGCTGGCCGATTACCCGGAACTCGTCACACTCCCGTGCTACGAGTGGCAGCACGTCCTGGTGCTGCCGCCGGGCCATCCCCTGGCAAGCAAGGAACGCATCGGTCTGGAGGACATTGCCCACGAGCCCCTGATCACCTACCACCCATCGTTCACCGGACGCGGCAAGATCGACCACGCCTTTGCCAACCGCAAGCTGCAGCCGCGGATCGCATTGGAGGCCATTGACTCCGACGTGATCAAGACCTACGTGCGCTTGGGCCTGGGCATCGGCATCGTGGCAGAGATGGCGGTGCGGGACGACCCGGTGGGCGATCTGATTGTGCGGCCGGTGGGCCACCTGTTTGGCCAGAGCGTTGCGCGTGTGGCCTTCAAGCGGGGGGCCTATCTGCGCAACTTCGTCTATCGCTTTGCAGAACTGCTGAGCGACCGCCTGAGCCGTGACCTGATCACCCGCGCGATGAGTGGCCACGTCAACGACTACGAATTCTGACCCCACGCCATGACCCAGACTCCCCCCGCTGCACCGAAGGCCCTCACCCCCGCGCTGCACAGCAAGCTGCCGCAGGTGGGCACCACCATTTTTTCCGTGATGTCTGCGCTCGCCCAGGAACATGGGGCGGTGAACCTCGGGCAAGGCTTTCCCGACTTCGCTTGCGACCCCGCCCTGGTGAACGCCGTGACCCAGGCCATGCAGGCCGGACACAACCAATACCCGCCGATGCCCGGGATCCCGGCATTGCGTGAGGCGGTGGCGCGCAAGATCGAGGTGCTGCACGGACATGCGTACGACCCGGCCCAGGAAATCACCATCACGGCAGGGGCCACGCAGGCGATTCTGACCGCCGTGCTGGCGGTGGTGCGCCCCGGCGACGAAGTGATCGTGCTCGACCCGTGCTACGACAGCTACGCGCCCAATATCGTGCTCGCAGGCGGCACCGTGGTGCGCGTACCGCTGGTGCCCGGCAGCTTCCGTCCGGACTTCGACGCGATCGCCCGGGCCATCGGACCGCGTACCCGCCTGCTGATGGTGAACACGCCCCACAACCCGAGCGGAACGGTCTGGTCTGCAGAGGACATGCAGACCCTGGAGGAACTGCTGGCCCCCACCGAGGTGCTGCTGCTCAGCGATGAGGTCTACGAGCACATGGTGTTCGATGGTGCCGACCACCAGAGCGTGGCCCGCTTTCCCGGGTTGGCTGCGCGGTCCTTCGTCGTATCGAGCTTTGGCAAGACCTTCCATGTCACCGGCTGGAAAGTGGGCACGGTCGCCGCGCCAGCGCCGCTGATGGCGGAGTTTCGCAAGGTGCATCAGTTCAACGTGTTCACCGTCAACACGCCGATGCAGCACGGCCTGGCCGCGTATTTGCAAAACCCGCAGCCCTACCTGCAACTGCCCGCCTTTTACCAGGCCAAGCGAGACCTGTTCCGCCAGGGGCTGTCCACCACGCGTTTGCGGCTGCTGCCAAGCACCGGGACGTACTTCCAGTGTGTGGACATCTCCGCGGTGACCGATCGCACGGAAGCGGACTTCTGCATGTGGCTCACCCGCGAAGTCGGCGTGGCGGCCATTCCGCTGTCAGCCTTCTACGGCGATGGATTTGACCAGGGCATCGTGCGCTTCTGTTTTGCCAAGCAGGACGCAACGCTGCACGAAGCCATCCGCCGGCTGCAGCGGCTCTGATGCGACCCAAGAGGCCGCAGCGGGGCTAGAGCAGCACGATGTCGTACTGCTCCTGCCCCATGACGCTCTCGGCCTGCAGCGAGATCGGTTTGCCGATGAAGTCGGACAAACCGGCCAGATGCTGGCTCTCCTCGTCGAGGAACAGTTCCACCACGCGGGGTGAGGCAATCACGCGGAACTCGCGCGGATTGAACTGGCGCGCTTCGCGCAGGATTTCGCGCAGGATGTCGTAGCACACGCTGCGTGCCGTCTTGACCTGACCGGACCCCTGGCACTGGCTGCAGGGCTCGCACAGCATGTGGGCCAGCGACTCGCGCGTGCGCTTGCGGGTCATCTCCACCAGCCCAAGCTGGGAGAATCCCCCGGCCATGGTCTTCACCCGGTCGCGGGCCAACTGCTTGCGAAACTCCGACAGCACAGCGTGCTGGTGGTCCTCGCGGGCCATGTCGATGAAGTCCACGATGATGATGCCGCCCAGGTTGCGCAGCCGCAGTTGCCGCGCAATGGCCTGCGCGGCCTCCAGGTTGGTCTTGAAGATCGTGTCGTCAAAGTTGCGCGCACCGACATAGCCGCCGGTGTTGACGTCGATCGTGGTCAGGGCCTCGGTCTGGTCCACGATGAGATAGCCGCCCGATTTGAGGTCCACCCGGCGACCCAAGGCGCGCGCAATCTCCTCGTCGATGCCGTACAGGTCAAATATCGGCCGCTCGCCTTTGTAATGCTGCAGGCGGCCCACGGCGGCGGGCATGTACTCCTGCCCAAACGTTCGCAGGCGCTGAAACTGTTCCATCGAATCGAGCCGGATGGTCTGCGTTTGCTCGCTCACCAAGTCACGCAGCACGCGCTGCAGCAAATCCAGGTCCTGGTGCAGCAGCGAGCCCGGCGGCTGCCGCGTGGCCGCCTCGCGGATCCGCGCCCAGGTCTTGCGCAGGTAGGCGATGTCCTCAGCCAGTTCGGCGTCGCTCGCGTCCTCGCCATTGGTGCGCAGGATGAAGCCCCCTCCACCGCCAGTGGACTTGTCGCCCACCAGGGCTTGCAGGCGCGCCCGCAAGGCATCGCGCTCGGCCACTGGAATCTTCTGCGACACGCCCACATGGTCGTCCTGGGGCAGAAACACCAGCAGGCGGCCCGCGATGCTGATCTGGGTGGACAGCCGTGCGCCCTTGGTGCCGATCGGGTCCTTGATGACCTGCACCATCAGCGCCTGCCCCTCGAACACCTGCTTTTCGATCGGCACGAGCGCTTCGGTCTTGCGCACCACGGCGGGATGCTCGCCGCCCTCGTGCCGCTGCCACACGTCGGCCACATGCAAAAACGCGGCGCGTTCAAGGCCGATGTCGATGAAGGCCGACTGCATGCCGGGCAGCACGCGCGAGACCTTGCCCAGATAGATGTTCCCCACCAGCCCCCGCTCCAGCGTGCGCTCGATGTGCATCTCCTGCACGGCCCCGTTTTCCACCACGGCGACCCGTGTTTCCTGGGGAGACCAATTGATCAGGATGTCTTGCTGCAAGGTGGGCATGGGTGGTGGCGAATCAGAGCATTGGGGCACATCGACGCCCGTCAGGCGGCAGGCTGCGGCCGCACACCGGCGTCGCGCAGCAGGCCCAGGGTTTCGTACAGCGGCAAGCCCATGATGCCAGAGTAGCTGCCCTCAATGTGGGGGATGAACGCAGCCGCCCGCCCCTGAATGCCATACGCACCGGCCTTGCCCATGGGCTCGCCCGAGCGCACGTAGTCCTCGATGTCGGCCGCCGACAGCGGGGCAAAACGCACGCGCGATACGGACAGCGCCGTCAGCGCTTGGTCGCCCGTCCAGACCGCCACCGCGGTGAGCACCTGGTGGCTGCGTCCCGACAGGGCTGCGAGCATATCCCGGGCCTCGGCGGCATCGGCCGGCTTGCCCAGAATCCGGCGGCCCAGGGCCACGGTGGTGTCCGAGCACAGGATGGGCGCGGGCGGCAGCGCGCGGCGCTGCCAGCGCTGCACGGCGGCTTGCAACTTCAGGGCGGTCACGCGCTGCACGTAGCGGCGCGGCAGTTCCTGTGGCAGTGGCGCTTCCAGCGCTTCGGCATCCTCCGCCTCCGGGCCCTCGGCCTGGGGCAGCAGCAACTCATGGCGCACACCCAGCTGCTCCAGCAATTGCCGCCGCCGCGGGCTTTGCGATGCGAGATAAACGAATTCAGCCATGGAACACCAGCAATGAAATTCAGGGTTCGTGCTTATCAATCAAGCACGATCAGCTATCAAAAAAATAGCAAAGAGGCTCTGCCGCTACTCACGGTGGTAGGGATGACCAGCGTTCACCGACCACGCACGGTACAGCTGCTCAATCAGCAGCACGCGCACCATGGCGTGCGGCAGGGTCAGGTCCGACAGGCGAATGCGCTCGTGTGCCGCCTGGCGCAGGCCCGGGTCGAGCCCGTCCGGCCCCCCGATGAGCAGCACCACGTCATCGCCCTCGAGTTGCCAGCCGCGCAGCCGGTCGGCCAGGGCGCGCGTGGTCAGGCCCGTGCCGCGCTCATCCAGCGCCACCACCCGTGCGCCCCGGGGAATGGCTGCCTCAATGCGCTCGCGCTCCGCGGCCATCACGGCCTCGGTGGTCTTGGAAGCCCGAGGCTCGGTCTTGACGGCCTTGAGCTCTACCTTCAATTCGGGTGGGAAGCGTTTGGCGTAGTCGTCGTACGCCACCTGGGCCCAGTCGGGCACGCGCTGCCCAACGGCAATGATGATCAGCCGCATGGCCGCACCTCAGGCGTGCGCGGGGCACAAGCCGGGTCAGTCCTTGGAAGCCGTCTTGCGTGCGGGCGCCTTGCGGGCCGGAGCCTTGCGCGCCGCGGTGCCTGCAGCCGCCTTGCCGGCGGTTTTGGCCGTGGTCTTGCGGGTCTCGGGTTTCACCACCACGGTCTTGACGGCGGTCTTTTTGGCAGTTGCCTTGGCAGACGTTTTGGCGGGTGCCTTGCGCGCAGCGGTGCCGCTGGCCTTGCCGGCCGCAGGGGCCTTGGCAGCCGCGCGCTTGGCCGCTGGCTTGGCGGTGGACGAGGCTGCAGGGGCTTCTGCCGAGCGCGCCGACTTGGCTGCGCGCTTGGCAGGGGCCTTGGCCGGTGCCGCGTCAGCGCTGGCGGCGCTGCTGCGCTTGCGGGCGGGTTTGACGGCGGGCTCTGCAGACTCGGCGGCGGCCTTGCTGCGTGCGGCCTTGGCCGCTGCCGTCTTCAAGCGCACAGGCGTTTCACCCCAGAGCTCTTCGAGCCGGTAGTACTGGCGGATGGCGGGCTGCATGATGTGCGCCACCGCTGCGCCGCAGTCCACGATGATCCACTCGCCGTTGTCCTCGCCCTCGATGCGGGGCTTGGGAAAGCCCGCCTCGCGCACGGCGTCGCGCACGCTGGCGGCCAGGGCCTTGGTTTGGCGGTTCGAAGTGCCCGAGGCGACGATCACGCGCTCGAACAGGGGGGACAGTGCCTCCGTGTTGAACACCTGAATGTCCTGCGCCTTGACGTCTTCGAGACCGTCCACGATGGCACGTTGGAGCTTGGTGACGTCTTTTTTGGCAGCGGCAGGCGATTGGATAGGGGTGTTCATCAGAGCAGTGAGGGGAAAGGAATGGGGCCAATATAGCGCCCGGGGCGCCGGGCGGCCAGTAGGGCCGCACCGTGGGTGTTGCTGGCCTGCGCCACGGCTCGGCAGCAAGGCGTGCTGCGCGCGAGCCGCGGGATTATACGGAGGCCGGCCTGCAGGCGTGGGTCAGGCCGGATCGGCGAGCCAGTCCTTGCGCACCAGAAACTCGCGCAGCAGCGCGGCCTCGGGCGAATCGGGCGGGTCCTGGCGCTGGTACGACCACGACACCATCGGCGGCATCGACAGCAGGATCGATTCCGTGCGCCCGCCCGACTGCAGGCCGAAGTGCGTGCCACGGTCCCAGACCAGATTGAACTCGACGTAGCGCCCGCGGCGGTAGAGCTGGAACGCACGCTCGCGCTCGCCCCAGGCCATGCCCTGGCGGCGCTCGACGATGGGCAGATACGCTGCGAGGAAGGCATCGCCCACGGCGCGCGTCATCGCAAAGCTCTGCTCAACGCCCAACTCCGAGAAGTCGTCGTAGAACACGCCGCCCACGCCGCGCTGCTCCTGCCGGTGCTTGAGAAAGAAATACTCGTCGCACCAAGCCTTGAAGCGCGGGTACTTGTCGTCGCCAAACGGCGCCAGCGCATCGCGGCAGGTCTGGTGGAAGTGGCGGGCATCGTCGGCAAAGCCGTAATACGGCGTGAGATCCATGCCGCCGCCGAACCAGCAGGTGGGCATCTGCCCCGCATGGCCGGCCGCGATCATGCGCACGTTCATGTGTACCGTGGGCACGTAGGGATTGCGCGGGTGGAACACCAGCGACACGCCCATGGCCTCGAACGGCGCTCCGGCCAACTCGGGCCGGTGCTGCGTGGCCGAGGGCGGCAGTTGCGGCCCGCGCACATGGCTGAAACCACAGCCTGCACGCTCGAAGATGCGGCCGTTTTCCAGGATCTTGGTCAGGCCGTCGCCCTGCAGCGGCTCGCCCGGCGCCTTGTGCCAGGCGTCGGCCACAAAGCGTGCGCCGCCCTCGCCTTCCAGATCTTCGAGCGCGCCGGTGATCCGCGCCTGCAGCCCCGTGAGGTAGGCGCGCACGGCGGCCACGGGGCCGGTGCTGTCGAGCAGCTGCGCGCTCACGAACGGTCCTTGATCGCCCGGTGGCCGATGTCGCGGCGGTACTGGGCTCCGTCGAACTGGATACCCCGCGCCACATCGTAGGCCCGCTGTTGCGCCTGGCGCACGCTGTCGGCCAGCACCGTCACGCACAGCACGCGCCCACCGCTGGTGCGCAGCGTCTCACCGTCGAGCACCGTGCCCGCGTGGAACACCATGGCGTCTTCCGCCTCCGCGGGCAGGCCGGTGATGGCGTCGCCCTTGCGCGGCGACTCGGGGTAGCCGTGCGCGGCCATCACCACGCCCAAGGCGGTGCGGCGGTCCCACTGCAGCTCGACCTGGTCCAGACGGCCCTCGACCGCAGCAAGCATGACGTCCAGCAGGTCGCTCTTGAGGCGCATGAAGATCGGCTGCGTCTCGGGGTCGCCCATGCGGCAGTTGAACTCCAGTGTGCGCGGCTGGCCCTTGGCGTCGATCATCAGGCCCGCATACAGAAAGCCGGTGTACGGGATGCCGTCTTTTTCCATGCCACGCACCGTGGGCAGGATGATTTCGCGCATGGCGCGCGCATGCACGTCGGCCGTCACCACGGGCGCAGGCGAATACGCCCCCATGCCGCCCGTGTTGGGGCCAGTGTCACCGTCCTGCAGGCGCTTGTGGTCCTGGCTGGTGGCCAGGGCCAGCACGTTCTTGCCATCACACAGCACGATGAAGCTGGCTTCCTCGCCTTCGAGGAACTGCTCGATCACCACGCGCGCGCCGCCGTCGTTGTGTGCCACACCGTATTTGTTGTCCACCAGCATGAAGTCCACAGCGTCGTGGGCTTCCTGGGCCGTGGTGGCCACCACCACGCCCTTGCCTGCAGCCAGGCCGTCGGCCTTGACCACGATGGGCGCGCCCATGCGGTCGATGTAGGCGTGCGCGGCGGCCGGGTCCGAGAACGTTTCGTACTCAGCCGTCGGAATCTGGTGGCGCTGCATGAAGGCCTTGGAGAAGGCCTTGGAGCTTTCAAGCTGCGCGGCGGCTTGGGTGGGGCCAAAAATCTTGAGCCCGTGCGCGCGGAATTCGTCCACCACGCCCGCGGCCAGCGGGGCCTCGGGGCCTACCACCGTCAGCGCGATCTTCTCGGCCTGCGCCCATTCGCGCAGCGCCCGCACGTCGGTGATGGCGATGTTCTCCAGCCGCCCCGACAGCGCCGTGCCACCATTGCCCGGTGCCACATACACGCGCGAGACGCGCGGCGACTGGCTGAGCTTCCATGCCATTGCGTGTTCACGGCCGCCGCCTCCAATCACAAGGACTTTCATAGCGCGGCGTTGTGGTAAACCTCTTGCACATCGTCCAGGTCTTCGAGCACGTCCAGCAGCTTCTGCATGCGGACAGCGTCGTCACCGACGATTTCAATGGTGTTCTCGGCGCGCATGGTCACTTCGGCAATTTCGGGCACAAGGCCCGCCGCCACCAGCGCGTTCTTCACGGCTTCGAATTCGCCCGGGGCGGTAATGACTTCGATGGCACCGTCGTCGTCGGTCACCACGTCTTCTGCCCCGGCTTCCAGGGCCACTTCCATGACCTTGTCTTCGCTCGTGCCAGGGGCAAACACCAGCTGGCCACAGTGCTTGAACTGGAAGGCCACCGAGCCTTCGGTGCCCATGTTGCCGCCGTACTTGTTGAAGGCATGGCGCACCTCGGCCACGGTGCGCACGCGGTTGTCCGTCATGGTGTCCACGATGATGGCGGCGCCGCCGATGCCGTAGCCCTCGTAGCGGATTTCCTCGTAGTTCACGCCTTCGAGGTTGCCTGTGGCCTTGTCGATGTTGCGCTTGATGTTGTCGGCCGGCATGTTGGCCGCCTTGGCCTTGTCGATGGCCAGGCGCAGGCGCGGATTGGCAGCCGGATCGCCGCCGCCGCTGCGGGCCGCGACCATGATTTCTCGAATGATGCGCGTCCAGACCTTGCCGCGCTTTTCATCCTGGCGCCCCTTGCGGTGCTGGATGTTCGCCCATTTGCTGTGTCCTGCCACAGGGAATCCTTCGCTATTGATTTAATCTACTGGCCGCGAATTTTACTTTTGACTGACCACCCTCCCCGACCATGGCCGAACCGCTCCTGATTGCCAAGCACGCCCAGACCGAATGCCACCTGCTGCCCGGCCTGGCGAACCGACACGGGCTGATCACCGGTGCCACGGGCACCGGCAAGACCGTGACCCTGCAAACCCTGGCCGAGCAGTTCTCGCGCATCGGTGTGCCGGTGTTCATGGCCGACGTAAAGGGCGACCTCACGGGCGTGAGCCAGGCGGGCCGCATCGGCGACAAGCTGGCCGCCGTGCTCAAAGACCGCGGGCTGGAGCTGCCCGAGCCGCTGGCCTGCCCCACCACGCTGTGGGACGTGTTTGGCGAGCAGGGCCACCCGGTGCGCGCCACGGTGTCCGACATGGGCCCGCTGCTGCTTGGGCGCATGCTCAACCTGAACGACACACAGCTTGGCGTGCTGAACCTGGTGTTCAAGATCGCAGACGACCAGGGCCTGCTGCTGCTCGACCTCAAAGACCTGCGCGCCATGCTGCAGCATGTGGGCGACAACGCCAAGACGTTCACCACCGAGTACGGCAACATCAGCGCCGCCAGCGTGGGCGCGATCCAGCGCGGGCTGCTGCAGATCGAGCAGCAGGGCGGCGACCGCTTTTTCGGCGAGCCCATGCTGGACATCCACGACTTCATGCAGACCGATGCGGCGGGCCACGGCGTGGTCAACATCCTGGCGGCCGACAAGCTCATGAATTCGCCGCGGCTGTACGCCACCTTTTTGCTGTGGATGCTGTCCGAGCTGTTCGAGACGCTGCCCGAAATCGGCGACCCCGACAAACCCAAGCTCGTGTTCTTCTTTGACGAGGCGCACCTGCTGTTCAACGAAGCGCCCAAGGTGCTGATTGAGCGCATCGAGCTCGTGGTGCGGCTGGTGCGTTCCAAGGGCGTGGGCGTGTACTTCGTCACACAGAACCCGCTCGACATTCCAGACAGCGTGCTCGCCCAGCTGGGCAACCGTGTGCAGCACGCGCTGCGCGCCTTCACGCCGCGCGACCAAAAGGCGGTGAAGGCCACGGCCACCACCATGCGGCAAAAGCCGGGGCTTGACATCGAGACGGCCATCACCGAACTGGCCGTGGGCGAGGCGCTGGTGAGCTTTCTCGATGCCAAGGGCCGCCCGAGTGTGACGGAGCGCGTGTTCGTGCTGCCCCCGGGCAGCCAGATCGGCCCGATCACCCCGCCACAGCGCCAGGCGCTGCTGCAGGGATCGCTGGTGGCCGGGGTGTACGAAAAGGCGGTGGACCGCGAGTCGGCCTACGAAATCCTCAAGGGCCGCACCGCCGAGGTGCAGGCCCAGACGGCCGCCGGCAAGCCCGGTGCAGCCGGTGCGGCAGCCGATGACAACGGCCTGCTGGGCGGCCTGAGCGACGTGCTGTTCGGCTCCACCGGCCCGCGCGGCGGCCGCCGCGAGGGCCTGGCGCAGACCATGGCCAAGTCGGCTGTGCGCACCATGGGCACCACGTTGGGCAAAGAAATTCTGCGCGGCGTGATGGGCAGCATCTTTGGCGGCAGCGGCAGCCGTCGGCGCTGACCAGGGGGCCGCCTGGCCCCAGGCATGACGGGGGCTGCGCGCTGTCACAGCCGCACCAC
This sequence comes from Acidovorax lacteus, assembly GCF_039540375.1. Taxonomy (NCBI): domain Bacteria; kingdom Pseudomonadati; phylum Pseudomonadota; class Betaproteobacteria; order Burkholderiales; family Comamonadaceae; genus Acidovorax; species Acidovorax lacteus. The sequence continues at coordinate 507,846 of NZ_BAABEX010000007.1, forward strand.
AGGGCGCATCCCGCACGCAGCGACTGTCACGCAACGGTCATCGATCTGCCATGCAATGGAGGCACAGGTCCACAGCACCTGTGGACTCCACCCCACAACAACAAAAAGGGAGGCTGCATGACACGAACGGATCGGCTCGCATTGCGCTGGGGACACACCATCCCGCTGCTGTGCATCGGTCTCTGGGTGCTGACGGTTGCCGGGGCGTTTGCCCACTGGTGGCGGCCCCAGTGGTACTGGATTCCCTCGCTGTTCGTCTCGGTGGTGGCGGCGGCCCTGGCCCATGCGTGGGTGCAATCGGTGCGCAGGCGCTTCATCCGCGAAGCCCCCCTGCCCCGCCACCTGCAGCGCAAGCTGCTGGCGGCCTATCCGCACCTGCAGCCGCGCGACGCCGAGCTGATCGAGCGCGGCTTGCGCCAGTTCTTCCTGGCCTGTGCACAGAGCCGGCGGCAGCTGGTGGCCATGCCCTCACAGGCGGTCGATACGCTCTGGCACGAGTTCATCCTGCACACCCAGGCCTACCGCCGTTGGTGCCAGCTGGCGCTGGGGCACTTTCTGCACCACACACCGGCCGAGGCGCTGGGCACGCGCGCCCGGCACAACGACGCGCTGCGGCGCGCCTGGTTCTGGGCCTGCAAGGAAGAATCCATCGACCCCAAGGCCCCTAGCCGCCTGCCGCTACTGTTTGCGCTGGATGCCAAGTTCGCGATTCCCGGCGGCTTTCACTACCTGCCCGACTGCCGGCTGACAGGCCCTGCAGCTGCAAAGGCCGACGGCTCGGGCGGCTCGCCCTATTGCGGCACGCACTTCTCGGACAGCAGCTACAGCGGCAGTGCCGACGACTTTGGCGGGGCCGACAGCAGCGATGGCGGAGGCGACGGGGGCGATGGCGGAGGCTGCGGCGGCGGGGGCGACTGAGCTGCGCAGGCAGTGCCCGCCTGGCGCGCCGACGATTGCTCCTGATTTGATAGCTGCTCGTGCTTGATTGATAAGCACGAGCAACCTATTTGATGGACAAGCCTGCACGCGTCACGCGGGCGACGCCATGGCACTTGCGCTGCGCAGTACAGTGTGCAGCCATGAACACGCTCACCTGCTTCTCCCTCACCGTCACCGACCATGTGGCCCACCTGGTGCTCAACCGGCCCGAGGCCCTGAACACCATGCACCCGACCTTCTGGCGCGAGCTGGACGAGGCGCTGGCGCACCTGCACCAGGGCGGCAGCGGCGCGCGGGCGCTGGTGATCAGCAGCACAGGCAAGCACTTCAGCGCGGGCATGGCGCTCGAAACCTTTGGCGGCGCCATCACCATGGACGACCAGAGCCCCGAGGGCCGTGCGGCCATCTTTGACCTGCTCACCGACATGCAGGCCACCTTCACGCGCATCGAGCAGCTGCGCATCCCCGTGATCTTCGCCATCCACGGCGGCTGCATTGGCGGCGCGGTGGACATGGTCACCACCGGCTGCGTGCGCTATGCGTCGCAAGACGCGTTCTTCTGCATCCAGGAAATCAACATCGGCATGGTGGCCGACGTGGGCACGCTGCAGCGCCTGCCCAAGCTCATTCCCATCGGCCTGGTCAAGGAACTGGCCTACACCGGCCGCCGCATGGACGCGCGCCGCGCCCGCGAATGCGGCCTGGTGAACGAGGTGTTCGACACCCACGAGGCCACGGTGGAAGCCGCCCTGGCCTGCGCGCGCGAGATCGCCGCCAAGCCGCCCGTGGCCATCTGGGGCACCAAGCAGGCCGTGCACTATGCGCGCGACCACAGCGTGGAAGACAGCCTGCGCCAGATGGGCTGGCTGCAGGGCGCGATCTGGAGCAATGCCCATGTGCGCGAATCGGTGGTGGCGATGAAGCAAAAACGTGCGGCGGCCTTCCCGGACCTCGCACCGCTGCACCGCTTCAGCGACGCGGGCTGAGCGCAACCCCCTGCGGCACCGCGCCTGCCACCGGGCGCGGCTGCGCATCCGTGCGGCACCAGGTTCGGCCCAGCGGATCTGCGCTCCTGATGTGATAGCACCCCACGCAGCAAAGGCAAGCACAAGAGGCCGGTTTTTGCCGCGCCCGGCTTGCCCAGCGCAGCGCAGCATGGCTATGATGGGCCGCATCGCGGGCATCCCGTCTGCGCGCACCTTCACACCGCCATGCCGCATCCCATGCCGCCCTCGGCGTCTGCCGCCACCGCCCCTGCGGGCACACCCCCCACCTTTGCCGATGTGCAGGACGCCGCCCAGCGCCTGGCCGGCAACGCGCACCGCACGCCGGTGCTGCGCTCGGTATCGGCCGACGACATGCTGGGCGGGCGCGTGTACTTCAAGTGCGAGAACCTGCAGCGCACGGGCTCATTCAAGTTCCGCGGCGCCTACAACGCGCTCAGCCGCCTGAGCGACGCGCAGCGCAAAGCCGGTGTGCTGGCCTTCTCGGCGGGCAACCACGCGCAGGCGGTGGCGCTGTCGGCACGGCTGCTCGACATGCCCGCCGTGATCGTCATGCCCGAGGACGCGCCCGTCTCCAAGATGGCTGCCACGCGGGCCTACGGCGCGCAGGTGGTCACCTACAACCGCTACACCGAAGACCGCGAGGCCATCAGCCGCCGCATTGCGCAGGAGCGCGGCCTCACGCTGATCCCGCCGTTCGACCACCCGCACGTGATCGCCGGCCAAGGCACGGCCGCGCTCGAACTGCTGCAGGAAGTGCCCGACCTGGACCTGCTGTTCGTGTGCGTGGGCGGCGGCGGCCTGCTGGCCGGCAGCCTGCTGGCTGCGCAGGCGCTGGCCCCGCACTGCCGCGTGGTGGGCGTGGAGCCCGCCGCGGGCAACGACGGCCAGCAATCGGTGCGCGCGGGCCACATCGTGCGCATTCCTACCCCGCACACCATTGCCGACGGCGCGCAGACCCAGGCGCTGGGCGAGCTCACCTTCCCCATCATCCGGGCCCATGTGCACGACATGGTCACGGCCACCGACGAGCAGTTGATGCAAGGCCTGCGCTTTTTTGCAGAGCGCAAGAAAATCGTGGTCGAGCCCACGGGTGCGCTCGCTCTGGCCGGGGCGCTGCACGGCGGTGTCTCCACCCGCGGCCAGCGCGTGGGGCTGATCATCAGCGGCGGCAACGTCGATCTGGCCCGCTACGCCCGCTTTCTGGCAGACTGACCGGTTTTTTCCATCTTTCAACGCCCGCCGGGTGCGCCGCCGCGCGGCCCGGCCTCTGTAAACCGCCATGCACAACCACAACGTCCATGTCATCACCCACCCGCTGGTGCAGCACAAGCTCACGCTCATGCGCAAAAAGGATGCGAGCACCAACAGCTTCCGCCGTCTGCTGGGCGAACTGAGCACCCTCATGGCCTACGAGGTGACGCGCGACATGCCGCTGCAGGACATCGAGATCGAAACCCCTCTTGAGAAGATGACCGCGAAGGTCATCGACGGCAAGAAGCTGGTGCTCGTGTCCATCCTGCGCGCGGGCAACGGCTTTCTGGACGGCATGCTCAACGTGGTGCCCGGCGCGCGCGTGGGCCACATCGGCCTGTACCGCGACCCGAACACGCTGCAGCCCGTGGAGTACTACTTCAAGATGCCGTCCGAGATGGAAGAGCGCGACATCGTCGTGGTCGACCCGATGCTGGCCACCGGCAACTCGGCCGCAGCGGCGGTGGAGCGGCTCAAGCAGCTCAAGCCCCGCTCGATCAAGTTCGTGTGCCTGCTGGCCGCACCCGAGGGCATCGCCACGCTGCAAAAGGCCCACCCCGACGTGCCCATCTTCACCGCCGCCATCGACCGCGAACTCAACGACCACGGCTACATCCTGCCGGGCCTGGGCGACGCGGGCGACCGGATCTTTGGCACCAAGTAAGCCCAGGCGACGCGCCTGAAGCCCGGCTGGCGCGCATCTTGCAGCCTGCGGCGGCACCGTTACCGTCATGCACCGTTCTGGTTCACCCTTGTCTGGAGATTGCCCGATGACCACCCGCCGCCTTTTCACCGGCCACCTGCTGGCCACTTCCATCGCCCTGTCGGCCGCACTGGGCCTGGCCCCGTCGCTGGCGGCGGCGCAGGCCAAGCTCAAGGTGGCGGCCATCTACACGGTGCCGTTCGAGCAGCAGTGGGTCAGCCGCATCCACAAGGCGCTCAAGGCCGCCGAAGCGCGGGGCGAGATCGAATACAAGGCCAGCGAAAACGTGGCCAACGCCGACTACGAGCGCGTGATGCGCGAGTACATCGCCGCCGGCAACCAGCTCATCGTGGGCGAGGTGTTCGGCGTGGAGGCCGCCGCCCGCAAGGTGGCCAAAGACTTTCCCAAGGTGCAGTTCCTCATGGGTTCGTCGGGCAAGCCACAGGCGCCCAACTTCAGCGTGTTCGACAACTACATCCAGGAGCCCGCCTATCTCACCGGCATGATCGCGGGCGGCATGACCAAGACGAACAAGATCGGCATGGTCGGCGGTTTTCCGATCCCTGAGGTCAACCGCCTGATGCATGCCTTCATGGCCGGTGCCAAGGAGGTGAACCCCAAGGTCGAGTTCACGGTGACCTTCATCAACAGCTGGTTCGACCCGCCCAAGGCCAAGGAAGCCACGCTCGCCATGATCGACAAGGGCGCCGACGTGCTGTACGCCGAGCGTTTTGGCGTGAGCGATGCGGCCAAGGAAAAGGGCAAGCTCGCCATTGGCAACGTCATCAACACCCAGCCGCAGTACCCCGACACGGTGGTGGCCTCGGCCCTGTGGCACATGGAGCCGAGCATCGACCGCGCGATCAAGCTGGTCAAAGAGGGCAAGTTCACCGCCGAGGACTACGGCCCGTATTCGATGATGAAGCACAAGGGGTCTGAGCTCTCGCCGCTGGGTACGTTCGAGAAGAAAGTCCCGGCCGATCTGGTGGCCAAGGTGCGCGCCCGCGAGGCTGAGATTCTCTCGGGCAAGTTCACCGTCAAGGTGGACGACTCGCAGCCCAAGTCCACCGCCAAGTGAAGGGGCACGGCGCCCGCAGACGGCGCGGCGTGGGCCACGGCCCCGCCACGCCCGCCTTGGTGCGCCGGCTTGTGCCCGCTTCCCTCGCCACGTCCTCCTCAGCCCGCACACTGTGCAAGACGCTGGCATGACTGCGCCTTCCGACGCATCGCCCCCGTCCGCGGGCATCCCGCCAGCGGCCGTGGTGCTGCGCCTGTCCGGCATCACCAAGCGCTTCGGCAGGCTGGTGGCCAACGACGGTATCAGCCTGACCCTGGCCCGCGGCGAGGTGCTGGCCTTGCTGGGCGAAAACGGCGCGGGCAAGTCCACGCTGATGTCGATTCTGTTCGGCCACTACACGGCCGACGCGGGCAGCATCGAGGTGCTGGGCCAGCCGCTGCCGCCCGGGCAGCCGCGTGCGGCGCTGGCCGCGGGCATCGGCATGGTGCACCAGCACTTCACGCTGGCCGACAACCTGAGCGTGCTCGACAACATCGTGCTGGGCACCGAGCCGCTGTGGCTGCCGTTCTCACGCCGACGCGCCGCCCGTGAGCGGCTGGCCGAGGTGTCGCGCCGCTTTGGCTTGGCGGTGGAGCCCGACGCGCGCGTGGGCAGCCTCTCGGTGGGCGAGCGCCAGCGGGTCGAAATCCTCAAGGCCCTGTACCGGGGCGCACGCATCCTGATCCTGGACGAGCCCACGGCCGTGCTCACGCCGCAAGAAAGCGAGGCCCTGTTCGCCACGCTCTCGCAACTGGTGGCCGAGGGCCTGTCGGTGATCTTCATCAGCCACAAGCTGGGCGAGGTGCTGCGCGTGTCGCACCGCGTGGCCGTGCTGCGCCAGGGCCGCCTGGTGGCCGAGGCCCGCGCCGCCGACACGCACGCCGCCCAACTGGCGCAGTGGATGGTGGGCCATGCCGTGGCCCCGCTGGAGCGCCGCCCCGCTGGCCCTGCCGGGGCCGTGGTGTGTGCACTGGCCGCCGTGCACACCGCGGGCCGCCATGCGCGCGACGCACTGCACGGCGTGCACCTGGCGCTGCGCGCGGGCGAGATCGTGGCGATTGCCGGCGTGTCGGGCAACGGCCAGGTGGCGCTGGCCGAGTTGCTGTGCGGCCAGCGCAGCGCCACCGCAGGCCAGGTGCTGCTGGACGGTGCCCCCCTGCCTGCACGCCCGGCCTGGTTGGTGGAACGCGGCGTGGCCCGCATCCCCGAAGACCGCCACGCCGTGGGCGTGGTGGGCGACCTGCCCGTGTGGGAAAACGCGGTGTCCGAGCGCCTGCGCGCGCCCCGCTTTGCGCACGGCTGGGCGCTGGGCCGCTGGGTGCGCCGCGCGGCCGCCCAGGCCCATGCCGCGCGGGTGCTGCAGCGCTTTGACGTGCGCGGCGGCGGCCCGGGCAGCCCGGCGCGGGCCCTGTCGGGCGGCAACATGCAAAAGCTCATCCTGGGCCGTGCGCTGCTGCCGGTGGCCGATGGCGCGCCGGGCCCGCGCCTCATCGTGGCGCACCAGCCCACCTGGGGGCTCGACATCGGCGCGGTGCAATTCGTGCAGCAACAACTGCTGGCCGCGCGCGACGCGGGTGCCGCGGTGCTGCTGATCTCGGACGACCTCGACGAAGTGCTGGCCCTGGGCGACCGCGTGGCCGTGATGCACGCAGGCCACCTGAGCGAGGCCCGCCCGGCCGAGGCCTGGAGCCGCGAATCCATCGGGCTGGCGATGGCCGGCGCGCTCTCCAGCCACCCTGCGCAACCTGCCGCCGCCTGATCGCCCATGCGCCTCGAACCCCGCCCCCACACCTCTGCCTGGGCCTACCTGGCCGCCCCGGTGGGCGCCGTGCTGTTCACGCTGCTGGTGTGTGGGCTGCTGGTGCGCTGGGCGGGCGCGCCCGTGGGGCCCACCTACGGGCTGCTGCTGCAGGGCGCGTTCGGCTCGGTGTTTGCGCTGACTGAAACGCTCACGCGGGCCGTGCCGCTGATCCTGACCGGGCTGGCCGCGGCGGTGGCGTTTCGGGCGCGGCTGTTCAACATCGGGGCCGAGGGGCAGCTCTATGCCGGTGCGCTGGCCGCCGTGGCCGTGGGCGGGCTGCACGGCGGCACGGGCCTGGCCTGGCCGCCCGCGCTGCTGTTTCCGCTGATGATGCTGGCCGCCGCGCTGGCCGGGGCGGTGCTGCTGCTCGGGCCCGCGCTGCTCAAGGCGCGGCTGGGGGTGGACGAGGTGGTGACCACGCTGCTGCTCAACTTCGTGGTGCTGCTGCTGGTGTCGGCCCTGCTTGACGGTGCAATGAAAGACCCGCTGGCCCTGGGCTGGCCACAAAGCGTGGCCCTGCAGCCCGAGTTGGAACTGGACCGCCTGGTGCCCCAAACCCGCCTGCATACCGGGCTGCTGTGGGCGCTGGCGCTGGCGGTGCTGCTGTGGGCGCTGCTGGCGCGCACCGTGCCGGGATTCGACATCCGCGCCACCGGGGCCAACCCGCGCGCGGCGGCGTTTGCGGGCGTGCCGGTCACGCGCACCGTGGTGCTGGTGGCGCTGCTGTCGGGCGGGCTGGCGGGGCTGGCCGGGGCCATCGAGGTAGCGGGCCGCACCAGCTACCTCACGCTCGACATGTCGCCGGGCTACGGCTACAGCGGCATCGTGATCGCCATGCTGGCCGGGCTGCACCCGCTGGGCGTGGTGGCCTCGGGCGTGTTCGTGGCGGCGGTGCTGGTGGGCTCCGACAGCATGAGCCGCGCGGCCGGCGTGCCCACCTACCTGGCCGATGTGATCGTGGCCACCTCACTGATCGCGGTGCTGGTGGCCACGCTGTTCACGCAGTACCGGCTGCGCTGGCGTTGAGGCAGCCTGCATGACCGCCACCACCCACAAGGCACCCACCCGGGCATTGCAAGCCAAAATGGCCGCTCGTGCTGATAAATCAAGCACGAGAAGCTCCTTTTTTGATAGCACACTGGCCCCAGGGCCAGCCACGGCCGCATGACCGAGCTGCTCGACATCCTGCTCAACCCCGCGTTCTGGAGCGCCACGCTGCGTGTGGCCACACCGCTGATTCTGGGCACGCTGGGCGTGCTGCTGTGCGAACGCGCCGGGGTGCTGAACCTGGGCATCGAAGGCATCATGGTGGCCGGGGCCTTCACGGGCTGGCTCACGGTGTATGCGGGCCATGGGCTGTGGACGGGCGTGCTCGTGGCTGCGCTCACGGGCGCGGCGCTGGGGCTGCTGCACGCGCTGCTCACGGTGGGGCTGGCGCTGTCGCAGCATGTGGCGGGGCTGGGCATCACGCTGCTGGCCACGTCGCTCAGCTACTTTGCCTACCGGGTGAGTTTTCCGAAAGTGAGCACCCCGCCCACCATCGAGCCCTTTGCGCCCATGGACTGGCTGCCCGTGCCCCTGCTGCAAGACCAGACGCCATTGACGCTGCTGGCCCTGCTGCTGGTGCCCCTGCTGGCCTGGGCACTGATGCGCACCCCGCTGGGCCTGGCCGTGCGCATGGTGGGCGAAAACCCGCAGGCCGCCGAAGGCCAGGGCCTGTCGGTGGGCGCGCTGCGCACCGGGGCCATCGTGGCCGGGTCGGCGCTGATGGGCGTAGCGGGCAGCTTTCTCACGCTGTCGGCCTTCAACGCGTTTTTCTTCAACATGGTCAACGGCCGGGGCTGGATCTGCGTGGCCCTGGTGGTGTTTGCCTCGTGGCGGCCCGGCAAGGCATTGCTGGGCGCACTGCTGTTTGCCCTGTTCGATGCGCTGCAGCTGCGGCTGCAGCAGGCGGGTACGGGCGGCATTCCGTACCAGGTGTATTTGATGCTGCCCTACCTGCTGTCCATCCTGGCGCTGGTGCTGGTGGCCCGGCGCGCCGCCTACCCGCAGGCGCTGATGAAGCCCTACCGCAAGGGCGAACGCTGAGCCTTGATCGCTGAAAGACCCCCATGCTGGACCTGCTGATCCGCAACGCCACCCTGCCCGACGGCCGCCGCCATATGTCGATTGCCGTGCAGGGCGGCCGTATCGCCGAGGTGACCGAAGGCCTCGACGCCCCGGCGCACGAGGTGCTCGACGCGCAGGGCCTGCTCGTGAGCCCACCTTTTGTGGACGCGCACTTCCACCTGGATTCGGCCCTGACCTACGGCATGCCGCGCGTGAACGAGAGCGGCACGCTGCTCGAAGGCATTGCGCTGTGGGGCGAGCTCAAGCCCACCCTCACGCACGAGGCCATCGTCGAGCGCGCGCTGCGCTACTGCGACCAGGCCGTGGCCCGCGGGCTGCTGGCCATCCGCTCGCACGTGGACACCAGCGACCCGAGCCTGCGCACCGTGCGCGCGCTGCTGGAGGTGCGCGAGCGCGTGCGGCCGTACCTGGATCTGCAGTTGGTGGCCTTTCCGCAAGACGGCGTGCTGCGCGCGCCCGGCGGGCTCGACAACCTGAAGCGCGCACTCGACCTGGGCGTGGACGTGGTGGGCGGCATTCCGCACTTTGAGCGCACCATGGCCCAGGGGGCCGAGAGCGTACGCCTGCTGTGCGAACTGGCCGCCGCGCGCGGCCTGCGCGTGGACATGCACTGCGACGAATCCGACGACCCGATGTCGCGCCACGTGGAAACGCTGGCCTTCGAGACGCAGCGCCTGGGCCTGCAAGGCCGGGTCACGGGCTCGCACCTCACGTCCATGCACAGCATGGACAACTACTACGTGAGCAAGCTCATCCCGCTGATGGCCGAGGCCGACCTGGGTGTGGTGGCCAACCCCTTGATCAACATCACGCTGCAGGGCCGCCACGACAGCTACCCCAAGCGCCGCGGCATGACGCGGGTGCCCGAACTCATGGCCGCGGGCCTGACAGTGGCCTTTGGGCAGGACTGCGTGATGGACCCCTGGTACAGCCTGGGCAGCGGCGACCTGCTGGAAGTGGCGCACATGGGCCTGCACGTGGGCCAGCTCACCGCGCAGGCGCAGATGCGCGCCTGCTTCGACGCCGTGACCACTGCCCCCGCGCGGCTGCTGGGGCTGGAGGGCTACGGCATTGCCCCGGGCTGCCACGCCGACCTGGTGTGGCTGCACGCGCACGACCCGGTGGAGGCCATCCGCCTGCGCGCCACGCGCCTGGCCGTGTACCGGCGCGGGCGCTGCGTGGCCCAGAGCCCGGCGCCCGTGGCGCGGTTGCACTTGGAGGGACGGCCTTCGGCTGTGAGCGGTCTGCACCACAGCGCAGGCTGAACGCGGGTCATCAGGAAGTTCCCCATCGGGTAACCCAGCGGGCCACGGGTCAGACTGCTGGTCGGGCCACTCCTTGGGCTGCTGGCCGGAGTCCCCAGCGGACGATGAAGGGTCGATCAGGCGGATTCCCGAGCGGGTACGCGGCACTGGCCGCGCGTACGGGCACCCCGTGCGGCCCCGGGCCGCCTCAGGCGCGGATGCTGACCAGCGCGCCCGGTACGGGCGACGGGCTGGCTTCGGCCAGGCTGGGCAGGGTCAGCCCAAACGCTACGGCCGACGGAATGCGCGGCACACCCGGGCTGGTGCCCAGGCCCGGCGCGGTGGGTGCAGGCTCTGCAGACGCAGGCCGCGCCGCTGCAGCCGCATTGCCCGCCGCAGCGCTCACGCCCTCATCAACGCCCCCATTGCCTCTTCCGTTGGCACCCGCATTCGCGGCCACATCGTCGGGCCGCCGCGCGGCCTGGGCCCACTGCACGGTCGAGAGGGCCGACACCGGGTCGGCCGATGCCGGGCGGCCCACCGCCGACGTGGCGGGCGTGGCCGACACCACCTGACGCGCCTGCTGCGCGCGGGTTTGTGCCTGCTCGGCCGCACGATCCAGGGCGGTGGCACGCTGTTCAGTGGCGGCGGCCTCGGCCCGCAGACGCTCGCTTTCGCGCTGCAGGGCGTCGGCGCGCTGCTCGGCAGCACTGGCGCTTTGCAGGGCCTGCAAGCGGCGCGCGGGCACGTAGCTGCCCACACCAGGGCTCATGCTCAGCGCCGCCATGGGGCCTCCTGCCGGGCGCGCGGGGACGCCCACGGCTCACATAGGGCGGCGAAGCGGATCACGCCAGCCCCCGCCATCAGCGCAGCAGCGCCCGCACGTACTCGCCTGCAAACGCCGCATTGGCCGCGGGCGGCTGCGCTGGCGGCTCAGGGGCGCGGATGGCCTGGGCCTCCTGGCTGCGCGCTTCGGCGGCCTGGGCTTCGCGGCTGCCCGGGGCGGGTTCGGCGGGGTTGCGCGCGGTTGCGGTCTCGGTCGGCGCAGCCGCTTCACTCGAAGCGGCGCTGCCGCTGCGGGCGGCCACGGCGGCATCGGCCGCGGCGGCTTCCGATGCGGCGTTCGTGTCGTCGCTCGGTGTCTGCGGGGCGGGCGCTGCCTGCAGCGCCTGGCGCGCACGGTCGGCTGCAGCGGCCTCGCCGGTGCGCGTGGGAGGCTCGGCCGGCGTTGCCGGGGCACCCGACACCGCGGGCACGGCCTGTTCGCGCGGGGTGGCCGGGGCCACGGCCTGCGGGCCTTCGGCCTGGCGGGCCGCAGCGCGCACGGCGTCCAGCGCCTCGCTGGCGCGGCTCAGGGCCTGGGCACGGTCCGAGATGCGCACCACCACACCGGGCGCTGGCGCAGCGGCGGTGGTAGGCGCGGCGGCGGGCTCTCGCGGCTCTTCGGTGCGGTTGGTGCGCGCCACGGGGGTCAGCCGGCTGGTGGCGTTGTAGGCGCCCACGCCTGCAAAGGCGGTTGCGCTGCCGGACGTTACGGTGGGCATGGGTCACCTCGGCGGAAGCAATCGGGCACAGGCAAGAGACAATCGGCACGCGCCCTGCAGCCCGGGTGGCGCCCGCCGACGATGACCAAACAGTACAACAGACCCCAAAGTACCCCGTTTTTCCGGGGATTGCAACGCCCGGGCCGTGATAGGGCCCTGCCGGTACGCGGGTACTGCGCCGCAGGCGAGGCGGGCTGAGCGATGCTGAACGCGCTGTGGATCGGGTTTTTTGTGGTGGCCGGGCTGTCGGCCAGCCTGCGCTGGGCGCTGGGCGGCAGCCCGCAGGTGTTTGCCGACATGGTGCAGGCGCTGTTCGCCATGGCCAAGCTGTCGGTCGAGATCATGGTGGTGCTGTTCGGCACGCTCACGCTGTGGCTGGGCCTGCTGCGCATTGCCGAGCGGGCGGGCCTGGTGGATGCGCTGGCGCGCTGGCTGGGGCCGCTGTTTGCGCGGCTCATGCCCGAGGTGCCGCGCGGCCACCCGGCCGTGGGGCTGATCACGCTGAACTTTGCGGCCAATGCGCTGGGGCTGGACAACGCCGCCACGCCCATGGGCCTGAAGGCCATGCACGCGCTGCAGTCGCTGAACCCGCGGCCCGACACGGCCACCAACGCGCAGATTCTGTTCCTGGTGCTCAACGCCTCGTCGCTCACGCTGCTGCCGGTCAGCATCTTCATGTACCGGCTGCAGCAGGGCGCGCCCGACCCGACGCTCGTCTTTCTGCCCATCCTGCTGGCCACCTCGGCCAGCACGCTGGCGGGCCTCCTGGCCGTGGCGCTGGTGCAGCGCCTGCCACTCTTCAACCCGGTGGTGCTCGCCTACCTGCTGCCGCTGGCGCTGGTCCTGGCGGGCCTGATGGCCGGGCTGGCCACGCTGTCGGGCGCGGCGCTTTCGCAGGTGTCATCGGTGCTGGGCAACCTCACGCTGTTCGGGCTGATTCTGGGCTTTGTGCTGGTGGGCGCGTGGCGCAAGGTGCCGGTGTACGAAGCGTTCATCGACGGTGCGCGCGAGGGCTTCGACGTGGCCAAGGGCCTGCTGCCCTACCTGGTGGCCATGCTGTGCGCGATTGGCGTGTTCCGCGCCTCCGGCGCGCTCGACCAGGTACTGGCCGCCATCCGCTGGGCGGTGGAGGCGCTGGGCTGGGACACGCGCTTTGTGGATGCGCTGCCGACCGCTCTGGTCAAGCCCTTTTCGGGCAGCGCGGCGCGTGCGATGTTGATCGACACCATGCAGGCGCATGGGGTGGACAGCTTTCCGGCCCTCGTGGCCGCCACGGTGCAGGGCAGCACTGAAACCACCTTCTATGTGCTGGCCGTGTACTTTGGTGCGGTGGGCATCCAGCGCGCGCGCCATGCCGTGGGCTGCGCGCTGGTGGCCGAACTGGCGGGCGTGCTCGCCTCGATTGGCGTGTGCTACTGGTTCTTTGGCTGACCAGGGCAGCACCTCTTCGAGGCCCAATCGGGCGCTCGTGCTCAGGATTCAAGCACGAGCAGCTATCAAATCAATAGCAAACCAATCGAAAGAACTCAGCGGGCTGCCGATGCTGCCGTACCGCCCGGCGCGGCCAGCGGCATCCACAGCAGCGCGCCCAGGGCCAGCAGCGCCAGGCTGGCCGACAGCACCAGCGCCCCGCTGCCCCAGCGCGCCACCGCCAACCCGAACAGGAACGGCGCCCCCGCCTGCACCAAGCGCGCGGGCACCATCAGCAAGCCCTGGCGCTGGCCGTAGCCCTGCGCCCCAAACACCCACAGCGGCAGCGTGCCGATCGCGATGGTGAGGATGCCGTTGCCCAGCCCGTGCAACACCACAAAGGCCGGTGCAGCCCACAGGCCGCCGGCGAGCAGCAGCAGCGCCCCCAGCGGGTGCGCCAGCGACGCCAGCCGTGCCGACAGCAGCGGGTGCGCGCGTCGCAGCAGCGAAAACTCCAGCAGCCGCCCCGCCACCTGCGCGGGCCCCACCAGCGCCGCCATGCCCACGGCCGCCGCCAGGGCCACGCCGCTGGCCTGCAGCACCATGGGCAGGTGGGCGGCCATGGCCGTGCTGTTGAACCAGGCCACGGCAAACACGGCCGCCATCAACACCGCCGCGCGGCGCCGCGCAGCGGCCGACAGCCCGCCGCCCGACCCGTGCGCACCCCCTTGTGCCGAAGTGGGCACTGCCGCAGCCCCCTGCCCGGCCGCGGGCGTGGCCAGCAGCGCATTGAGCGGCAGCGCCACCAGCAGATGCAGACCGGCCCAGGTCATGCAGGTGGCGCGCCAGCCCCCGTGCAGTTCGATCGCGGTGCTCAGCGGCCAGCCCACGGTGCTGGCAAAACCGGCGAACAGCGTGATGCCGGTGATCGAGCGCCGCGCCTCGGTGCCATGCAGGCGCACGGCCGTGGCAAACGCCGCCTCGTACAGGCCGCTGCCCATGGCCACGCCCATCAGTGCCCAGGCAGCCAGCAGGCCCACAGGGCCTTGCGCGGCCGCCAGTGCCAGCAACGCCAGTGCAAACACCGCATTGCTGGCCATGAGCACGGGCCGCCCGCCCAGCCGGTCGATGCGCCGCCCGGCCCAGGGACCCACCAGCGCCGACACCAGCAAGGCCACCGAAAACGCCGCAAACACGGTGGAGGCGGCCACGCCCAGGTCACGCGCCATGGGCGCAGCAAGCACGGCGGGCAGGTAGTACGACGAGGCCCAGGCCAGTGTCTGGGCCAGGCCCAGCAGCAGCGTGGTGCGGGCGATGGGCGATGGTGCAGGCATGGCGCGGTCAGTGTCGCATGGCACCGGCCTCGTACCAGCCGCGCGAGGCGTTGACCACCTTGACCACCAGCAGCATCACCGGCACCTCGATCAGCACCCCCACCACGGTGGCCAGCGCAGCACCTGACTCAAAGCCAAACAGCGCAATGGCCGTGGCCACGGCCAGCTCGAAAAAGTTGGACGCGCCGATCAGCGCCGACGGGCAGGCCACCGAATGCTTTTCGCCCAGCGCGCGGTTGAGCCCGTAGGCCAGCGCCGAATTGAAGAACACCTGCACCAGGATGGGCGCGGCCAGCAGCGCGATCACCAGCGGCTGGCGCAGGATGGCCTCGCCCTGAAACGCGAACAGCAGCACCAGCGTGAGCAGCAGCGCGCCCATGGACCACGGCCCGATGCGCTGCAGCGCGGCATCGAGCGCCTGCGGCCCGCGCGCGAGCAGCGCGCGCCGCCACACCTGTGCAATGACCACCGGCACCACGATGTAGAGCAGCACCGAGATCAGCAGCGTGTTCCACGGCACGATGATGGCCGACAGGCCAAGCAAAAACGCCACCAGCGGCGCAAAGGCCACGACCATGATGCTGTCGTTGAGCGCCACCTGCGACAGCGTGAACAAGGGGTCGCCCCCGGTGAGCCGGCTCCAGACGAACACCATGGCCGTGCACGGGGCCGCGGCCAGCAGAATCAGGCCGGCGATGTAGCTGTCGATCTGCTCGGCCGGGAGGTAAGGCGCGAACCAGTGGCGCAGGAACAGCCAGCCCAGGAACGCCATCGAAAACGGCTTGACCAGCCAGTTGACGAACAGCGTCACGCCGATGCCGCGCACGTGCTGGCGCACCTCGCCCAACGCGCTGAAATCCACCTTCAGCAGCATGGGAATCACCATCACCCAGATCAGCACGCCCACCGGCAGGTTGACCTGCGCCACCTCCCACGCGGCCACCGCTTGCGCCACCTGCGGAAACGCCTGGCCCAGGCCGATGCCCACCACAATGCACAGCCCCACCCAGACGGTGAGGTAGCGCTCGAAAACGTTCATGCCCTGCACTGCCATGCAAGCCCCCATTAGTGCGGCTCAGGCGCGGCTCAGGCGCTGGCCAGGCCGCGGGCCGTGCCTTGCAGCGCAGCATGGGCCAGTTTGTCGTCGGGCAGGCTCACCAGCAGCGCCAGGCGCCGCTGGATCGCGTGCAGCGTCTTGCGGAAGGCTTCGAGCTTTTCGGCATCGCCCGCGTCGCCCTCGCTCGGGTCGGCATAGCCCCAGTGGGCGGTGGCCGGGTGGCCGGGCCAGATCGGGCAGACCTCGCCCGCAGCGTTGTCGCACACGGTGATGATCAGGTCCATCTGCGGCGCGCCGGGCGCGGCGAACTCGTCCCAGCTTTTACTGCGCAGGCCCTCGGTCGAGATACCGGCTTTTTCGAGCGCCTGCAGCGCGAGCGGGTGGGGACGCTGCCCCTCGCGTGGGCTGCTGCCCGCCGAGAAGGCGCGAAAACGCCCGGTGCCCATGGCGTTGAGCAGGGCTTCGGCCAGGATGCTGCGAGCCGAGTTGTGGGTGCAGAGAAACAGGATGTTCAGTGGGGGGCGGGTATCGGACATGGGGCGAAAGCTCCGAAGAAAAAGAAGGGGGTTCAGCAGCAGCGGCTGCCGGTGCCGGTGGCCGAGGGCGCGCAGCAGGCGGCGCGGCGGGGCGCGGCCTCGGCAGCCACAGGCGCCTGGGCGGGGGCCGGTGCGGCAGGGGCACAGCAGGCTCCTGCCGCGGCCGGCGTCGTGGGGGCCTCGTTGAACACGGGAATGTCTTGCAGCGTATGGAAGTGCTCCCAGGCCACGCCCTGCGGGTCGGTCACCCAGTGCTTCTCGCTGCGCGCGTAGCAGCAGGTGGTGGCCCCTTCGTCGAGCACGGCCGCATCGGCCGCCTCGGCGCGGGCCTTGAGCGCGCCCAGTTCGGCCGCATCGTCCACCTGAAAACCCAGGTGGTCCAGGCCCGGGCGGCTGCCGCGGGTGGAGATGGCGAAGTTCACGCGCGGGTCGTCGAGCATCCACTTGGCGTAATCGGCCTCCACGCGCGTGGGGGCCGCGGCAAACAGGCGCGAGTAAAAGGCAATGCTCTGGGCCAGGTCCTGCACATGCAGGTGGACGTGAAAGCGCTTCATGGCGGTGCTCCTTGCAAGGGATGGGTGAAGGTTCAGCAGTCGCAGCCCGGGCTGGGTGCGGCGGTACAGGCTGCGCCTTGGCAGCAGTTCTCGGTCAGGTACGCCAGCAGGCCGTTCATGGCGTCAAACGCCGCGCGGTACACCAGGTTGCGGCCCTGGCGTTCGGCCTCGACCAGGCCCGCATGGCTCAGCTCCTTGAGGTGGAACGACAGCGTATTGGGCGCAATGCCCAGGTGCTCGGCCAGCGCCGTGGGCGTCAGCCCCTCCTGCCCGGCCACGACCAGGGCGCGGAAGGTGCGCAGGCGCAGCGGCTGGGCCAGGGCGGCAAGGGATCGGACAACGTCGGCTTCTTCCATGCTTCAATCATACAACGATTGTTGAAATATTGAAATGAAGGCTGGCCGTCCGCCTTTGCGACCCACGCCAGGTCGATACAGGAGGGGCTGGCGCCTAAAAACTCAGGTACGACCGGCCGGTGCGGGCGCTACGTCCCACTCGGCCAGTTGCTCGTTGGTGGCGATCAGCCGCGCCACCAGCAACTGGATGAAGGCTTTGTCGAAGTGCGATTGCAGCGCTTCCGAGGCCTCGCGCAATGCCGCGTTGGGCACCTTGAGCACGAGCACCTCGGTCTCGGCCACCGCCGTGGCGGTGCGCACCGGGTGGTCGGGCCGCAGGTAGACCATCTCGCCAATCGACACCCCCGGCCCCAGCGTGCTGAGCTGCCAGCCCTGGCGCGTGACCTGCACCTGCCCCGCCAGCAGCACACTGAACGAAGCCCCCGGTGTGCCTTCGCGCATCAGCACCGTGCCGCGCGGCAGGCGCCGCCACTTGGCCAGGCGCAGAAGCTCCCACAGCGCCACGTCGGTAAAGCCCGCAAAGAACGGCAGCGCACGCAGGCGCGCGAAGCGTTCGGCTTCCGTATCAAGCGAACGCTGGCGCGGCAGCCCCTGCTGCGCGGCCAGCAGCGCCTGGGCGAAGGCGTCCCAGCTCGCATGGCGGTCTTCGGGGCGCTTGGCCAGGGCCCGCAGCACGGCGGCTTCCACCTCGGGCGGCAGTGCGCTGCGCAACAGGCCCGGGCGCACGGGCTCGTCGTGGCCGATGCGGTAGAGCGTGGCGAAGTCGGTCTCGCCCTCGAACGGGCGGCGGCCGGTGAGCAGTTCGTACAGCGCCACGCCCAGCGAAAACATGTCGCTGTGCGGCGTGAGGGGTTCCTCGCGCACCTGCTCGGGCGACATGTAGGCGGGCGAGCCCACCAGGCCCGCGAGCTGCGTGGCCTCGCCGCGCAACGACAGGGCCGTGCCAAAGTCGGTGAGCTTGACGGTGCCGTCGCGTGCCAGCAGCAAATTGGCGGGCTTGATGTCGCGGTGCACCAGCCCCTCGCGCTGTGCGTGTTCGAGCGCGTTGCAGCACTTGAAGGCGATGTCCAACACCTGGTCGATGGGCAGCAGCCGGTCGGGCGCGGTGTGGGCCGACAGCGGCACACCGTCCACGTATTCGAGCACCAGGTACGGCGGCTCGGCCGCTGCGTCGGCGTCGAGCAGGCGCACGATGTGCGGGTGGCGCAGCCGGCCCGTGTGCGCGACCTCGTTGCGCATCTGGCGGCGGCAGCGCTCGGCCGTGGCCGGGTCGGCCAGCAGGTGCGGGTGCAGTTGCTTCAAGGCCACCTGCCGGCCACGAAAACCGTCCACCGCGCGGTACACCACGCCGGTGGCGCCCCGGCCCAGCTCGGCTTCGAGCCGGTAGCGGCCCACCTGCCGCGGCAGCGCACTCGGTGGCACGGGTGCTGCGGCAGACGCCATGGCCACAGCGCCTTTCAGGCCAGCGCCTGGGCCAGGTCGGCGATCAGGTCGGCCGGATCTTCCAGGCCCACCGACAGGCGGATCATGCCGTCGGCAATCCCCATGCTGGCACGCACGGCGGGGCCGGCCTCCCAGAAGATGGTGTGCGCCACCGGGATGATCAGCGTGCGGGTGTCGGCCAGGCCCGTGGCCTTGATGGGCAGGCGCAGGCGGTTGCAGAACTCCATGCAGCGGCTGGGGTCGGCCAGCTCGAACGACAGCAGCCACGAGCCTGCGCGCAGCCACTGTTGCGCGCGCGCGTGCTGGGGGTGCGAGGGCAGCATGGGGTAGAGCACGCGCGCCACGCCGGGCTGCTGCTCCAGCCACTGGGCCAGGGCCAGCGCGGTGGCGCTGGTGCGGTCCATGCGCAGGGCCAGCGTCTCGGCCCCCAATGCAATCTGGTGCGCGGCCTGGGAGGACAGCGTCGCGCCCATGTCGCGCAGGCCCTTCTTGCGCAACTGCTGCAGGCCCCAGCCGCGGGCATCGCCCTTGCGGTAGGCGGCAAAGATGTTGGGGTACGCGCTCCAGTCGAACAGGCCGGTGTCGGTCACCGCGCCGCCCAGGGCCCCGCCCTGCCCCGCGATGCTTTTGGTCAGCGAATTGACGACCAGCCCCGCGCCTACGGCTGCCGGGCGGAACAGGTAAGGCGAGGCCACGGTGTTGTCCACCACGTACAGCAGGCCACGGTCGCGGCAGAGCTGGCCGATGGCCGCGAGGTCGGGGATCTGCGTTCCCGGGTTGGCAATGGTCTCGACGAACACCATGCGCGTGTTCGGGCGCAGGGCGGCGGCCACTTCAGCGCTGTCGGTCACGTCCACGGTGCTGACCTCGATGCCCAGGTCGGCCAGCGTGCCCAGCACGCTGTTGGTATTGCCAAACACGAAGCGGCTGGCCACCAGGTGGTCACCCGCCTTGAGCAGCGTGAGAAAGATCGCGCAGATGCCCGCCATGCCAGTGGCAAAACACACGGTGCCGGTGCCGCCCTCCATCTGCGTGATCTTGGCTTCGAGCGCGGCCGTGGTGGGCGTGCCCTGGCGCGCATAGTTGAAGCCGCCCTTGGCTGTGCCCTGGAACACGGCGATCAGGTCTTCCACGCGCTCGTAGCCGTACTGCACCGAGGTGTGGATGGGTTTGTGGATCGCGCCATGCTCGGCGCCGCCCCAACGGTCGGCATGCACGATCTGGGTGGTGAAGTTCAGGGGTTCGGGTGTGGTCATGGCAAGCGGGTTTGCGCACTGGCGCGGGGCTTCAGCGCTCGGGCGCGATCTGTTCGGCGTAATCGTACAGGGCGCCCAGGATGTCCTGGCCGCGCTCGTCGGCGGTCTCAGACAGCTCGTCGATCTGCGCAAACAGCTGCTCGACGGTGCGTGCGCCGCCCGCGCCGTCGAACAGCAGCGCGGCGCGGTGGGCTTCCCAGCGCTCGGCCTCGTCAGCGCTCAGCGTGTCCGGGTGGTTGCGGGCGCGGTAGCGCCACAGCAGCTCGGCCAGGCGCGGGTCGTCAAAGCTGCTGCGCGTGCGGGCCAGTTGGGCGGCCGGCAGGCTGCGCAACTCCTGCAGCTTGCGGCGATCGCCGTTGCCCACAAAGCCGCCGTAGAGGTCGGTGTCCACATCGGGCGTGCCTTCAGGCGCGGGGCGCGCGAACACGGCGGGCCAGATGGCGCTCATGTCGGGCAATGCGCGGGCCACTTCGGCGTGGCGCGCCGCGGCCTCCAAATCGATGCCCCAGCGCTGTGCCATGGCCGCGGGCAGCGTCTGCACGTTGCCCACCACCATGGGCGACTTGTTGAGGTGGATGGTCTTGACCGGCAGGCGCTGCACACCTTCGGGCAGCGCATCGGCGCGGGTGAACAGGCGTTCGCGCAGGCTGGCGGCGTCCAGGTCGGCCAGCACGGCAGGATCGTGCGCCAGGTCCCAGGCGATCAGTTCGTTCTTGTTGGTGGGATGGCTGGCCAGCGGCCACATCACGGCCAGGCAACCGCGCTCCGCCGGGAACATGCCCGACACATGCAAAAACGGCCGCGCCGTGGCCGCCGTGGTGGGCAGGCGCAGCTCTTGCGCCACGCGGTCTTTGCGGTGCAGGCTGAAGGCAAAGTCGAACAGGCGCGGCTGGCGCTCGCGGATCAGGCGCGCCAGGCCAATGGTGGCGCGCACGTCCGACAGCGCATCGTGCGCGTGTGCATGCTCCAGGCCGTTGGCCTGGCTCAGGTGCTCGAGCTTGAAGCTGGGGCTGCCGTCGTCCTTGCGCGGCCAGGTGATGCCCTCGGGCCGCAGGGCGTAGGTCATGCGCACCACGTCCAGCAGGTCCCAGCGGCCGCAGTCGTTCTGCCACTCGCGCGCGTACGGGTCGATCAGGTTGCGCCAGAACATGAAGCGCGTGATTTCGTCGTCAAACCGGATGGTGTTGTAGCCCACGCCGATGGTGCCCGGGCGGGCCAGTTCGGCCTCGATGCGGGCGGCAAACGCATGCTCGGGCATGCCGTGCTCCAGGCACTGCTGCGGCGTGATGCCGGTGATCAGGCAGGACACCGGGTCGGGCAGGTAGTCGCTGGCCGGCTGGCAGTACCACATCATGGGCTCGCCGATCTCGCGCAACTGGTCGTCGGTGCGGATGGCGGCAAACTGCGCGGGCCGGTCGCGGCGCGTGTCGGCGCCGAAGGTTTCGTAGTCGTGCCAGAGGAAGGTGTGGGCCATGGGCGCAGACTGTAACCGGATTTGATGCCAAATCGGCAGTTCGTGCTTGGTTGGCAAGCACGAGCAGCTATCAAAAAGAGAGCAAAAACAAACCCCCGGGCTTGCCGGGGGTTGGGGGTTGCGCGGCCGGTGCCGCGCTGGGGGGATGGCCATCGCGGGCCGCACTGCAGGTGGGGAGCCCCGCGCGGGCCCCGCAGCCTTCAGTCGGCCGTGGCCTCTTCGGGTTCGGCCGGTTCCGACTTGGCCGAGCGGTCCTTCTTGGGCAGCGGCTGGATGTCAAGCTGCACATCGGCCGTCTCGACGCCCTTCTCGTCGGTCTTGGTCTCGATGTCCACCGTCAAACGACCACCGTCGGTCAGGCGGCCGAACAGCAGTTCGTCGGCCAACGCACGGCGGATGGTGTCCTGGATCAGGCGCTGCATCGGGCGCGCGCCCATCAGCGGATCGAAGCCCTTCTTGGCCAGGTGCTTGCGCAATTGGTCGGTGAAGGTGACTTCCACCTTCTTCTCGGCCAGCTGGGTTTCGAGCTGCAGCAGGAACTTGTCCACCACGCGCAGGATGATCTGCTCGTCGAGCGGCTTGAAGTTGACGATGGCGTCCAGGCGGTTGCGGAACTCGGGCGTGAACAGGCGCTTGATGTCGCCCATCTCGTCCCCGGCCTGGCGGGCCGTGGTGAAGCCGATGGTCGCCTTGTTCATGGTCTCGGCCCCCGCGTTCGTCGTCATGATGATGATGACGTTGCGGAAGTCGGCCTTGCGCCCGTTGTTGTCCGTCAGCGTGCCGTGGTCCATGACCTGCAGCAGCACATTGAAGATGTCCGGGTGCGCCTTCTCGATCTCGTCGAGCAGCAGCACCGCGTGCGGCTTCTTGGAGATCGCCTCGGTCAGCAGACCGCCCTGGTCAAAGCCCACGTAGCCCGGGGGCGCACCGATCAGGCGGCTGACCGCGTGGCGTTCCATGTACTCGGACATGTCGAAGCGGATCAGCTCGATGCCCAGGATGTAGGCGAGCTGCTTGGCCGCTTCGGTCTTGCCCACGCCCGTGGGGCCGCTGAACAGGAAGGAGCCGATCGGCTTGTCGCCCTTGCCCAGGCCCGAGCGCGCCATCTTGACGGCCGAGGCCAGCACTTCGAGCGCCTTGTCCTGCCCGAACACCACGCTCTTGAGGTCGCGCTCCAGCGTCTGCAGCTTGCTGCGGTCATCGTTGGAGACATTGGCGGGCGGAATGCGCGCGATCTTGGCCACGATCTCTTCGATCTCGGCCTTGCCGATGGTCTTCTTGCGCTTGGACGGCGTGAGGATGCGCTGCGCCGCACCGGCCTCGTCGATCACGTCGATGGCCTTGTCGGGCAGGTGGCGGTCGTTGATGTACTTGGCGCTCAGCTCGGCCGCAGCCTGCAGCGCAGCGGCCGCGTACTTGACGCTGTGGTGCTCCTCGAAGCGGCTCTTGAGGCCCTTCAGGATGTCGATGGTTTCGGCCACGCTGGGTTCGACCACGTCCACCTTCTGGAAGCGCCGCGACAGCGCCGCGTCTTTTTCGAAGATGCCGCGGTATTCGGTGAAGGTGGTCGCGCCGATGCACTTGAGCTGGCCGCTGGAGAGCGCCGGCTTGAGCAGGTTGGACGCATCGAGCGTGCCGCCCGAAGCTGCGCCCGCACCGATCAGGGTGTGGATCTCGTCGATGAACAGCACGGCGTGCGGCTTGTCCTTGAGGCTCTTGAGCACGCCCTTGAGGCGCTGCTCGAAATCGCCCCGGTACTTGGTGCCGGCCAGCAGTGCACCCATGTCGAGTGAGTACACCGTGGCCTCGGCCAGGATCTCGGGTACATCGCCCTGGGTGATGCGCCAGGCCAGGCCCTCGGCAATCGCCGTCTTGCCCACGCCCGCCTCGCCCACCAGCAGCGGGTTGTTCTTGCGGCGGCGGCACAGGATCTGGATCGTGCGCTCCACCTCGTAGTGGCGCCCGATCAGCGGATCGATACGCCCTTCCTTGGCGGCCTGGTTGAGGTTTTGCGTGTATTGCTCCAGCGGCGAAGCCTTTTCATTGCGCTCGCCACCGGCTGCGCCCTCCTCGCCCTCGGCCTGGCCTTCGGACTTGGCGGGCTCGGGCGGCTCGCCCTTGCGGATGCCGTGGGCGATGAAGTTGACCACGTCCAGTCGCGTCACGCCCTGCTGGTGCAGGTAGTACACGGCGTGCGAGTCCTTCTCGCCGAAGATGGCCACAAGCACGTTGGCGCCCGTGACTTCCTTCTTGCCGTTGCCGGTGGACTGCACGTGCATGATGGCGCGCTGGATCACGCGCTGGAAACCCAGGGTGGGCTGGGTGTCCACCTCGTCGGTGCCCGCCACCTGGGGCGTGTTGTCCTTGATGAAGTTGGTCAGAGACGATCGCAGGTCGTCGATGTTGGCCGAGCATGCGCGCAGCACTTCGGCTGCGCTGGGGTTATCAAGCAGTGCAAGCAACAGATGCTCCACGGTGATGAACTCGTGGCGCTGCTGACGGGCCTCGACAAAGGCCATGTGCAAGCTGACTTCCAGTTCCTGGGCAATCATGTGAACTCCTTTGTGCTTGCGTGGGAAAGGTAACTGTAGTTCGGGTCCGATAACCGTTTATTCAACCGGTTCACTCAGACATTGCAGCGGATGCCCCGCCTTGTGCGCAGCGCCGAGCACCTGCTCGACCTTGGTAGCGGCGATGTCGCGCGGATACACCCCGCACACGCCTTTGCCGTCCAGGTGGATCTTGAGCATGATCTGGGTGGCGGTTTCCCGGTCCTTGCTGAAGAACTCCTGCAGCACCACGATGACAAATTCCATCGGGGTGTAGTCATCGTTGAGCATGACCACCTGGTACATCTTCGGGGGTTCGACGCGCTGGGTGCGCCGTTCGAGCACGACCGATCCGCCATCGTCCGACGCGGGCCGGCCCGGGGTCGGCACGGGGGGCTGGGAAGGTGGTGTTGTTGCCATGAATTTCATTCTAGCGACCCGCATGACGCCCTGCCGCCCAAGAAATCTGACGTTGGCGCGGTATTTTTCAAGACCAGCGTGCAGCGTTTCAGCGGCTGTGCTGGCAGCCCCTGCGCCAGCAGCCTCTGGCGGCTCCACCACCGCAGATTCGCGGGGACCAGCGCACCGGAGCCGATGCCTGATCCTGCCCGAAGCCCCCATGCGCAGCAAAGCCCCTCACTCGTAGACCACCGCCACGCCTTCGGAACCCGCCGCGGCACGCCAGGCCGCCAGGGCGGCATCGGTCGGATAGAAGCGGCTGGCCTCACCCAGCTGCACTTCGGCCTGCGCAGCCGTACCGTCCGTGTCCGTACAGCGCAGCCCCATGCGCACACGCAGGCCGTGCAGCAGGTCGCCCTCATCCGTGGGTTCGCGCAGCGGCGGAAACTCGGTCAGCAGCCGCCCCAGCTCCGGCTTGCGCTCGGTCACCGGCACGTACAGGTATTTGCCAAAGCGGGCGCGCGCACCGGCCAGATCCCAGGCCTGCTGGGCTTTGAGGCGCAGGCCGCCGCTGAAGTGGTCGAGCTGCAGGCGGCCCGACAGCACCACGAACTCGTCGTCCTTGAGAAAGGCCTTGCACTGGCCGAGCAGCGCTTCGTCGGCCGAGGCCTCGATGGTGGCCGACTTGTCGTCGAGCTTGAAAAGCGCCAGCTTGCCGCGCTGGCCGTTGATGACACGCAGGTCGCTCACGATGCCCGCCACCACCTGGGTGTCGCGGCTGTCCACCAGTTCGTCGATGGGCGTGCGCACAAAACGCCGCACCTCGTGTGCCACCTCGTCAAACAGGTGCCCCGAGAGGTAGAAGCCAATGGCCGTCTTCTCTTGCGTGAGCCGTTCCTTGATGCCCCAGGGCGTCACGTCCACCAGGTCGGGCTCCTGCGTGCTCGATCCGTGGGCATCGTCGCCAAACATGTCGAACAGCCCGCCCTGGTTCTGGTTGGCGTGGGTGGCGGCAGCGAAGTCGAAGGCGCGGTCGATCGACGCGACCAGGGCCGCGCGGTTGAGGTGCAGGCTGTCGAACGCGCCAGCCTTGATCAGCGCCTCCACCGTGCGCTTGTTGATGCGCTGGCGGTCTACGCGCACACAGAAGTCGAACAAGCTCTTGAAAGGCCCGGCGGTGCTGCCAAGCGGGCCCTCGCCGCGGCCTTCACGCGCCGCGATGATAGCCTCGATCGCCTGCTGGCCGGTGCCCTTGACAGCCCCGAGCCCGTAGCGGATGACTTTGTCGGTTACGGGCTCGAACCGGTACATGCCGCGGTTCACGTCCGGCGCCTCGAACGTCAGGCCGAAGTGCTTGGTTGCATCCTCGAACAACACCTTGAGCTTGTCGGTGTCGTCCATTTCCACGGTCATGTTCGCGCAGAAGAACTCGGCCGTGTAATGCACCTTGAGCCAGCCCGTGTGGTAAGCCAGCAGCGAATACGCGGCTGCGTGCGACTTGTTGAAGCCGTAGCCCGCGAACTTCTCCATCAGGTCAAAGACCTCGTCGGCCTTGGCCTCACTGATGCCCTTCTCTGCCGCACCCTTGCGGAAGATCTCGCGGTGCTGGGCCATTTCTTCAGGCTTTTTCTTGCCCATGGCCCGGCGCAGCATGTCGGCACCGCCCAGGCTGTAGCCGCCCAGCACCTGGGCGGTCTGCATCACCTGTTCCTGGTAGACCATGATCCCGTAGGTCTCCGCCAGCACGGGCTCCACCAAGGGATGGGGATAGATCACCTCTTCCTTGCCGTGCTTGCGGTTCACAAAGCTCGGAATCAGGTCCATGGGGCCGGGGCGGTACAGCGCGTTCAGCGCAATCAGGTCCTCCAGCCGGCTTGGACGCGCCTCTTTGAGCATGCCCTGCATGCCACGGCTTTCAAACTGGAACACCGCTTCCGTCTTGCCCTCGGAGAACAGCCGGTAGGTGGGGGCATCGTCCAGCGGAATCCTCTCGAAAGCGAAGTCCTCCTGGCCCTTGTGGCGCTTCATGATGAATTCGCGCGCAATCTCCAGGATGGTCAGCGTGGCCAGCCCCAGAAAGTCGAACTTCACCAGGCCGATGGCTTCCACATCGTCCTTGTCATACTGGCTCACAGCGGATTCACTGCCCGGCTGCTGGTACAACGGGCAAAAGTCAGTGAGCTTGCCCGGCGCAATCAGCACGCCCCCGGCGTGCATACCGATGTTGCGTGTCAGGCCTTCGAGCTTTTGCGCCATCTCGATGACGGTGCGTACGTCTTCTTCCTTTTCAACGCGCTCGGCCAGCAGCGGCTCCAGTTCGAGTGCATAGTTGTTCTTGTCGCCCTCCTTCTTGGGGTTGGGCGGGTACTGCAACGTGTACGACATGCCGGGCTTTGCAGGCACCAGCTTGGAAATGCCGTCGCAGAACGTGTAGCTCATGTCCATCACGCGGCCGACGTCGCGGATGGCCGCCTTGGCGGCCATGGTGCCGAAGGTCGCGATCTGGCTCACGGCGTCCTTGCCGTACTTCTCTTTGACATAGTCGATCACCCGATCCCGGTTGGCCTGGCAGAAGTCGATGTCAAAGTCGGGCATCGACACGCGTTCCGGGTTCAGGAAGCGCTCGAACAGCAGGTTGTATTCGAGCGGGTCGAGGTCAGTGATCTTGAGGGCATAGGCCACGAGCGATCCAGCCCCGGAGCCGCGGCCTGGCCCCACGGGGCAGCCATTGTTCTTGGCCCAGTTGATGAAGTCGCCCACGATCAGGAAGTAACCCGGGAAACCCATCTTGAGGATGGTGCCGATCTCGAACTCCAGCCGCTCCACATAGCGCGGCCGCTGGCGGTCTCGCTCGGCCTCGTTCGGGTAGAGCAAGGCCAGACGCTCTTCCAGGCCCTCGAACGAGGCCTGCCGGAAGTACGCGTCCATGGGCATGCCGCCCGGCGTCGGGTAGTTGGGCAATTGCGGTTTGCCCAGCACCAGCGTGAGGCTGCAACGACGCGCGATTTCTGCCGTGTTTTCGAGGGCAGAGGGCACATCGGCAAACAGCGCCTGCATCTGTTCGACCGACTTGAAGTACTGCTCGCGCGTGAAGCGCCGCACACGGCGCGGGTTGGCCAAGATCTCGCCTTCCGCGATGCACACCCGGGCCTCGTGGGCCTCGTAGTCGTCGGCCCCCAGAAACTGCACCGGGTGCGTGGCCACCACCGGCAGGCCCAGGCGCGACGCCAGACGCACGGCGGCCACCACATGGGCCTCGTCGTCGGGGCGGCCCGCCCGCTGCAGTTCGATGTAGAAGCGGTGCGGAAAAAGACCCGCCAGGCGCAGCGCCGTGGCGGAGGCCGCAGCCCCGTCTTCGCGCAACAGCGCAGCGCCCAGCGGCCCAGCCTGAGCGCCCGACAGCGCAATGAGGCCATCGTGCAGTTCGGCCAACCAGTCCCAGGTGCAGACGGCCTGGTTGCGCAGCACATTGCTGGTCCAGGCCCGCGCCAGCAGCTCCGACAGGTTCAAATATCCCTGCCGGCTTTGCACCAGCAGCAGCAGGCGCGTCGCGGGGCCGCCGGTGGCCTCGGCCTCCAGCAGCACCTCGGCGCCCAGCAAAGGTTTGACACCTTTGCCGCGGCATTCCTTGTAGAACTTGATGGCGCCAAAGAGGTTGTTAAGGTCGGTGATGGCCAGGGCGGGCTGGCGGTTTTTGGCCGCCGCCTTGACCACCTCGTCGATCCGCGTCGTTCCGTCAACCACGGAAAACTCGGTGTGCAGGCGCAGGTGAACAAACATGGCCCGCATTGTAGAAAGAGGCCCACCATGGTCTCGCCTTCTGACGGGCCTTGGCGGGGGATCGCCTCGCTACAATGAGCCGGATTCGCCCGGCCCCGGCCCGTGCACGCACCCGCGGCACGGCGCGGCCCTCCGAGCCCCTTGTCCGACGTACCGAAAGCCTTCGCCATGTCCCGCAGCCTCTCTCCCGTTGTGTGCACTGCCCTTGCCGCCGCCCTGCTGGCCGGCTGCTCGAGCACGCCAGACGACAAGACCGCCGGCTGGAGCCCCAACCGCATCTACTCCGAAGCCAAGGACGAGATCAACAGCGGCGGCTACGACAAGGCCGTACCGCTGCTCGAAAAGCTCGAGGGCCGAGCCGCAGGCACGCCACTGGCCCAGCAGGCCCAGCTGGACAAGGCTTATGCCCAGTACAAGGCGGGCGAGAAGGCCCAGGCCATCGCCACACTCGATCGCTTCATGAAGTTGCATCCGGCCAGCCCAGCCATCGACTACGCGCTCTACCTCAAGGGCCTGGTCAACTTCAACGACAACCTGGGGCTGTTCTCCTTCCTTTCGCGCCAAGACCTGTCGGAGCGTGATCAAAAGGCCGCCAAGGAATCGTTTGAGGCGTTCTCGGAGCTGGTGACGCGTTTCCCGGATTCGCGCTACAGCCAGGACGCGCGCCAGCGCATGACCTACATCGTGAACTCGCTCGCGCAGTACGAGGTGCATGTAGCCCGCTATTACTACCAGCGCGGCGCTTATGTGGCCGCCATCGGCCGTGCGCAGGTGGCGCTTGCCGACTATCAGGCAGTGCCGGCGCTCGAAGAGGCGCTGTTCATCCTGGTGCAGTCGTACGACAAGCTGGGCATGACGCAGCTGCGGGACGATGCGCGCCGCGTGCTCGAAAGCTCGTACCCGAACAGCGACTACCTGCGCGGGGTGGTCAAGGGCCGGACCGATCCGTGGTGGAAGTTCTGGTAATCGCTGCCAGCGCTTCCTGAAATGCCGCCTCGGACTGCAGCGCCCGCATGGGCGGCAGCGCCGCCAACAGGCGTGGGCCGTACGACTGCGTGAGCAGACGGCGGTCGCCAATCACCAGCAGTCCGCGGTCGTCTTCATGCCGGATTAGTCGGCCTGCGCCCTGTTTGAGGGCTACTGCCGCCTCGGGCAGCGCATGGTCGCTGAACGCCCTGCCCCCGCGCGCTTCAATCTGTCGCACCCTCGCCTCTACCAGCGGGTCGCCCGGCGGGGGAAACGGCAGCTTGTCGATCACCACGCACTGCAGTGCATCCCCGGGGACATCCACCCCCTCCCAGAAGCTGGCGGTGGCAACCAGCACCAGCCCGCCCCCGCTGCGCCGAAAACGCGCCAGCAGTTCCCGCTTGCTGGCCTCGCCCTGCACCAGCACCTGCAGCGGGCTTGATCCGCGCCAGCGCTGGCGCAGCGCAGCGGCTACTGCGTGTAACGCGCGCGTGGTGGTGGTGAGCACCAGCGTGCGGCCACCCAGGGCTTCGGCCACTGGCGCAACCCAGTGCGCCAACGCCGCGCTGTGGCCCGGATCCGCCGGCAACGGCAGCGCATCGGGCACGTACCAGGCCCCCTGCTGCGCGTAATTGAAAGGGCTGGGCACCTGCAGAATGTGTGCGCCCTCCAACCCGCAACGCTCGGTGAACCATCGCAGCCCTGGCTCGTCGCCCAGCGTGGCCGAGGTGAACACCCAGGCCTGTCGATGGCGAGCAGAGCGCTCCAGAACATTGGCAGCCGGCTCCCCCATGCCCGCCGGCGCAGAGTCACCGGCACCCGGCAACGCTGGGGCAACACCCCACACCTGTGCCGACAAGGCCTGCGCCACGTCCAGCGGAGACTCTACCAACCGCACCCCAGACTCCACGCCCACCCAGCGCACCTGACCCGGTGCCGGTGGCAGGCGCATCTGTTCGACGCGTTGGTGCAGCTGAGAGGCGCGTTCGGCCACGCGAGCCAACTCCGGGTGCATCCCGACAACCGCTTGCAATGCACCGTGCACCTGGCCACAGGCAGCCGCCCCCGCCGTCAGGCATTCGGCCCACGCATGCGGCGCCACCTCGTCCGGAGCGTCGCCCTGCCAGGCCCAGCGCAACTGCGCCGTGGGCCCGGCCCCACACAGCTGGCGCAGCGCCTGCGCGGCGTGCTCCAGTTCGCGCGCAGCGATTTCGACCTGCGCCAGGCCGCGCGCGTGGGCATGCACCGCCAGACGGGCGTCGCGCGCGAGGCTCAGCCATTGCCCGGTGCTCACTTGTTGCCCAAGAAACTGCACCCCGGTGTCGTTGAGACGGTGGGCTTCATCGAACACCAGGACCTGCACCGTGGGCAGCAGCTCGGCCATGCCCGAATGGCGCACCGCGAGGTCGGCAAAGAACAGGTGGTGGTTGGTGACGACGACATCCGCCTCCAGCGCCTCCCGCCGGGCCACATTGACGTGACAGCGCTGCCAGTGGCCGCAGGCCATGCCCAGGCAGTTGTCGCGGTCGGACGTGATCCAGGGGATCAGCGGTGAGCGTTCGTCGAGCGCAGGAAGCTCAGCCAAATCGCCGCTGCGCGTGTGCAACGACCAGCGGTGCACTTGCGCCAAAGGGGCCCGGTATGCAGGCGGCAACGCATCGCCAGACTCCAGCGCTTGCTGAAGGCGATGGAGGCACAGATAGCTGTTGCGCCCCTTGAGCATGGCCAGTCGCAGGGGCAGTCCGAGCACCTGGGCCAGATGGGGAATGTCACGCCCACGCAACTGGTCCTGCAGCGCCTTGGTGGCCGTAGAGATCAGCACGCGCTGCCCGCTCAGCAACGCCGGCACAAGGTATGCATAGGTTTTGCCGATGCCGGTGCCCGCCTCGACCACCAGACAGCCAGCATCGGCAATGGTCGCGGCCACCGCCTGCGCCATCGTCTGCTGCCCTGCGCGCGGGCGATAGGCGGGTTCGGCCGCAGCCAGCCGCCCGTGAGGGGCGAACGCCGCAGAAACGGCATCGGCCAAGCTGGGGGTGGCCTCGGGTGCCATGGAGTGGGTTGCCGTCACAAACTCTTGCACACGAAACCGCTGCGGAACATGGAGGACGTGGCGACAGCGCAGCAGCGCCCCGCGAGGGCTGGAAGACAGACCAGGGGCCGTCGGCGGGGGCCAGACGGGTCAAGCGGCCGACACAAGCCGCCAGCCGCCGCCCATAATACGCTGCCAGGCGACCGGGCACGACCGGCGCCGTTGGTTCCCATACGAGCACCATGACCAAAGCGTTTCGCCTTATCGCATCGACCGGTATCCACAAGGGTGACCGCGAATACCAGCAGGACCAGGTGGCCCTGATCGCGCACCCGCGCTACAACGGCTGCGTGCTGGGGGTGGTGGCCGATGGCATGGGCGGACGCAGTGGCGGGCGCAAGGCGTCGGATCAGGTGATGCTGACCGCACGCCAGCTGTTCGAGCGCTACTCGCCCGAAACCGACGATCCGGCGGCATTGCTGCGCACAATCGTGCAGGAGTCGCACATCGTGATCCGGCTGACGGCCATCTCGGCAGAACAGGAGCCGCACAGCACCCTGGCCGCTTTTCTCATTAACCCGCGAGGCGATTGCCACTGGGTGCACGCC
Organism: Acidovorax lacteus; assembly: GCF_039540375.1. Taxonomy (NCBI): domain Bacteria; kingdom Pseudomonadati; phylum Pseudomonadota; class Betaproteobacteria; order Burkholderiales; family Comamonadaceae; genus Acidovorax; species Acidovorax lacteus. Next base: position 539,276 of record NZ_BAABEX010000007.1, read on the forward strand.
GGCGATTCGCGCATCTACCACTTCCAGGGCTCGCGGCTGGTGCACCGTACGAACGACCACTCGTATGTGCAGGCCCTGGTCGACCGTGGTGAACTGACCGAAGCCGAAGCCACCAACCACCCGCACTCCAACATCCTGATCGGCTGCCTGGGCACGGAAAGTGATCCTCCGGCCACGGCGCACCTGATCCCGCAACTGCAACCCGGCGACGTGCTCATGGCTTGCAGCGATGGCGTGTGGCATTACTTTTCTCCGGCTGAGCTGGGGTCGGTGCTGGAATCGCTCTCACCGCGCGAAGCCACGGAGTTCCTGATCGAAAAGGCACGGCAGCGCGCACGAGGCGGCGGCGACAACCTGTCGCTGGTGATCGTGAAGATGGAAACGCTGGTCGAGGAAAAGAAGATTCCACCGCTGGCGTCCCTGACGCCGCAACCCACGGGCGCGACGCGCCCGTGAGCGGCCTGCGGTCCGTCGTGGGTGACGCAGCGACTGGCAGGCTGCTCCGCACTCGGCCCAGGGGGCCCACCGCGCCTTAGCGCGTCGCCGTTGGCAGGGGTGCTGCAGGCGTGCGGCCACTCGCAGCATCTTCTGAGGCCTGCCGCTGCTGGCGCGCCTGCCGCTCCTGCAAGGCTTTCTCGCGCTCGGCTTGCCTCTCTCGGGCCTGCTGGGCCCGCTGCCATTGATCTTTCTCGCGCTGCGCCTGCTCCTGAGCCTGCACTGCCGCGCGCTGCTGCTGTTCGCGTGCGCGCTCCCGCGCCTGCTGCTCGCGCTGGTTCAACTGCTCGGCCGTGGTGCTCTGCCGCAGGATGGTCTGCGGTGCGGAGGCCGCTGCCGGAGGACTCTCGCGACGACGCTGTTCAATCAGTGCCTCGCGTGCCGCCGCCTTGTCCTTGCGCTCGGCATCGTTGAGCTCCAGCTCTCGGGCACGCAGGGCGCTGTCACCTTCGCGGAACTCTGTGCGGGCGCGGCGCAGGCAGTCCTCGACCGCAAATCGCTGGTAACACTCGGCCTGCGCAGCGGTCTGGCGCTGTTGCAAGCGTGTGCGCTCCTCGGCAATCGCCTGGCGCTCCAGGCCGCGCGCCGCCGCCTGGGCCTTGCGCGCAGCCTCCGCGGCCGACGCTTCAGAATGGGCCACTGCCGCGGCAGGCTCGGCATGCACAACCGCAGCAGCGGCCACACCGTTGGCCAGTGCCCACAGGCCTGCCATACCACAGAGCCACCAGACAGCCGCGGCGCGCCAGATCCGCATGTGCATCACGTCAGCCCCGTATCGACCATGCGCCGCTCCAGCGCCAGGAATTCCTTGGACTGCATCTCGTTGAGCCGCGAGACGGTGCGCGGAAACTCGTGCGACAGCGGCCCTTCGGTGTAGAGCTGCTCGGGCGGCACGGCCGCCGACAAAATCAGCTTGACGCGGCGGTCGTACAGCACGTCGATGAGCCAGGTGAATCGCCGCGCGGGCGAGGCCATGCTCACCGGCATGTAGGGCACGTCGGACAGCAGCACCGTGTGGAACTGTGTGGCGATCTCCAGGTAGTCGTTCTGCGAGCGCGGGCCGCCGCACAGCGTCTTGAAGTCGAACCACACCACGCCCCCAGCCTTGCGGCGGGCCTGGATCTCGCGCGCCTCGATGTGCAGCACCGGGTCTTCGTCGCGCACCTCGGCCAGTTGGTCGAAGGCCGCGCCCATAGCGGCGTCGGCCTCGGGGCCGAGCGGCGTGTGGTAGAGCTTGACCTGCTCCAGCGTGCGGCGGCGGTAGTCGGTGCCGTTGTCCACGTTGACGACTTCCATGCGCTCGTTGAGCAGCGCAATCGCGGGCAGGATGCGGTCGCGGTGCAGGCCGTCGGGGTAGAGCCCGTCGGGCTGGAAGTTGGAGGTGGTGACGAACCCCACGCCGTTGTCGAACAGCGCCACCAGCAGGCGGTGCAGGATCATCGCATCGGTGATGTCGGCCACATGGAACTCATCGAAGCAGATGAGCTTGTAGCGCTTGGCGATGCGCGCGCCCAGCACGTCGAGCGGGTTTTGCGTGCCCTGCAGCGCGGCCAGCTCGCGGTGCACTTCGCGCATGAATTCGTGGAAGTGCAGCCGCACCTTGCGCTTGAGGGGCACGGCGTTGAAGAAGCAGTCCATCAGGAAGCTCTTGCCCCGCCCCACCCCGCCGTACATGTACACGCCGCGCGGAATTTCGGGCCGGTTGAGCAGCTTCTTGAGCGCGTTCGAGCGGCGCTGTTTGTAGGCGGCCCATTCACTGGCGCAGCGCTCCAGCGCCTCCACGGCGCGCAGCTGGGCCGGATCGCTCTTGAAACCCTTGGCCTGGAGCTCGGCCTCGTAAGCCTGTCGGACGTTCACGGCGCAGATTCCTGAATGCTATAAAAACAATAGCTGCTCGTGCTTGACTTTCAAGCACGAGCAGCCATTTTCACCTCAAGCGCTTAGAAGTTCAGCGTGCGCTTGTCCACGGCCAGAGCCGCTTCCTTGGTGGCTTCCGAGAGGGACGGGTGGGCGTGGCAGATGCGCGCGATGTCTTCGGCGCTGGCCTTGAACTCCATGGCCACCACGGCTTCGGCGATCAGTTCGGAGGCCATCGGACCCACGATGTGCACGCCCAGGATCTCGTCCGTGGCCGCATCGGCCAGGAACTTGACCATGCCGGTCGTATCGCCCAGCGCGCGTGCACGGCCGTTGGCCAGGAACGGGAAGGTGCCCGCCTTGTACTTCACGCCGTCGGCCTTGAGCTGCTGCTCGGTGCGGCCCACCCAGGCAATCTCGGGGCTGGTGTAGATCACCCAGGGAATGGTGTTGAAGTTGACATGCCCGTGCTGGCCGGCAATGCGTTCGGCCACGGCCACGCCCTCTTCCTCGGCCTTGTGCGCGAGCATGGGGCCGCGCACCACGTCGCCCACCGCCCACACGCCGGGCAGGTTGGTCTTGCAGTCGCCGTCCACCACGATCTCGCCACGCTCGCCCAGCTGCAGGCCCACGGCTTCGGCGTTCAGGCCGATGGTGTTGGGCACGCGGCCGATGGAGACGATCAGCTTGTCGGCATCGAGCTGCTGCGCCTCGCCCTTGGCGTTGGTGTAGGCAATGCTCACGCCCTTCTTGCCGGTCTTGACTTCGCCGACCTTCACGCCCAGCTCGATCTTGAGGCCCTGCTTGTCAAACGCCTTCTTGGCTTCCTTCGCGATCTGCTCGTCCACCGCACCCAGGAAGGTGGGCAGGCCTTCGAGGATGGTCACCTCGGCCCCCAGGCGGCGCCAGACCGAGCCCATCTCCAGGCCGATCACGCCCGAGCCGATCAGCGCCAGTTTCTTGGGCACGGCACCGATGCGCAGCGCGCCGTCGTTCGACAGCACGTTCACTTCGTCAAACGGCACCCCGGGCAGCGCGCGGGCGTTGGAGCCCGTGGCCACGATGATCTGGTTGCCGACCAGCGTTTCCTCGGTGGCGCCGGCCACCTTGATCTCGTAGCCGCCATCGACCGCTTTCACGAACGAACCACGGCCGTGGAAGAAGCTGACCTTGTTCTTTTTGAAGAGGTACAGGATGCCGTCGTTGTTCTGCTTCACCACCGCGTCCTTGCGGCCGATCATCTTGGCCACATCGATCTTGATGTCTTTGGCCGAGATGCCGTGGTCGGCGAAGTGGTGGTTGGCATGCTCGAAATGCTCGGACGACTGCAGCAGCGCCTTGGAGGGAATACAACCCACGTTGGTGCAGGTGCCGCCGGGCGCAGGGCCGCCCTTGTCGTTCTTCCACTCGTCGATGCAGGCCACGTTCTTGCCCAGTTGGGCGGCCCGGATGGCGGCGACATAGCCACCGGGGCCACCACCAATCACGATCACATCAAATTGCTTGCTCATGGGAAATCTCGTTCAGTCTTTTGGAGAAAAACCCACCGGCGGGCAGGACCAGAGGCCGGGCCACGCGGGTGGGTCAACGCAATCCGGAAATCAGATGTCGAACAGCAGGCGCGACGGGTCTTCCAGCGCTTCCTTCATCGCCACCAGGCCCAGCACGGCTTCGCGGCCGTCGATGATGCGGTGGTCGTACGACATGGCCAGGTAGTTGATCGGACGGATCACGATCTGACCGTTTTCGACCACGGCGCGGTCCTTGGTCGCGTGCACGCCCAGAATGGCCGACTGCGGCGGGTTGATGATGGGGGTGGACAGCATGGAGCCGAACACGCCGCCGTTCGAGATCGAGAACGTGCCACCGGTCATCTCTTCGATGCCCAGCTTGCCGTCCTTGGCCTTCTGGCCGAACTCGGCGATCTTCTTCTCGATGTCGGCAAAGCTCATCTGGTCGGCATTGCGCAGGATGGGCACCACCAGGCCGCGCGGCGAGCCCACGGCGATACCGATGTCGAAGTAGCCGTGGTAGACGATATCGTTGCCATCGACCGACGCATTAAGCACCGGGTACTTCTTGAGCGCAGCGACTGCGGCCTTCACGAAGAAGCTCATGAAGCCCAGCTTCACGCCGTGTTCCTTCTCGAACTTCTCCTGGAACTTCTTGCGCATCTCCATCACCGGGGCCATGTTCACTTCGTTGAACGTGGTCAGGATGGCGTTGGTCGCCTGGGACTGCAGCAGACGCTCGGCCACGCGGGCGCGCAGACGGCTCATGGGCACGCGCTGCTCGGGGCGCTCGCCCAAGTCGGGCGATGCCACGGGGGCCGCCACCTGGGGCAATGCCTTGGTGGGCACACCGGTGGGGATCACGCTGGGTGCGGCCACAGCGGCCTTGGCGCCACCGGCCACAGCGGCCAGCACGTCGCCCTTGGTCACGCGGCCGTCCTTGCCGGTGCCGGCCACGTCACCCACGGCGAGCTGATTGTCAGCCAGCAGCTTGGCGGCGGCGGGCATGGCCACGCCGGCCTTGCTGCCGCCGGCCGCTGCAGGTGCTGCCGCAGGAGCTGCCGCAGGAGCTGCCGCCGGAGCAGCAGCAGCGGCGGGCGCTGCTGCGGCACCCTTGCCGTCGGTGTCGATCTTGGCGATGACCTGGTCGGACACCACGGTGCCGCCATCCGTCACCACGTGCTCGGCCAGCACGCCTGCCGCGGGGGCGGGCACTTCCAGCACGACCTTGTCGGTCTCGATTTCGATCAGGATTTCGTCAATGGCGACGGCCTCGCCGGGCTTCTTTTTCCACTGCAGCAGCGTGGCCTCGGCCACGGATTCGGACAACTGGGGGACTTTGACTTCTACGATAGCCATGGTGAATTCTCTTGAAAGGTTCTGTTCTGTTCCGGGATGTGGGTTGTGAGCCTTACTTGGTCAGGACAAAACCCTTGAGCTTGGCGAACGCGGCATCCACCAGGGCTTTTTGCTGCTCCTGGTGCAGGTGGGCATAACCCACGGCCGGCGATGCCGAGGCGGCGCGCCCGGCGTAGCCGAGCTTCTGGCCTTCGAGCATGTTCTCGTGGATGTTGTGCTGGATGAAGAACCAGGCGCCCTGGTTCTGCGGTTCATCCTGGCACCACACGATCTCGGTCGCGTTGCCGTACTTCTTGATCTCGGCTCCGAACACCTTATGCGGGAACGGATAGAGCTGCTCGACGCGGATGATGGCCACGTCGTCGGCGCCCTTTTCGGTGCGCTTTTTCACCAGGTCGTAGTACACCTTGCCGGAGCAGGCGATCACACGCTTGACCTTGTCGGCCTTCTTCACGATGGCCTCGTCCTGCTCGGGGATCACCGTCTGGAAGCCGCCCTTGGTGAACTCGGACAGCGGCGAGGTCGCGTCCTTGTTGCGCAGCAGCGACTTGGGCGTGAAGATGACCAGCGGCTTGCGCAGGTTGCGGATCATCTGGCGGCGAAGCAGGTGGAAGATCTGGCTGGCCGTGGTGGGCTGGCAGATCTGCATGTTGGTATCGGCCGACAGCTGCATGAAGCGCTCCAGGCGCGCCGAGCTGTGCTCGGGGCCCTGGCCTTCGTAGCCGTGCGGCAGCATCAGCGTGATGCCGTTCACGCGGCCCCACTTCACTTCACCCGAGGCGATGAACTGGTCGATCACCACCTGCGCGCCGTTGGCAAAGTCGCCGAACTGCGCTTCCCACACCACCAGCGTGTTGGGGTCGTTCGAGGCGTAGCCGTACTCGTAGGCCAGCACAGCTTCTTCCGACAGGATGGAATCGATGACCACGAACGGTGCCTGGTTCTCGGCCACGTTCTGCAGCGGGATGTAGGTGCCGGTGTCCCACTTTTCACGGTTCTGGTCATGGATCACGGCATGGCGGTGCGTGAAGGTGCCGCGGCCGCTGTCTTCGCCCGACAGGCGCACCGGGTAACCGCTGGCCACCAGCGAGGCGAAGGCCATGTGCTCGCCCATGCCCCAATCCACGTTCACTTCACCGCGGCCCATGGCGGCGCGGTCGTCGAACACCTTCTTCACGAGTTGGTGCGGTGTGACCGTGGGTGGAATCGTCGTGATCTTCTCGGCCAGGCGCTTCCACTCGGTCAGCGGAATGGCGGTTTCGGCGCTGTCCGTCCACTTCTTGCCGAGGAACGGCGACCAGTCCACCGCGTACTTGCTCTTGAAGTTGGTCAGCACCGGGTCGACCGTGTGCTTGCCGGCGTCCATGGCAGCGCGGTAGGCCTTGGCCATCTCGTCGCCCAGCGTCTCGCCCAGCCCTTGTGCGGCCAGCTTGTCGGCGTACAGCTTGCGCGTGCCGGGGTGCTGCGCAATCTTCTTGTACATCAGCGGCTGCGTCAGGCTCGGGGTGTCCTGCTCGTTGTGGCCCAGCTTGCGGTAGCAGGTGATGTCCACCACCACATCGGCGCGGAACTCCATGCGGTATTCCAGAGCCAGCTGCGAGGCCAGCACCACGGCTTCCGGATCGTCACCGTTGACGTGCAGCACCGGCGCCTCGACCATCTTGAAGATGTCGGTACAGAACGTGGTCGAGCGCAGGTCGCGCGGGTCCGACGTGGTGAAACCGATCTGGTTGTTGATGATGATGTGGACCGTGCCGCCCGTGGTGTAGCCGCGGGTCTGTGCCAGGCACAAGGTTTCCTGGTTCACGCCCTGGCCGCCCACGGCCGCGTCGCCGTGCACCAGCACGGGCAGCACCTGCGCGCCCTTGGGGTCGCCACGGCGGTCCATGCGCGCGCGCACCGAGCCCTCGACCACGGGGTTCACGATCTCCAGGTGCGAGGGGTTGAAAGCCAGCGACAGGTGCACCGGGCCGCCAGGGGTGGACACGTCGGAGCTGAAGCCCTGGTGGTACTTCACATCACCCGCGGGCAGGTCTTCGGGAGCCGTGTGTTCGAACTCGGCGAACAGGTCCTTGGGCATCTTGCCCAGGGTGTTGACCAGCACGTTCAGGCGGCCGCGGTGGGCCATGCCGATCACGATTTCCTGCACACCCTTGGCGCCGGCCTGCTGGATCAGTTCGTCCATCGCGGCGATGAAGCTCTCGCCCCCTTCGAGCGAGAAGCGTTTCTGGCCGACGTATTTGGTGTGCAGGTAGCGCTCGAGGCCCTCAGCGGCCGTCAGGCGGTCCAGGATGTGCTTTTTCTTGTCAGCGCTGAATTGCGGCTTGCTGCGGATGCTTTCCAGCTTTTGCTGCCACCAGCGCTTTTGCGCCATGTCGGTGGTGTACATGTACTCCACGCCCAGGGTGCCGCAGTAGGTCTCGCGCAGGGCATTGATAAGCTCGCGCAGGCTCATCCGATCCTTGCCGAAGAAGGTGTTGCTCGTGTCGAACACCGTCTCCTGGTCGGCATCGGTGAAACCATAGAACGCCGGGTCCAATTCAGGGATGTGCGGGCGCTCTGCGCGCTTGAGCGGGTCCAGGTCGGCCCAGCGCTGGCCCACATTGCGGTAGGCGGCGATCAGCTGCTGCACGGCGGTGCGCTTGCGGCCCATCTCCACGTCGGCGCTGGCCATCACCACCTTGGTGCCGCCCTGCTTGGCGCGGTCGGCAAAGGCGTTGATCACCGGCAGGTGCGGAACGTCCTTGGCGTTGGAGCCGTCCACAGCTGGGACGTGCTGCAGCGCGTCAAAGTAATCGCGCCAGGTATCGGGAACGCTGCCAGGGTTTGCGAGGTAGTTCTCGTACATCTCTTCGACGTAGGGCGCGTTGCCCCCGAAGAGATAGGTGTTGCCCTGGTAGGCGGCGTAGACGGATTTTGTCTCGCTCATGTTTCGCTGACCTCCGTTCCCCTGCAGGGAACATTAGCTGGTTGAGATACCTTCCGCGACACGGCTGAACCGGTTGGCGGATGCGACTGTGGCTGGGAAGGGCCGGGTTGCGGACGCGATTGTGCCACCGTTCCCCTGGCCCACCAACGCCCAGGGACAAGGAATCGATACTGCACTGCAACACCGGTGGAGGCGCCGAGCCGCCTCGCGTACAGTGCGCACATCGTTCGTACGCGCATGCCCATGAGCCCATCCACCCTGCAAAACCGCACCTTCCTGCTGCTGCTGATTCTGGTCACGCTGGCCTTTGGGGCCATTCTCTGGCCGTTCCATGGCGCCGTGTTCTGGGGAGTGGTCCTCGCCATTTTGTTCACGCCTTTGTACCGGCGGCTGCTGCGCCGCATGCCGGGCAAGCCCAATCTGGCCGCGCTGTGCACCCTGGCCGTGTGCCTGGTCATCGTGATCATTCCGGTCATCGTGATCACCCTGACCCTGCTGCAGGAAGCGACCACGATCTACGAACGCATGCGCTCCGGCCAGCTCAACTTCGGGCTGTACCTGCAGCAGATCATTGCGGCACTGCCCACCTGGGCGGCCAATCTGCTCGACCGCTTTGACCTGACCACCGTGGCGCAGCTGCAGCAGAAGCTCTCGACGGTGTCGGTGCAGATCAGCCAGTTCATCGCAACCCGCGCGCTGAGCATTGGCCAGAACACACTGGAGTTCCTGGTGGGCTTCGGTGTGATGCTCTACCTGCTGTTCTTTCTGCTGCGCGACGGTGCAGGCCTGATCCAGCGCATCGGCGAGGCCACGCCACTGGATACGCTCCACAAGCGGCAATTGGTCAGCAAATTCGCGACCGTGATACGGGCCACGGTCAAGGGCAACATCGTGGTGGCAGCATCCCAGGGCGCCCTCGGCGGCATGATTTTCTGGGTTTTGGGCATTCAGGGACCAGTGCTGTGGGGCGTGCTGATGGCCTTCCTGTCGCTGCTGCCCGCGGTGGGCGCGGGGCTCATTTGGGTGCCGGTGGCCATTTACTTTCTGGCCACGGGTGCCGTGTGGCAGGGCCTGGTGCTCACGGCCTTCGGCGTGGGCGTGATCGGCTTGGTCGACAACATCCTGCGCCCGATCCTGGTCGGCAAGGACACCAAGATGCCCGACTACGTGGTGCTGATTTCCACGCTCGGGGGCATGTCGCTCTTTGGTATCACCGGATTTGTGATCGGGCCGGCGGTGGCGGCCCTGTTCATCGCCTGTTGGGATCTGTTTGCGCCGCGTGGCGGCGCATCCGCAGAACGCCCTCCGACTCCATGATCGCAGGAGCCGACCGGGCGCGAGGACATCACGACGCCTTGAGGCACTCGCTCATGAACTGCTTGCGCTCGTCGCCCTTTTTGCCCGCGGCTTCGGCGTTGCAGGTCTTCATGCGGGCTTGCTGGCGCTTTTTCTTGTCGCTCAGGCACTCGCTCATGAACTGCTTACGCTCGTCGCCCTTTTTGCCAGCGGCTTCGGCGTTGCAGGTCGCCATCAGGCTTTGCTGGGCTGTTTCGGCCCAGGCGGCTCCGCTTGCAAGGCACAGGCTCAGCGCCGCGACCGACAGAATTGCTTTCATGGTTTCCTCCTTGTGGGGCCCTGCGGGCCGTGCAGACAACCTGCTCAGATGGGCGCAGGCCCCCGCATTTCACCACAGCTACAAGGGATATTGAGCCCCATGGACACGCCCCCCAGCGCTGAAGCCCTTACGCAGGCCCGTGAAGCGTTCACAGAGGGTGCCGCCCACTTCGAAGCGCGGCGCTTGGCGCAGGCAGAGCAGTGCTTTGCCCGGGCGCTGGCACTTGCGCCGGGCAGGCCCTCGGTACTGCTCAATCTAGGCGTTGTGCGGCTGCACCTGGGCCGCGCCGAGGATGCCCTGCCCTGCTTGCAGGCGGCCACCCAGGCCTTGCCCGACGACGTGATGGCATGGCGAGCGCTTGCGGGCGCTTGCCGAACGCTGCAGCGCTGGGACGAGGCCTGCACCGCGCTGCAGGCCGCCTTGCGGTGCGGCCCGCAAGACCCGGTGGCGATGGCGGAGCTGGCGGCCACCCTGGCCCGCCTGCAGCGGCAGCCCGAAGCCCTGGCCTGGGCGCAACGCGCACTGCAGGCCGCGGGGGCAGACGCAGCGGCAGACTGGTGGGTGCTGCAGGGCGATCTGCAGCGCGAACTGGGCCAGGGGGATGCAGCGCGTGACAGCTACCGCAGGGCACGCGATGCAGGCGCCGACCCCGTGCTCATGGACTTCTATCTGTCTGCGCTTGAGAATGCCGCCGCCACCACAACCCCGCCCGCCGACTACGTGCGCGCGCTGTTTGACGACTACGCCGCCGATTTCGAGCAGCACCTGGTGGGCACGCTGCAGTACCAGGGTCACGAGACGCTGATGCGGCTGCTCGCCGAGGCGACCCCGGCGCAGCGTTTTGCACGCGCACTGGACGCAGGCTGCGGCACCGGCCTGTGCGGCCGGCTGCTGCGCGCGCGCTGTGACCACCTGACCGGCATCGACCTGGCGCCCGCCATGGTGGAGCAGGCGCAGCGCACGCAGGTGTACGACCGGCTGGCCGCCGACGACCTGTGCACCCACCTGCTGACCCCTGGCCTGCTCCCTTACGACCTGGTGGTCGCGGCAGACGTGTTCATCTACGTGGGGCCCCTGGAGGCAGTGTTCCAGGCGCTGCACCGCGCCACCCAACCGGGCAGCTGGCTGGCCTTCACCGTGGAGGCTGGCGCCCGCGGAACCGGCGTGCGGCTGCTCCCCAGTCTGCGCTACAGCCACAGCGCTGACCTGTTGCATGGGCTCGCAGAGCGCCACGGATGGACTGTGGTGCGCCAGGTGTCGGCACCGATCCGGGTGCACGAGGGCACGCCCTTGCCGGGCGAGTACTGGATCCTGCAGCGCCTCTAGCGCACCCGACTGCGCCGCCGGCAAAAGAAAAGCCCGCCAGAACCTGGCGGGCTTTGGGGCCGTGGCCTGCATGCGGCCAGGCCGATCAAGCCGTGATCTGGGACTGATCAGGGAGCGATCAACGGTACGCCGGTCTTCGACTGGATGAACTCAAAGCTCACGCCCGGTGCCAGTTCCACCACCTTGAGGCCTTCGGGTGTGACGTCCATGACACCCAGATCGGTGATGATGCGGTCCACCACACCCACGCCCGTCAGGGGCAGCGTGCAGGCGGGCAGGATCTTGAGGTCCTCGGTGCCGTCCTTCTTGCGCGCCACGTGCTCCATGAGCACGATCACACGCTTGACACCTGCCACCAGGTCCATGGCACCGCCCATGCCCTTGACCATCTTGCCTGGGATCATCCAGTTGGCCAGATCGCCCTTGGCGCTGACCTGCATCGCCCCGAGGATGGACAGGTTGATCTTGCCGCCGCGGATCATGGCAAACGACTGGTCGCTGCCAAAGATGGACGACCCCTTGATGGTGGTCACCGTCTGCTTGCCTGCGTTGATGAGGTCGGCGTCCACCTCGTCCTCGTTCGGAAACGGGCCAATGCCCAGCATGCCGTTTTCGGACTGCAGCCAGACTTCCTTGTCGGCCGGCACGAAGTTGGCCACCAGCGTCGGAATGCCGATGCCCAGGTTCACGTAGAAACCGTCTTCCAGCTCATGGGCCGCGCGCGCGGCCATTTGGTCCTGACTCCAAGGCATTTCAGACTCCTGCTTTTTCCGTGATGGTGCGCTTTTCGATGCGCTTTTCGGGATGGGGGTTGTGCACGATGCGGTGCACATAGATGCCGGGCAGGTGCACCTGGTCGGGCGGAATGCTGCCGGTCTCGACGATTTCTTCGACTTCCACAATGCACAGGCGGCCTGCCGTGGCCGCAGCCGGGTTGAAGTTGCGCGCCGTGAGGCGGAACTGCAGGTTGCCGGCGCGATCGGCCCGGTGGGCTTTGACCAGCGACACGTCGGGCACCAGCGAGCGCTCCATCACGTAGGTTTCGCCGTCGAATTCGCGCAGTTCCTTGCCCTCGGCCACCACCGTGCCCACGCCGGTCTTGGTGAAGAAGGCCGGAATGCCCGCACCGCCCGCGCGCAGCTTCTCGGCCAGCGTGCCCTGGGGTGTGAACTCCAGCTCCAACTCGCCCGCCAGGTACTGGCGCTCGAATTCCTTGTTCTCGCCCACGTAGGACGAAATCATCTTCTTGATCTGGCGTGTTTCCAGCAGCTTGCCCAGGCCAAAGCCGTCAACGCCCGCGTTGTTGGAGATGACCGTCAGGTTCTTCACGCCCGCATCACGCAGCGCATCGATCAGGGCCTCGGGAATGCCGCACAGGCCAAAACCGCCGACGGCCAGCAACTGGCCGTCTGCCACCACGCCCTTGAGGGCCTCGGTGGCCGAGGGATACAACTTGTTCACCACGCTCTCCTTGCGAATGTTGGATGGACTGCACGATACTACGTAGCCGCCTAAGTAGTATTCCGTAAAGACTAGCACTATGGACGTTGATTACCGACTGGCCTTCGAGATGGCGCCGGTGGGGCTTGTGATCTCGCGCAACCGCATCATGGTGGACTGCAACCAGCATGTGTGCGAGATGTTCCGGGCCTCGCGCGAACTGCTGATTGGCCAGTCGTTCCGCATTCTGTACCCCAGCGTGGACGAGTACGAGCGCCTGGGTGCGCGCATGGCCCCCATCCTGAACACGCGGGGCCACTATGCCGACAACCGCATCATGAAGCGGGCCAACGGCGAGGTGTTCTGGTGCCATGTGTCCGGGCGCGCCCTCAACCGCGAAGCGCCGCACGAATCGGGCATCTGGAGCTTTGAAGACCTGAGCTCGCTGCGCCAGGTGAAGGCCGAACTCACCGGCCGCGAGCGTGAGGTGGCCGCACGGCTGCTGGAGGGCATGACCTCCAAGGAAATCGGCAAGGCCCTGGAGATCAGCCACCGCACGGTCGAGATCTACCGCGCACGGCTCATGCGCAAGTACAACGCCTCGACCACGGCCGACCTCATCCAGAAGCTGCTGGCGGGCAACTAGGGCAAGGCCCCTCGCCTGTGCTCAACCGCCCTGGCGCGGGCCATCCACCACCTCGGCTGCGGTGCGAAACGCCTCCACCGCCGAGGGCAGACCGCAGTAGATGCTGGCATGCAGCAGCACCTCCTGGATCTCGGCCGCCGTAGCACCGTTGTTAAGCGCCCCGCGCACATGGCCACGCAGTTCGTGCTGCTTGCCCAGGGCCGTGAGCATCCCCACGGTGATGAGACTGCGCGTCTTGAGGTCCAGCCCCTGCCGCTGCCACACATCGCCCCATGCGTTGCGCGTGATGTACTCCTGGATGGGCTGGGTGAATGCCGTGGCGCCCCCCAGGGCGGCCGCCACGAAGTCGTCGCCCATCACCTGGCGGCGCATTTGCAAGCCGCGCTCGTAGTCCTTGCCAGGGACATCGGGGTTGGTTTCGGCAGCAGAAGGAATCGATGCAGAAGACATGAAGCACTCCAAAGGATGGGGACGAACGGCGGCACTGTAGCGCGGGCCGTGGCAGCAGGCCAGCACGCGGGTGCGGACCTATGATGGAGCGCCGCCCCACCGCAGGGCTGCGCATCCCCACGTGTTTTCCGGAGACTCCATGACCGCCCCCCGCTACCCCCTGCCCGACCTGAACACCCTGCCCGACGACCTGCGCGTGCGCATCCTGGAGGTGCAGGAAAAAGCTGGTTTCATCCCCAACGTATTCCTGGCGTTTGCACGCCGCCCGGCCGAATGGCGGGCGTTTTTTGCGTACCACGACGCGCTGATGCTCAAGGAAGAAGGCTCGCTCACCAAGGGCGACCGCGAGATGATCGTCACCGCCACCAGCGCGGCCAACCAGTGCCTGTACTGCGTGGTGGCCCACGGGGCGCTGCTGCGCATCTACGAGAAGAAGCCGCTCGTGGCCGACCAGGTGGCCGTGAACTACCGCAAGGCCGACATCACGCCGCGCCAGCGCGCCATGCTCGACTTTGCGATGAAGGTCTGCCAGCGCTCGCACGAGATCGAAGACGCCGACTTTGCAGCCCTGCACGCGCATGGCTTCGACGACGAAGACATCTGGGACATTGCCGCGATCACGGCGTTCTTCGGGCTTTCGAACCGCATGGCCAGCTTTGCGGGGATGCAGCCCAATGCGGAGTTCTTCCTCATGGGACGCGTGCCACGCACGCGCTGAGCAACCGGCCACCCATTTGCTATGGTTTTGATAGCTGCTCGTGCTTGGATTTCAAGCACGAGCAGCCAATTTGGCATGCAATCCGCGGCAGAACGCAGATTCAGCCGCTGACCAGTGCGCGCATCCAGTCCGGCAGGTCGATGGCTTTTTGCTGCGGAAAATCCACCCAGATCGTCGTCGCGCCGCCCGCGGCGCACACCACGCCGGGCCGGTCCGCCCGCTCCATGGTGCCCCAGGTCTCGAAGGTCGTGCGGCCCGGGTCGCTGACGTACAGCTTGAGCAGCACTTCGTCGGGATAAGCGAACTGCTGGTAGAAGTTGCAGAAGGCGTTGACGATCACCGGGCCCTGGCCGCCCGGCGCCGGGTCGCATCCCACCGAGCGCATCCAGTCGATGCGGGCGGTTTCCAGGTAACGGAAATACACCGTGTTGTTCACATGGCCCATGGCGTCCATGTCGCCCCAGCGCACCGGAAAGCGGGTTTCGTACACGAGCTACTTGCGCTCAGGAATCTCGATCTTCATCGGTGCGCCTTGATGGATGCGAGGATGCCCAGCGTGAACAGCAGCGCGGCGGCCGCCTGGGCCAGCGTGGGCCACTGGCCATCCCATAGGAAGGAATACACGAGCGCGAACAGGGTCTCGCTCACGATCAGCTGGCCGCACAGGCTGGCAGACAGCCGTTGGCTGGCGATGTTCCACAGAATAGTGGCCAGCCAGCTCGACCCGATGCCCAGCGCCAGGGCCAGCACCACAAAGCCGACGCCCAGGGGCCCCTGAAGCAAGGCCGATAACTGCGCGGGCGCAGAACCGGCCACCGACCACAGCAGCAGCCCGCCCACCCCGGTGGCCACGCCCAGCCAGTTGGCCCAATCGGTCGCGCTGACCTGCGGGTTGCGCCGCAGCCACGCGGCATTGAGCACGGCAAACGCCGTCCAGCACGCAAGCGCTGCCACCGACAGCGCGATACCACGGCCCCAGTGCGCACCGTCAACGGACGGTGCCCCGGACCTACCGCCCGCCATGAGGGCCAGCCCGGCCACCGTGAGCACCAGACCCGGCAGCAGCGCCGCCCAGCGCAGCCCCTGCGGCTTGCCCATCAGCATCACCCACACCGGAATGGTGCCGATGATGAGCGCAGGCATTTCAGTGCCTGCATCGCGCACCGCCAGCACCAGCAGCAGGTAATAGCCGGTAAAGCCCAGCACGCTCAGGCCCAGCGCGGCCAGTGCCTCGCGCCCATTGGGCAGGCGGCGCGTGCGCAGGCCCAGCAGCATCACCAGCGCCGCCATGGCCCCGTAGCTCACAAAGCGGCCCGCGGTCAGGTCCACCGAGGGCACGCCGGGCAGCATGCGGGGGGCCACAAACACTAGCCCCCACAGCGCGCCGGCCAGCAGGCCGCAGGCAATGCCCACGGCCCAGCGGCGCGCGGCGGCGGCATCCAGCGCGGGCACGTAGATGTCGGTGCGGCCGCTCATGCCGCGTGCTCCCGGCCGGTCGATCGCACGCAGGGGCGCGACGCCCTCCGTTCAGATCGCAAAGCCGTCGTCGGCAGCCACCACGGCGCCGTTGATGAAGTGGCTCTGGTCGCTGGCCAGCATCACCAGCAGGGCGTCCAGGTCTTCCGGGCTGCCCACGCGCTTGCGCGGCAGCATCTGCACCAGCTTCTGGCCCTGCTCGGTCTGCCAGTGGTGGTGGTTGATCTCGGTGTCGATGTAGCCGGGGCAGATGGCGTTGACGTTGATGCCGAACTTGCCCCATTCCATGGCCATGGCGCGCGTCATGTGCACGACGGCGGCCTTGCTCATGCAGTACACGCCGATCTGCGGCAGCACGCGCAGGCCCGCCATCGAGGCGATGTTGATGATGCGCCCCCCGGTGAAGCTGCCCGGTGCCGCGCCCTTGGCACGCGCCAGCATGCGCTTGCCCACCTCTTGCGCGACAAAGAAAGCGCCCTTCACGTTGGTGTTGAAGATGAAGTCATAGTCCTCGGGGGCTACGTCCTGGATGCGCTGAGTGGTCGAGACCCCAGAGTTGTTGACCAGGATGTCGATCGAACCCATTTCGGTCTCGGCGTGGGCCACGGCGGCCTTGATGGAATCGTGGCTGGTCACATCCAGCTCAACCACGTGGGCGTCACCGCCCTCGCCTTCGATGCGGGCGCGCAGGTCCTTGAGCTTGTCCACCCGGCGGCTGGCCAGCACCACACCCGCGCCCGCGCGGGCCAGCGTGCGCGCAAACTGCGCGCCCAGACCGCTGGATGCGCCGGTCACAAAGGCCACGCGGCCCGACAAATCGATGCTGTACGCCATTTTTAGAGAACCCCCACAGAAAAAAAGAACGGTCGTTCGATTGTCCAGATTCCCTGAATACAATCAGTCGCCAGGCAGACAGGCGCCACTGGCGCGGTCTGGAGACAATCCACGCATTATCAAACCCTAGCCCCGACGAGACGACCATGACGCACGAAGAAATCCTCGCCCAATACGGCCCCCGCGAAAGCATGGAGTACGACGTGGTCGTGGTGGGTGGCGGACCGGCCGGGCTGTCCACGGCCATCCGCCTCAAGCAACTGGCAGCCGAGCGCGGCCAGGACGTGTCGGTGGTGGTGCTCGAAAAGGGCTCGGAGCCCGGCGCGCACATTCTGTCGGGCGCGATCATGGACCCGAAGGCGCTGACGGAGCTGATCCCCGACTGGAAGGCCAAGGGCGCACCGTTGAACCAGCCGGTGACCGACGACGCCTACATCTTTCTGAGCGAAGAGTCGGGCTTTCGCGTGCCCAACATGTTCCTGCCGCCGTTTGCGCACAACCACGGCAACTACATCATCAGCCTGGGTGCGGTCACGAAGTGGCTGGCCGAACAGGCCGAGGGCCTGGGTGTGGAAATCTTCCCCGGCTTCACGGCCGCTGAAGTGCTGTACGACGACAAAGGTGCGGTGCGCGGTGTGGCCACCGGCAACTTGGGCGTGGGCAAGGACGGCGAGCCGACCGAGAACTTCCAGCTTGGCATGGAGCTGCTGGGCAAGTACACCGTGTTCGCTGAAGGCGCGCGCGGCCACCTGGGCAAGCAGCTGATCGCCCGCTACAAGCTCGACGAAGGCCGCGATCCGCAGAGCTTCGGCATCGGCATCAAGGAACTGTGGGAAATCGACCCCAAGAAGCACCAGCCGGGCTTTGTGATGCACACCGCAGGCTGGCCCATGGAGTCCGACACCTATGGCGGCGCCTTCCTCTACCACCTCGAAGGCAACAAGGTGGCCTTGGGCTTTGTCACGGGCCTGAACTATTCGAACCCCTACCTGAGCCCGTTTGAAGAGTTCCAGCGCTGGAAGACGCACCCGAACATCCGCTACTACTTTGAGAACGAGAAGGGCGAAATCACGGCCAAGCGCTTGTCGTATGGTGCGCGCGCCATCAATGCCAGCGGCCTCAACGCGCTGCCCAAGACGGTGTTCCCGGGCGGCGCACTGGTGGGCTGCGACGCAGGCTTCCTGAACGTGAGCCGCATCAAGGGCAGCCATGCCGCCATCAAGACCGGCATGCTGGCCGCCGAGGCCGCCTACGACGCTGTGGTCGCCGGCCGCCAGCAGGACGAACTGAGCGCCTACCCGGCTGCGTTCGAGCAGAGCTGGCTCTACACCGAGCTGAACAAGGACCGCAACTTCAAGAACTGGTTCCGTTACGGCCTGACGGTCGGCACGCTGATGAACGGCTTCGAGCAGTTCGTGCTGCGCGGCCACATTCCGTGGACACTGCACCGCGAGAAGCCCGATCACGCCTATCTGAAGCCCGCGGCAGAGTGCAAGCCCATCGTCTATCCCAAGCCAGACGGCAAGCTCACCTTCGACCGGCTCTCCAGCGTGTTCATCAGCAACACGAACCACGAAGAACAGCAGCCTTCGCACCTCACGCTCAAGGACGCCAGCGTGCCGGTGAACATCAACCTGGCCAAGTATGCGGGCCCCGAATCGCGCTACTGCCCGGCCGGTGTGTACGAATTCGTGCCTGACGAGGCCAAGGGCGGCAATGCGCAGCGTCTGCAGATCAACGCGCAGAACTGCGTGCATTGCAAGACCTGCGACATCAAAGACCCGACGCAGAACATCGTGTGGGTGACGCCCGAAGGCGGCGGTGGCCCGAACTACGCGGGCATGTAAGCCCGGCGGCGCACGCGTGCCGTCCTCAAAAGCCCGCCTTGGCGGGCTTTTTTTGTGCCCGCGGTGGCCACATCTCAGCGCCTGCGGTCGCGCCAGTATCCGAATGCTTCTTCGTGCACTTCGAGATCCAGTTCCTGGACGCGCTGCAGCCAGCGCTCTTGCACATCGGCCACCGCCTGGTTGTAGACCAGCGGCGCGATCTCCTGCAAAAAGAAGCCCAGCAAGGCCCCAGCCCCGATGTTGCCAAGACGCTGCTCGAGTTCCTGCTCAAAGTAGCGCTCGATCGACGCCACCGCCTGAGCGCGTTCGACTTTCGAAAGTTCAATCGGCACGGTGACCCCCTTAGCTCACATACAACGGCAGGTCGGCTTTCTTGAGTGTGCGCAGCACAAAGCTGGAACGGCTGTGGCGAATCCCTTTGATCTTGTAGAGCTTCTCGCGCAGCAGCCGCTCGTAGTCGCGCGTGTCCTTCACCACCACGCGCAGCAGGTAGTCGTAGTCGCCCGACACCAAGTGCGCCTCGATCACTTCAGGAATGCTGGCCAACGTCTCACCGAATTTTTCGAGCGTGTTGTCCGAATGGCTGTCGAGCGTGACCTGCACCAGCACTGTGTCCGGCAAATCCAGTGCCTGAGGGTTCAAGCGCACGGTGTAGCCCTGGATCACGCCGGCCTCCTCCATCTTGCGGATGCGGCCCCAGCAGGGCGACGGCGACAGGCCTACCGCCTGTCCGATCTCCTGGAGGCTGGCCCGTGCGTTGCCCTGCAGCACCGCGAGAATCTTCCGGTCTATCCGATCCATAGAGTTCCAACTTTCTGAGTTCAGTGGTTTGACAGATGATTTTCCTGATTTCTCTCGATAATTAAAGAAAAAGAGAAAATTATTCCAGCCCAATCGACGCACAATTTGCTGCATCAGGGCGCTCTTACCGGAGCGCCGGAAATGTCAGGGCCCCGGCTGGTTACCGCCAGCGCGGGGCGCTTGTCATTCGAACGTTGCGGTTCCGGCTGCTTCGCATACAGCAGCCGCCTGTCGAGCAGTTGGGCAGGTCTGCGGCCGAAACCCGTTAGAATGCGCTACGTCAGGAGAGAGTGCAAAGCGGGCAATGAATACGCCTCGCAGCACCGCCGAAGGCGCAGGAACCATCCGAACGCTCAGGCAAAAGGACTGGCAGCCGCCCGCAGGGATGCGGGCGTTCCCTTGCTGGAGAGAGGTGGCGGTCTTCCCGCCATCCACCGAAGGAGCAAGCCACGCAGGCCAGCCAGGGCGTTGTGGTGAATCTCTCAGGTAAAGCGGACAGCAGGGCAAATTCTGCGGCAGGCATGTCGCAGCCCCCATTTGCCCGGAGTTCGCCTTGACCGCCCCAGCCGCCCCCCTGCTCACCACCCCGCTTAATGCACTGCACCTGGAACTCGGTGCGCGCATGGTGCCGTTTGCCGGCTATTCCATGCCGGTGCAGTACCCAGCCGGCCTGATGGCCGAGCACCTGCACACCCGCCAAGCGGCTGGGCTGTTTGACGTCTCGCATATGGGCCAGTTGCGCCTGGTCGGCCCGGATGCCGCCGCGGCGTTTGAAAGCCTGATGCCGGTGGACGTGATGGGTCTGCCGGTGGGCAAACAGCGCTACGGCTTGCTGCTCAACGATGAGGGCGGGATCCTCGACGACCTGATGTTCGTCAACCGTGGCGAGGACCTGTTTGTCATCGTCAACGGCGCCTGCAAAGTGGACGACATTGCGCACATCCAGGCGCGTATCGGCCAGCGCTGCGAAGTCATTCCCATGCCCGAGCAGGCGCTGCTCGCCTTGCAGGGCCCGCAGGCCGTGACCGCCCTGGCCCGCCTGGCTGCGGGGGTCGAAAAGCTGGTATTCATGACCGGCGCGTCGTTCACGATCGCGGGCGCCCAGTGCTTCATCACGCGCAGCGGCTACACCGGCGAGGACGGCTTCGAGATCTCTGTGCCTGCTGCTCAGGCGGAGGCCTTGGCGCGTGCTTTGCTCGCACAGCCCGAGGTCAAGCCGATCGGCCTGGGCGCCCGCAACTCACTGCGTCTGGAGGCGGGCCTGTGCTTATACGGCAACGACATCGACACTGGCACCACCCCGGTAGAAGCCAACCTGACCTGGGCCATCCAGAAAGTACGCCGCACAGGCGGCGCGCGCGCGGGTGGCTTCCCGGGCGCAGCCAAGGTACTGGCCCAGCTCGACAACCCGGCCTTGGTAGCGCGCAAGCGTGTGGGCCTGGTGGCGCTGGAGCGCATTCCCGTGCGCGAGCACACGCCGCTGCAGAGTCTGGCGGGCGAACCCATTGGTGAAGTGACCAGCGGCCTGCTGGGCCCCACTGTGAACGAGCCCGTGGCCATGGGCTACGTCAGCGCAGAACATGCCACTTTGGGCACACGCGTGCAGGCCCTCGTGCGCGGCAAGCCCGTGCCCATGGAAGTGCGCGCCCTGCCCTTCGTGCCCGCCAACTATTACCGCGGCTGAAGCACGCGCGGCCCGGGCGTGCGACCCGGCTGCCCGCTACAGCGAACGCCCCCCCTTTCTTTTTTCAGGAGTCAACCATGACCGTCAAGTTTTCCAAGGACCACGAATGGATCAACGCCGCCGACGCTGCGGCTGCCGTGGTGGGCATCACCGTGCATGCGCAGGACGCGCTCGGGGATGTGGTGTTCGTGGATCTGCCCGAAGTGGGCAAGCAGTTCGCCCAGGGCGACGTAGCGGGTGTGGTGGAGTCCGTCAAGGCCGCGGCCGACGTGTACATGCCCGTATCGGGCGAGATCGTGGAAGTGAACGAGGCGCTGCGCGCCGATCCGTCCTTGGCCAATTCCGACCCGCTGAACGCCGGCTGGTTCTTCAAAGTCAAGCTGTCTGACGCCGCCCAGCTCGACGGCCTGATGGACGAAACCACCTACGCCGACTTCGCCAAGAACGCCTGACCTCCCTGTTCCTACCGCCCGTAGTCCGACCATGCTGATGCAATCTGCCCCGCCGCTCGGCGACCTTGAGAACGCCGCCGAATTCCAGCCCCGCCACATCGGCATCGATGCGGCCGACGAAGCGCACATGCTGTCGGTGATCGGCGAGGCTTCGCGCCGCGCCCTCATCGACTCCATCGTGCCGCGCGCCATCGCACGCAGCCGGGGCATGGACCTGCCCGCGCCCGTGACCGAAGCCGCCG
Source organism: Acidovorax lacteus (assembly GCF_039540375.1). Classification (NCBI taxonomy): domain Bacteria; kingdom Pseudomonadati; phylum Pseudomonadota; class Betaproteobacteria; order Burkholderiales; family Comamonadaceae; genus Acidovorax; species Acidovorax lacteus. The sequence goes on from NZ_BAABEX010000007.1 coordinate 560,958, forward strand.
CGCTGGCCGAGCTCAAGGCGATTGCATCGCAGAACCGCCTGCTCAAGAGTTTCATCGGCCAGGGCTACTACGGCACCCACACGCCGGGCGTGATCCTGCGCAACATCCTCGAAAACCCCGCCTGGTACACGGCCTACACGCCCTACCAGGCCGAGATCTCGCAGGGGCGCATGGAAGCCCTGGTGAACTTCCAGACCATGGTGACCGACCTCACAGCCATGGACATTGCCAACGCCTCGATGCTGGACGAAGCCACGGCGGCCGCCGAAGCCATGACGCTGGCCAAGCGCTCAGTCAAGGCCAAGGGTTCGCGCTTCATCGTCGCAGGCGACGCGCACCCGCAAACCATCGAAGTGATCCGCACCCGCGCAGAACCGCTGGGCATTGAGGTGGTGCTGGCCGACAGCGCCGAGCAGTGGGACAGCCTGCTGGCCGGCGACGACTACTTTGCCGTGCTCGACCAGTACCCCTCGACCAGCGGCCGCATCAGCACCGACAACGGAGACACCCGCAAGGTGCATGACAAGGGCGCGGCCTACATCGTGGCGGCCGACCTGCTGGCGCTGTGCGTGCTCAAGGCCCCGGGCGAATGGGACGGCGGCCCGGCCGCTGGGGGCGGTGCAGACATCGTGGTGGGCACCACGCAGCGCTTTGGCATGCCCATGGGCGCGGGCGGCCCGCACGCCGCTTACATGGCCTGCCGTGACGCGTTCAAGCGCAGCCTGCCGGGCCGCTTGGTGGGTGTGAGCGTGGATGCCCATGGCAACCCCGCCTACCGCTTGGCGCTGCAGACGCGCGAGCAACACATCCGCCGCGAAAAGGCCACCAGCAACATCTGTACGGCGCAGGTGCTGCCCGCGGTGGTGGCCAGCATGTACGCCGTCTACCACGGCCCGGCAGGCCTCAAGCGCATTGCCCTGCGCGTGGCCACCTTCACGGCCGTGCTGGCCGCAGGCCTGCGCGAGCTGGGCTACACGCCCACCAGCGACCATGCGTTCGACACGCTGAGCTTCCACGTCGGCGCCGACAAGGCGAAGGCGCTGGCGCAGCGTGCCGTGGCCCACGGCGCCAACCTGCGTATCTGCTGGGACGAGTACGTCTGCGTGTCGCTCGACGAAACCACCACCCGCGACGACGTACGCCTGCTCTGGTCCATCTTTGCCGCAGACGGCCAGCCCCTGCCCGGCTTCGACCGCTTTGAGAAAGGCCTGGAGCCGCTGATCCCGGCCGAGCTGCGCCGCACGAGTGCCTACCTCACGCACCCGGTGTTCAACGCCCACCACAGCGAGACCGGCATGCTGCGCTACATCCGCCAACTCTCCGACAAGGATCTGGCTTTGGACCGCAGCATGATCCCGCTGGGCTCGTGCACCATGAAGCTCAACGCGACCAGCGAGATGATCCCCATCACCTGGCCCGAATTCGCCCAGGTGCACCCGTTTGCCCCGGCCGACCAGCTTGCTGGTTACCGCCAGCTCGACGAGCAACTGCGCGCGTGGCTGTGCCAGGCCACCGGCTACGCAGGCATCAGCCTGCAGCCCAACGCGGGCAGCCAGGGCGAGTACGCAGGCCTGCTGGCCATCCGCGCCTACCACGCCGCACGGGGCGAAGGCCACCGCAACATCTGCCTGATCCCGAGCAGCGCCCACGGCACCAACCCGGCCAGCGCCCAGATGGTGGGCATGCAGGTGGTGGTGACGGCTTGCGACGCCCAGGGCAACGTGGACCTGGACGACCTGCGCGCCAAGTGCGAGCAGCACAGCAGCCACCTGGCCGCGGTGATGATCACCTACCCCAGTACGCACGGCGTATTCGAAACCAGCGTCAAGGAACTGTGCGCGCTCGTGCACCAGCACGGCGGCCGCGTGTACGTGGACGGTGCCAACATGAACGCCCTGGTGGGCGTTGCCGCGCCAGGCGAGTTTGGCGGCGACGTGAGTCACCTGAACCTGCACAAGACCTTCTGCATTCCGCACGGCGGCGGCGGCCCGGGCGTGGGCCCGGTCTGTGTGGTGGAAGACCTCGTGCCCTTCCTGCCGGGCCATGCCACGGCAGGGGTGGCCGGTGGTGTGGGTGCGGTGAGTGCCGCTCCGCTGGGCAATGCGGCCGTGCTGCCGATCAGCTGGATGTACATCCGCATGATGGGTGCAGAAGGCCTGCAGGCCGCCACCGAAACGGCCATCCTGAGCGCCAACTACATCAGCGCCCGCCTGCGCGGCCACTACGACACGCTGTACGCAAGCGAGAACGGCCATGTGGCGCACGAGTGCATCCTGGACCTGCGCCCGCTCAAGGACACGAGCGGCGTGACGGCCGAAGACGTGGCCAAACGCCTGATCGACTACGGCTTCCATGCGCCCACGCTGTCGTTCCCGGTGGCGGGCACGCTGATGGTCGAACCGACCGAAAGCGAAACCCGCGAGGAGCTGGACCGCTTCATCGACGCGATGATCGCGATCCGCGCCGAAATCCGCCGCATCGAACAGGGTGAATGGCCGCAAGACCAGAACCCGCTGAAGAACGCGCCGCACACGGCCGAAAGCCTGCTGGCCGACGCCTGGGACAAGCCCTACACGCGCAGCACAGCCGCCTACCCGGTGGACAGCCTGCGCCGCACCAAATACTGGTCGCCCGTAGGCCGCGTGGACAACGTATACGGTGACCGCAACCTGTTCTGCAGCTGCCTGCCCGTGAGCGAGTACCGCTGACGCCTTGCGCTGAACAAGCCCGCTGCAGCATCCGTGCGCGGCGGGCTTTTTTCATGCTGGCGCAGCCTGGCAAGCGCGCGTCTGGGCTTTCTGCAGACCAGCCGCCTGCGCCGCTACCATGCGAGCTTTTGCTCTGGAGACCGACGTGAACCGTTCCCTCATGGCGCTGCTGGCCGGCGCAGCCCTGCTGTCCACCGCCTGCGCCCAAACCCCAGCCGCCGTCACCACCGCCAGCGGCCTGGTGTATGAATCCCTCAAGGACGGCGCAGGCGAGTCGCCCAAGGCCACCGACACCGTGAAGGTGCACTACCGTGGCACCTTTCCCGATGGCAAGGAGTTCGACAGCTCTTACAAGCGCGGTGAACCCACGGAGTTTCCGCTCAATCGCGTGATTCCGTGCTGGACCGAAGGCGTGCAGCGCATGAAGCCCGGCGGCAAGGCCAAGCTGACCTGCCCGCCCGGCATTGCCTACGGCGCACGCGGCGCGGGCGGCGTCATTCCTCCCAACGCCACACTGCACTTCGAGATCGAGCTGCTGTCGGTGCGCCGCTGATGCATCCGTACACGCCGCGCGGCCCAGGGGCTCTCCACCGCGCCCCCAACCGGCGGGTGTGCTCAAGCCCTCGCCGCGGTCAGCGACCGCCTTGTGCGCCTGCGCCCGGGCGTACACTCGGCACGCAGTCCCCGCCGTGGCCTTGAGGCGAGCGCGGCGGCCCGCACACCACGGCACGCGTGCATGACCCTTCCTGACCTGTCCTTCCTGCTTCCGGACTCCGAACGCCCCGCGTCCACTGCGACAGATGGCGCGGCACAGGACGAGGCCTTGCAGTCCGCCACGGCAGAGACGCTGCTGGTGGCCGAGCTGCGCGCCTACCAGGCCGAACTGGAGAGCCAGAACAAGGTCCTGCGTTACAGCCAGGCCATGGCCGAAAGCGCCTCCGAGCGCTTTGAGACCCTGTTTGCGCGCGTGCCGCTGGCCCTGATGGTGGTGGATGAGCACGACATGGTGGTGCAGGCCAACTCCATGGCCCACCACAGCTTCCAACCCACCGAACGCGACCGACCGCTCACCTCGCTGCAGCCTTTTGTGTCGGCGGCACACGCACAGCGCGTGCAAGCGGCCTTTACCGAAGCGCGCCTGTACGGGCACAGCGAAGTCACCGAGGTGGTGTTCGACATCGAAGGCCATGCGCCCATCACGGGCGACCTGCACATCGCGCGCATCGAGGCGCCTCAGGGTGTGGGTGCACCGCCCCAGGTGCAGTTCTTGTGCGCCGTGATCGACCAAGGACCGCTGCTGGCCGAGCGCCAGGCCCTGCAGCGCAGCGCCCAGGACGTGCAGGAGCGCAACGAACGCCTGCTGGCCAGCGAAAAGCGGCTGGAGGCGGTGATCAACTCCGCCATGGACGCCATCGTCTGCGTGGACCAGCACCAGCGCATCACCGTCTTCAACCCAACGGCGGCGGCGCTGTTCCAGTGCAGCGCAGCCGACGCACTGGGCAGCCCGCTGGAGCGCTTTTTGCCCGACGCGGCGCAGGCCATGGCCTTTGCACAGCTCACCACCCAGGCCATGCTGGGCGAAATGATGGCGCGCACCGCCAGCGGCCGCGAACTGGCGGTGGAGGTGAGCGTCTCGTTCGAGCGGCATGCGGCCGGTGAAACCACCACCGTGTTTGCGCGCGACCTCACAGGCCGCAAGCGGGCCGAAGCCGCCCGCGCCGAGCTGGAGGCGCAGTTGCGCGAGTCGCACAAGATGCAGGCCGTGGGCACCATGGCCGGGGGCATTGCGCACGACTTCAACAACATCCTCAGCGCCATCCTGGGCAATGTGGTGCTGGCGCGGGCCGACTGCCCGGCCGACTCCCCCGCGCAGGAGAGCCTGCGCGAGATCGAAAAAGCCGGCCGCCGCGCGCGCGACCTGGTGCGCCAGATCCTGGCCTTCAGCCGCAACGAACCGCCCGAGCGCAGCGCGGTGGCGCTGGCCGAGGTGGTGCACGACACCGAGCGCCTGCTGCGCGTGACCCTGCCGCCGGGCATCGACCTGCAGCTGCAGGTACCCCCCACCCTGCCCCGCGTGCTGGCCGACCCGACGCAGGTCGAACAGGCGCTGCTGAACCTCTGCACCAACGCCATCCATGCCATCGGCAGCGCCCACGGCTACATTCAAGTGGTGGCCAGTGCGGTGCAAGCCGACCAGCGCCTGGCCGAGCGGCTGGGCCTGTCGCCCGGCGCCTATGTGGCGCTGGCCGTGCAGGACGACGGACCGGGCATGGACGCGGCCACCCTGCAGCGCATCTTCGAGCCCTTTTTCACCACCAAGCCCGTGGGCCAGGGCACCGGCCTGGGCCTGGCAGTGGTGCACGGTGTGATGCGTACGCACGGCGGGGCCGTGGACGTGCAAAGCGCCCCCGGCGCGGGCAGCCGCTTCACGCTGTACTTTCCGGTTGCTGCCAATGCGCCCAGCGTAGCGGAGGAGGCACCGGCCACTGCACAGCCGCCGCTTGCACCGCCTGCGCCCGAGGCAGCGGCCCCTGCACAGCGGCCGCACGTGGTCTATGTGGACGACGACGAGGCGCTGACCTTCCTCGTGCAGCGCGTGCTGCGCCGCCGTGGCTACGAGGTCACGGCCTTCAACGACCCGCACGCGGCCGTGGCTGCGCTGCGGCAAGACCCGCAGCGCGCCGACCTGCTCGTGACCGACTACAACATGCCAGGCTACTCGGGCGTTGAGTTGCTACGCGATGTCGTCGCGCTGCGCGCCGACCTGCCGGTGGCGCTGGCGTCAGGCTACGTCACACCCGACATCGAGCAGGCCGCGCTGGCAGCCGGTGCGCGCGCGCTGATCCACAAGCCCAACGACGTGGAAGAGCTGTGTGCCACCGTGGCGGCGCTGCTGCAGGCTGCCCGTGGCTGAGCCGCTGCCGATGCCAGACGTGGAGTGCCTGCACGCCGATGCGCACCTGCTGGTGCTGCACAAGCCCGCGGGCCTGCTGTGCGTGCCCGGGCGCGGGCCCGACAAGCAGGACTGCCTGAGCGCGCGCGCCCAGCAGCGCTGGCCCGACGCGCTGGTGGTGCACCGGCTCGACCAGGGCACCTCGGGCCTGGTACTGATGGCCCGCAGCCCGACCGTGCAGCGCGCGCTGGGCGATGCCTTCGCCACCCGGCAGATCGACAAGCGCTACCACGCGGTGGTGCGCGGCCAGCCGGTCGCCCCTGAAGGCGACGGCGGCTGGGGCCTGATCGATCTGCCGCTGATCGCCGACTGGCCGCGCCGGCCGCTGCAAAAGGTGTGCTGGGAGCATGGCAAGCCCAGCCAGACGCGCTGGCGCGTGCTGCGGCCCGACGCCGCCACCGGTGGCACGCTGCTGGAGCTGCAGCCGCTGACCGGGCGCTCGCACCAGCTGCGTCTGCACCTGGCCAGCATCGGCCACCCCATTCTGGGCGACGCGCTGTACGCAGACCCGGCCAGCCAGGCGGCTGCGCCCCGGCTGCTGCTGCATGCCACGGCACTGCGTTATGTGCATCCTGTCACAGGGCAGGCCTTGCACATCGTGCAGCCGCCCGCCTTTGCGCCCGATGTCCGGCCTACCGTGTCGGTGGAAGCCGTCACCGACGCGTCCATCGCTTGACCCGGCCGCGCGCACAGGCTGCCCCGGCGCGCTACGATGGCCGGATGAGCTCCCACACCCCTCACCTCACCATTCTCACGGGCGCCTCGCGCGGCATGGGCCTGGCCATGGCGCAGCAGTTGCTGCAGCGCGGGCACACGCTGGTCTGCATTGCGCGCAGCGCCAATGCCGAACTGGCCCAGGCCGCCCAGGCCGCCGGTGCCACGCTGCTGCAATGGCAGCACGACCTGGCCCAGGGCGAACAGGCCGCGCAGCAGTTGCGCAGCTGGCTGGCGGCACACAACCCGCAGGCCTTTGCCAGCGCCACGCTGATCAACAACGCGGGCGTGATCCCGCGCATCGCCCCGCTGTCGGACAGCGACCCGGCCGAGCTGGCGCATGCGCTGCGCGTGGGGCTTGAAGCGCCCATGCAGCTCACCGCCGCCTTTCTGGCAGCCACCGAAGCCTGGACCGTGCCGCGCAAGGTGCTCAACATCTCGTCAGGCCTGGGCCGCCGGGCCATGGCCTCGCAATCGGCGTACTGCGCCGCCAAGGCGGGCATGGACCACTTCACCCGCTGTCTGGCGCTGGACGAAGCCCGCAAGCCCCATGGTGCCCGCGTGTGCTCGCTGGCCCCGGGCGTGATCGACACCGACATGCAGGTACAGTTGCGGGGCGCCGATCCGGCCGCCTTCCCCGACCTGGCGAACTTTGCCCACCTCAAGACGGCGGGCCAGCTCACCTCCCCAGCCGACGCCGCCACCCGCGTGCTGGCCTGGCTCGACCGCCCCGATTTCGGCTCTGCACCCGTGGCCGATGTGCGGGAAGCCTGATCTATCGTCTGCTATGTTTTTGATAGCTGCTCGTGCTTATTAAACCAGCACAAGCGGCCATTTTGATGCCTGAAAGGAAATCTCCATGAGCCGTGAAGTCGTCGTCGTCAGCGCAGTGCGCACCGCCATTGGCACCTTTGGCGGCAGCCTCAAGGATGTGCCGCCCACCGAACTGGGCGCGCTGGTCGTGCGCGAATCGCTCGCGCGCGCCCAGGTCGAGGGCAAGGACGTGGGCCATGTGGTCTTCGGCCACGTGGTGAACACCGAACCCAAGGACATGTACCTCTCGCGCGTGGCGGCCATCAACGGCGGCTGCGCCGAGGGCACGCCTGCCTTCAACGTCAACCGGCTGTGCGGCTCGGGACTGCAGGCCATCGTGAACGCCGCGCAGACCATCTTGCTGGGCGATGCCGACATCGCCATTGGCGCCGGGGCCGAGAACATGAGCCGCGCGCCCTTTGCCAGCCTGAACATGCGCTGGGGCGCGCGCATGGGCGACACCAAGATGGTGGACATGATGATCGGCGCGCTGCACGACCCCTTCCACACCATCCACATGGGCGTGACAGCCGAAAACATTGCGGCCAAGTGGGGCATCACGCGTGAAGAACAGGACAAGCTGGCACTGGAAAGCCACCGCCGCGCCGAGCGCGCCACCGCAGCGGGCTACTTCAACAGCCAGATCGTGCCCGTCACGCTCAAAGGCAAGAAGGGCGAGATCCACTACGCCACCGACGAGCATTTCCGCTCGGGCGCCACGCTGGAAGACATGGCCAAGCTCAAACCCGTGTTCGTGAAGGAAAACGGCACCGTGACGGCCGGCAATGCCTCGGGCATCAACGACGCCGCGGCCGCCGTGGTGCTGATGGACGCCAAGACCGCCCAGGCGCGCGGTGCCAAGCCCATGGCCCGCCTGGTGGCCTACGCCCACGCGGGGGTGGATCCGAAGTACATGGGCATCGGCCCCGTGCCCGCCACGCAGCTGGCGCTCAAGAAGGCCGGGCTCACGGTGGCCGACCTCGACGTGATCGAGGCCAATGAAGCCTTTGCCGCCCAGGCCTGCGCCGTGACCAAAGACCTGGGCCTGGACCCGGCCAAGGTCAACCCCAACGGCTCGGGCATCTCGCTGGGGCACCCGATCGGTGCCACAGGTGCGCTCATCACGGTCAAGGCCCTGCACGAGCTGCAGCGCATCCAGGGCCGCTATGCGCTGGTCACCATGTGCATCGGCGGCGGCCAGGGCATCGCCGCGATCTTCGAACGCATCTGACGCCGACGCCGCGCGCTGCCATCGCCACCTGCGATGGCAGCGCCGCACAACAGCAGGGCAGACCGTCGATTGCCCGCGTCATCATCGTGGCTTGCGCACGGCGCGCCATCCGCAGGCGCCGCACCACTCTATCGGAGACAACACCCCATGCTTCGCCAACTGCTCTCTTTGTCCGTGCTGTCGTTTGCCCTGGGCAGCACCGCCTTCGCACAGACCGCCCCTGCCGCCACGGCCGCGGGTGCCTACCCCAACAAGCCCGTGCGCCTGATCGTGCCCTTCCCGCCCGGCGGCGGCACCGACATCCTCTCGCGCCTGGTGGCCACCAAGCTCACCGAACATGCCAAATGGACCGTGGTGGCCGACAACAAGGCTGGCGCGGGCGGCACCATTGGCATCACCGAAGCCGTGAAGGCCGCGCCCACGGGCTACGACCTGGTGATGGGCCAGAAGGACAACCTGGTCATCGGCCCCTGGCTCTACAAAAACCTGCCCTGGGACCCGACCCGGGACCTGACCGCCATCGCCCACGTGGCCTACACGCCGGTCATCATCGCCACCAGCGCCAACTCCAAGTTCAAAACCCTGGCCGACGTGGTGGCCGCCGCCAAGGCCGCGCCGGGCACCGTCACCTACGGATCGCCTGGCAATGGCACATCGATCCACCTGGCAGGTGACCTGTTTGAAAAGGCTGCCGGCATCAAGCTCAGCCACGTGCCCTACAAGGGCTCCAACCCGGCCTTGATGGACGCGCTGGCCGGCAACGTGGACCTGCTGGTCTCGTCGGTGCCCTCGGCCATGGCCCAGATCAAGGCCGGCAAGCTGCGCCCGCTGGCCGTGACCTCGGCCAAGCGCAGTTCGTCGCTGCCCGACGTACCCACCGTGGCCGAATCGGGTTTCAAGGACTTTGACGTGAGCACCTGGTACGGCGTGTTCGCCCCGGCCGGTACGCCCGCCGCTGTGGTGAGCGCAGTGAACGCCGAAGTCAACAAACTGCTGGCCATGGCCGACGTGCGCGCCGCCATTCAGGCACAAGGCGCCGAGCCCGAAGCCATGAGCGCTGCGCAATTTGCCACCCTGCTCAAAACCGACCACGCCAAGTGGAAGGGCATCGTCGAGGCCTCGGGCGCCAAGATCGAATGACGCCTTTCTGAACCACGCTGTTCCAAGCGCAAGCAAAAACGGCTCCCGCGGGAGCCGTTTTGCATGGAGCCTGTGGTGGGCTCAGTCGCGCACCACCAGCACCGGCACATGTACCACGCCCAGCACGCGCTGCGTCACGCTGCCCAGCACCAGGCGCTCCAGGCCCCTGCGGCCGTGCGAACCCATCACGATCAGGTCTGCGCCCGAGCTTTCGACCGCCCGCACGATGCCCTCGTGCACCGCATGGCCTTCGCCGATCACGGTGGTCACGGCCACGCCTGCGTCGGCCATGGCCTGCTTGGTGGCGTCAAGCGCCACATTGGCCTCCGCAGTGGCGGCGCTGATGTACTGCGCCTGCCCATAAGCAAAGTCGGCACCGACGCCCGTGAACGGGTACGGGTCGATCACATACACGGCCGTAACGGCGCTGCCGAAGGCCTTGGCCAGCCCCGCAGCCTTCGAGACTGCGAGCATCGACGTGGGCGATCCGTCCACGGGAACCAGAATGTGCTTGAACATGGTGCTTCTCTCCTTGGTTGATGGGGCGGCGGGTTGTGCCCGCTCAGTTGCGAGTGTGTGCGCATGCCCCGGCCGACATCTTGATTCGCATCAAATGTCGCCGCTGCCGTCCCCGGGAAAGAAATGCAAGCTCTGGTAACGACCGTGCTCAGGTCGGCGCGTCGGCCCCCTGGAAACCCTTGCGCCGCAGCGTGACCACCAGGGTGTCGCGGTATCCACCGGCCGCCGTGGGCTGGATGGGGGTGGTCTCGTGGATCATGCGCGCATCGTCGAGCAGCAGCAGCGACCAAGGCTCGGTGAGCGTGAAGCGCTGACCCGCAGGACCAGCGGCCTCGAAGATGCGTGTTTCGCCGCCCTTCACGTCGTGGCGCGCCACCAGAAACACGGCCACCAGATCAACGCCGTCGCGGTGCGCGCCCTCGGGCGTGGGCCGGCCAATGCCATCGGTGGTGTCGATGCGGAACTGGTGCGCCTCGACAAACCAGCGCTCGGCCGGGCCCTGGGGTGCAAACACGGCGTCGCAGGTGGCTGCCAGGGCCTGCAGCAGTGCGGGCCAGGCCGGAGACTCCAGCGTGCGCGGCTCCATGGGCGCAAACATGCGCTCCATGCCGCCGTGCAGCGCGTTGTATTCCACCGGCTGCCAGTGCGCACGGTGCGGCGCCTGGCTCACCTGGCCCTGCTCCACCACAAAGCAGCTGTGGCGGCGGCGGCGGTAGCGGCCACCGTCGCGCAGGTAGTCGTCAGGAGGCAAGGCGTGCCAGTCGGCCTGGCGGTCCAGCAGCGCGGTCAGCTCGCAACCGGCCCACGCGGCCACATCGGCGGGCGAAAGCACGGCAAAACCGCGACTGGTCAATTGGGACGCCACATGGGCGGGCGCCGTGTACGGAGGGGGAAAGCTGACCTGGGGCATAGAAGCCCGAGCTTACCGCGCTGCGGCATCGGGCGCTGCTGCACGGGCACTGCGGGCATCGGCACAGCCCGGAGACTGCGCCGGCAAGACCGGCTCAGTCGTCGTGCTTGCCATGGCCCTTGCCGCGTCCGTGGCCATCTTCGTGGCCCTTGCCTCGACCCGGCCCACGGTGGTCGTCACCGCGCGCATGACCAAGCGGGCCGCCCTTGCCGCCCGCGTGTGGCTCCTTCACAAAGTACACGGGCTGGTGGCAGGCGTTGTACTTGGCACAGTGCTTGGGCCAGTTCTTGGCGTGGCCTGGCGGCACGTACAGGTACGCGGGTGCCATGGCCACGCCTGGCCCCGGGCGGTGCACGATGACCGGCTCGGCATACCAAAGCGGCGGCGGCGGGGCGTTGCCGATCTGCACCCGGCCGTACACACCCGGCGTGATCTCGCCGCTGATCGTGGCACTGATACTTTGCGCACCGGCAGGCCCCCACACGGTGGCAGCCACCGCCCCCATGCCTGCGAGCCAGGAAAGACGAGAAAAAGACAACATGCAGCACTCCGGTCGAAGGCCCTGATTGTCGTCACCCAACCGCCGCGGGATGTCACCGCAGCCCCCTATTTGTAACAACAGGCACACCCCACGCGACACGCACCAGCGGCGATACCGGCAACGCTGCGCTGGGGGCGTTTCGCAGGCCCGGGGCACGGTGTAGCATTCGGTAACACACAGCCCAGGAGACACCGCCCATGCCTTACGAACGCCGTCACTACGTGCGGGTCCACTTCGATGCACCGGCGCTGCTGACCACCCAGCGCGACGCCTTCAGCGTGCAGGTGCTGGACTTGTCGCTCAAAGGGGCCCTGGTGCGCATGCCGGTCGAAACCGCATTGGAGCCTGGCACGCTGTGCCAGCTGACCATGCCGCTGGCCGATTCGGGCAACCACATCGCCATGAGCACCGAGGTGGCCCACCTGCAGGGCACCCACACGGGGCTGCTGTGCAAGTCCATCGATCTGGACAGCGTCACGCACCTGCGGCGGCTCATTGAGCTGCAGTTGGGCGACCCGGCCCTGCTGGAGCGCGACCTGGCCGAGCTGATCCAGGCCCAGAACTGATGCGGCAGCGGCGGGTGCACCGCCGCCCGGCTCAGGCCACGCCGCGGCCCTGCTGGCTCGCGTAGTACACCACCTTGCGTGCGCGCTGCACCTCGCCCAGCGGCCGATGTGCGGCCAGCGCCTGCCAGGGGTCGAACACACTGCCCTCGACCTGCGTGGCAAACGCCTGTGCGGCGGCACTGTCCAGGTTCTGCTGCGGCAGCGCGAGCTTTGCCACGGTGGTGTAGGGCGTGGGCCAATCCACCGAGGCGTCTTCAATGGGCGTGATCGCTTCGCTCGCAAAGTACTGCAACTGCAGATCCCAGTGCAACGACCCGGCGCGCAGGCGGCGGGCCATGTCGGCGCCCCAGTCCTTGGCAGCAGCCTCGTCGGGTGCGCCGTTGGACGCCGCAGGCACCAGCCGCACCCGCACTGCGTAGGGCCCACAAGCGATTGGCGCAGCACTGTAGAAGGCCTGCGTGGCAAAACCGCCAAACGGCCGACCCACGGTGCGCTTGAACTTGGCCAGCTCGCGCGGCAGCGCCCAAAGCCCGTGCGTACGCACCAGATGGCCCAGCAAGGCCGCCGGACCGCGCGCGGCCGCTTCGACCAACGCGACAAAGGGCCCCGTGGTGGCAAAGGCAAACGCCTCCTGGTTGATGAGCGCGAAATCCTGGCTGGGCGTGGCATCGCCGCCCAGGGCCGAAGGCCCCTGCACGCCCAGCACCCGCAACGCGAAGCCGCGGATGTCGGGCACCCGGTCGGGCGCACGGTCCAGCCCGCCGTTGGACAGCCGCACCCAGGTGGCGTACGTGCCCGGCTGGGCAAACAGCCCATGCCGCGCAAAGTCGGGCAGATCGCCCAGCACCTGCAGCGTGCCCTGCAGGGCGGCCAGCGGTTTGCGGTGCAGCGTGCGCCCCGGGCCATAGCGCTGTGCGCGCTGGGCCTGGATGGCGGCAAAGCGCCGCGCATAGTCGGCAAAGCGCTCGGGTTCGTCGGCACCGATGCGTTCGGCCCAGTCGGTGCTGGGCAGGGGAATGGCGGTCATGCGAGGCCCTCTCAATGGTCGTGCAGAACCAGTGTAGGGGCCTGTGGGCCGGTCGGCCAGCGGCTTATGACTTGGCCTCGGCCTCCTGCAGCGCGCGCCACATCACCTTGCCGCTGCCGCTCTTGGGCAGTGCGTCGGCAAACTGCACGATGCGCGGCACCTTGTACACGGCCATGTTCTCGCGGCACCAGTCGATGATCTGCTGCTCGGTGGTGTCTTTGTGCGTGGCACGCAGCACCACCACGGCCTTCACCGTTTCACCGCGGTAGGCGTCGCGCGCCGCAATCACGCAGGCCTCCTGGATGGCGGGGTGGCGGAACATCAGCGCCTCGACCTCGGCGGGCCAGACCTTGAAGCCGCTCGCGTTGATCATGCGCTTGAGCCGGTCGGTGAGGAAGAAGTAGCCGTCTTCGTCCATGCGCCCCAGGTCGCCCGAGCGGAAGAAGCGCTTGCCGTCCAGCTCGATGAAGGCCGAGGCCGTGGCGTCGGGCCGCTTCCAGTAGCCGTCGAACACCTCAGGGCCGTGGATGATGATTTCACCCTGCTCGCCCACGGGCACCTCCTGCAGCGTGTCGGGGTCGATTACGCGCGCATCGGTGCTCATGAACGGAATGCCCAGGCACTGCTGCTTGGGGTGGTCGGGCGGGTTCGAGTGCGAGGGCGCAGCGGTTTCGGTCAGGCCGTAGCCCTCGGCGTAGCGCAGGCCGTACTGCTCCTGCAGGCGCTGGGCCACAGCCTGCGGCATGGCCGCGCCACCGCCGCCGATATAGACCAGGCTGGAGAGGTCGTAGCTCGCAAAGTGCGGGCTGCCCAACAGGTCGATGATCATCGTCGGGATGTTCGTCCAGTTCGTCACCTGGTAGCGCGAAATCAGCCGCCCGGCCAGGTCGCGGTCCCAGCGCGGCATCAGCACCATGGTGGCCCCGGCGTAGATCGACGCGTGCATCACGCTGACCATGCCGGTGATGTGGAACATGGGCACCACGGCCAGGGTCACGTTGTCGGCGCTGCCCGAGCCCCACAGGCTGCTGGACACCGCGTTGTGCATGATGCTGCGGTGCGGGTGTATGCAGCCCTTGGGCAGGCCGGTGGTGCCGCTGGTGTAGGGCAGGATGGCCAGGTCGGCCGAACCCGCCGTGCACGGGGCCAGCGCTGCCGTGCAGGCCAGTGCCTGCGGCCAGGCGTGCACCTGCCCCCCCTGCAGCGCGGGGGCCGGGTGCTGTGTGGTCAGCCAGGGCAGCCAGGCCTCGGGCGGGGCGTCGGGCCCGCTCACGCTGGCATCGAACGCGTCGGTGAAATGCGTGACCAGCAGGTGCGCCAGCCCCTGCCCTGCGGGCAGCGCGTTGCTGGCCTGGGCCAGCTCGGCCGCGAGGTCGGCCGTGGTGATGGCCACGCGCGCATCGGGGTCGGTGATGTAGTGCTTGAGCTCCTCGGCCCGGTTCATCGGGTTCACGGGCACCACCACCGCATCGGCCCGCAGGATGGCGAAATGCGCCATCACAAGCTGTGGGCAGTTCTGCATGCACAGCACCACGCGGTCGCCCTTGCGCACACCCAGCGACACGAGGTACGCGGCGATGCGTTCAGCGCCTTCGGCCAGCGCCTGGTAGCTCAGCGCCCGGCCAAAAAACTGCAGGGCCGTTTTGTGTGGATAGCGGCGTGCGTTGGTGGCCAGGTTGTCCCACAGCGAGGTGGCGGGCACGGTGATGGAATGTGGCAGGCGGCGGGGCCAGAACTGGTGGTGCGGGCGCATGGGCGGCAGGTCTCCTGTGTTTTGGAGTGCAAGCCTAGGCGCGCCGCGCGGCGGGGGCAATGGGGCCGCGCCGCAGGGGCGTCGCCAACGTGACGGCCGGCTCACACCGGCAGCACGCGTGGTCTCGGGCAGCGCCCGTGCCCACGGGCCTTGCGGGCTGCCAGGCCCTAGCCACCCGACGCAGGTGGGGACACACGCTCCAGCACATGCGCGGCCATGCCGCGGGCCAGTTCGTGCTCGCCCACAAACACCTCGCCCAGGCCTTCCTGGCGCAGCCATTCGGCCTCTTCGGCGCTGTGGGTGCGCAGCACGACTTCAATGCCTGGATTCAGCGTGCGCGCAATCTCGACCATGCGGCGCACGTCCACCGTGTCGGGAATCGCCACCACCAGCATGGCGGCGCGGGCAATGTGGCCCTGCACCAGCACCTCGGGCGTGGCGGCGTCGCCGCTGACCGCGGCCAGCCCGTCCTGGCGCAACGCGTTGACCAGCTCACGGTTCTGCTCCACCACCACCAGCGGAATGCCGCGCTCGCGCAGCGCCCGCGCAATGCGGCGGCCCACGCGGCCGTAACCCACCAGCACCACCTGGCCACTCAGCAGGCGGTGGTCGGTGCTCATGGGCAGCTCGGCCAGCGGGTCGTCGCGCATCTCCAGGCGGCGGGCCAGCGCTGAGCGCGCCAGCACCCAGCGGCGCAGCGGCTCGATGGCGGAAAACACCGCGGCGTTGGCCGCAATCGAGATCAGCGCCCCGGCCAACACCAGGCTTTGCCCCTCTTTGGGCAGCAGGCCCAGCGCCACGCCCAGCCCGGCCAGAATGAACGAGAACTCGCCAATCTGCGCGAGGCTTGCGCCCACCGTGAGCGCCGTATTGAGCGGATAGCGAAAAGCCAGCACCAGCGCCACCGCAGCCATCGTCTTGCCCACCAGAATGATGGCCACCACCGCCAGCAGCTTGAGCGGCTCGTTCCACACCACGGCCGGGTCGAACAGCATGCCCACCGACACAAAGAACAACACCGCAAACGCATCGCGCAGGGGCAGCGATTCGTCGGCCGCGCGGTGGCTGAACTCCGACTCGCGCATCATCATTCCGGCAAAAAACGCCCCGAGCGCAAACGACACATCGAACAGCTGGGCCGCTCCAAAGGCCACGCCTACGGCAATGGCCACCACGCCCAGCGTGAACAGCTCCTGCGAGCCCGTGCGCGCCACCCACCACAGCAGCTTGGGCAGCAGCCGCCGCCCCACCACCAGCATCAGCACGATAAAGGCCGTGACCTTGGCCAGCGTGATGCCCACCGTGGTCCAGATCTCGCGCGCCTCCGGCGCAGGTCCGGCATCGCCCCCGTGGGCCTTGAGCAGCCCTGCCAGAGCAGGCAGCAGCACCAGCACCATGACCATGACCAGATCTTCCACCACCAGCCAGCCCACGGCGATCTGCCCGTTGACCGACTTGAGCAGCCCCTTGGATTCGAGCGCGCGCAGCAGCACCACCGTGCTCGCCACCGACAGGCACAGCCCGAACACCACCGCCCCGCCCGGACTCCAGCCCCACCACAGCGCCACGCCAGCGCCCAGGGCTGTGGCCACCGCAATCTGCACGATGGCCCCGGGCACGGCAATCGCCTTCACGGCCATCAGGTCCTTGAGCGAGAAATGCAGGCCCACGCCAAACATCAGCAGCATCACGCCGATCTCAGCCAACTGGCTGGCCAGGCCCACATCGGCCACAAAGCCCGGGGTGGACGGCCCCACCACAATGCCCGCCAGCAAATAGCCCACCAGCGGCGGCATTTTGAAGCGCGTGGCCAGCAGCCCAAACACCATGGCCAGGCCAAAACCGGCGGCAATGGTGGCAATGAGGCTGACGTCGTGCGGCATGGGGTGTTGGGATTGCGTGGAACTGGGGCTGGGGGCGGCGCAGAGGCAAAGCACGGGCCGTACCACCGTGCTGCCGAACTTAGCATGTCCGGCTGGTGGGCGGTGTCGGCATTGCACCGAAGCCGCGCCATCGCAGCCCGGGCCCGGGCAGCGCATCGTTTGCTATTAATTTAATAGCTGCTCGTGCTTTACTTTCCTGCCTCACAGGCCGATTTGGTCTGTCATCTGGTGGTGCATGGAGCACAGACGCATCGCCTTGTGCCGCCTTGCCCCCAGGGCCTAGCCCCTGCCGCATGGCACGGCCATTTGAAGCTAGGAGAGCCCGACTGCGCCCCCTAGAATCGTCCGCCGGAGGACACCGGATGACGCCAGAGGCCCAAGCCAGGATCACGATTGATGCGCTGCTCACGGCCGCGGGCTGGCATGTGTGCGATGTGGCCCAGGCCAACATCCACGCCGCCGTGGGCGTGGCCATACGCGAGTTTCCGCTGAGCAACGGCTTTGGCTTTGCCGACTACCTGCTCTACGTGCAGGGCAAGGCCTGCGGCGTCATTGAAGCCAAGAAGCAAGGCGCCACCCTGACCGGCGTAGAGCTGCAAAGCAGCCGCTACGCCCAGGGCCTGCCGCCTGCCCTGCCCGCCTGGCGGCGGCCGCTGCCCTTTTTGTGGGAAAGCACCGGCGTTGAAACCCACTTCACCAACGGGCTCGACCCCGAACCCCGGGCCCGCACCGTGTTTGCGTTCTTCCGGCCTGAGATGCTGCTGCAATGGCTGGCCTACCTGCCCACACAGGCCAGCAGCGGCGCAGCCCAAGGAACACCCGGCACTTTTTTGGCCCGCATGCGGGCCATGCCACCGCTCGTCACCACCTGGAGCAGCGGCGGAACGCACTACCAACTGTGGCCCGCGCAAATCAGTGCCATCACCCGGCTGGAACAAAGTCTGGCCGCCAACAAGCCCAAGGCCCTGATCCAGATGGCCACCGGCAGCGGCAAGACCTTTACCAGCATTGGCTTCATCTACCGCCTCATCAAGTTTGGTGGCGCGCGCCGCGTGCTGTTTTTGGTAGACCGTGGCAACCTGGCCCGCCAGACCAAGAAAGAATTCGACGCCTACGCCAGCCCGTACAACAACTACAAGTTTGGCGAGGAATACATCGTCCAGCACCTGCAGGGCAGCCGCATCGACACCTCTGCCCGCGTGGTCATCTGCACCATCCAGCGCATGTACAGCCTGCTCAAGGGGCGCGAACTGGCCGACGAGGCCGACGAGGAATCCACCGAACGCATTGAAAGCCTGTTCAGAGACCCCGAGCCCATTGGCTACAACCCGGCAATCCCCATCGAAACCTTCGACATCGTCGTCACCGACGAAGCCCACCGCAGCATCTACAACCTGTGGCGCCAGGTGCTCGAATACTTCGACGCCTACCTGATCGGCCTGACCGCCACGCCCAACAAGCAAACTTTTGGCTTCTTCAACCAGAACCTGGTCATGGAATACGGCCACGCACAGGCCGTGGCCGATGGGGTAAACGTGAACTACGACGTGTACCGCATCCAAACCGAAGTGGGCGAAAGCGGTGCCAAGGTCGAAAAAGGCTTCTGGCTTGAAACGCAAGACAAAGCCACTCGCCGCCGAGCCGCCTGGCAACTGGACGACGACTTTGAATACCGGCCCGAAGACCTGGACCGCGCCGTACAAACGCCCGACCAGATCCGCACCGTGGTACGCACCCTGCAGGCACGCTGGCAGGCCGACATGTTTCCGCAGCGGCAAGAGCTGCCCAAGACCTTAATCTTTGCCAAAGACGACAACCACGCTGAAAAGATTGTGGAAATCCTGCGCGAAGAGTTTGGCCGGGGCAACGAGTTTGCGCAAAAGATCACCTACCGCAGCGCCCAGGGCGGCGGCACCAGCCCCGACCAGCTCATCAAAGACTTCCGCTCCAGCTACTACCCCCGCGTGGCCGTCACCGTCGACATGATCGCCACCGGCACCGACATCAAGCCGGTGGAAATCGTCGTCTTCATGCGCAGCGTCAAAAGCCGCAGCTTCTTTGAGCAAATGAAAGGCCGTGGCGTGCGCGTGTGCAACCCCACCGACCTGGCCGCCGTGAACCCCGGCGAAGGGGTGAAGAAAGATCACTTCGTCATCGTCGATTGCGTGGGCGTATGCGAGCGCGACAAAACCGACAGCCGCCCCATGGACACCAAAAAGAGCGTGCCGCTCGACAAACTGCTGCAAGCCGTGAGCCTGGGCAACATCGAAGACGAGGTGTTGAGCAGCATTGCCGCCCGCCTGAGCAGGCTGGACAAAGACGCCAGCGACGCCGACCGCGCCAAGGTGGTGGCGCTGAGCGGCGGCAAAACCCTGCGCGACCTGGCGCGCGGCATTGTGGACGCGCTGAACATCGACGCCACGCAAGACATGCCGCCCGCCGAAGCCGAACAACGCCTGCGCGACGCAGCCAAACCCTTTGCCGCCCCCGCCCTGCGCGATCAACTGGTGCAAATGAAGCGAAAGGCCGACTTGGTCATCGACACCGTGACGCGCGACACACTCGTTCACGCAGGCTTCAGCGAAGGCAGCGACCGCGCCACCGCACTGGTGCAAAGCTTTGAAGATTTCATCAAGCAGCACAAAGACGAAATCACCGCCCTGCAAATCTTGTACAGCAGGCCCACGCGCGCGCCGCTCAAATTTGAAGACATCAAGGCCCTGGCCGACGCCCTGCACGCCCCGCCACTCAATATTGACGAGGGTGCCCTGTGGCAGGCCTACGCCACGCTGCGCAAAGGCGCTGTCAAAGGGGCCAGCCAGCGCCGCCTGCTGACGGATTTGGTCAGCCTGGTGCGCTTTGCCATGCAGCAAACCAACGAACTGGTGCCCTACCCCGAGCGCGTGCAGGCCAACTTCAAAGCCTGGCTGGCCCAGCACCAGCAAACCGGCAACCAACCGTTCACCCCGGAACAACAACACTGGCTCGAAATGATCCGCGACCACATCGCTGCCAACCTCGGCATTGAGATAGACGACTTTGAATACGCCCCCTTCAACGCCCAAGGCGGCCTGGGCAAGGTGCACCAGCTCTTTGGCGCGGGACTGCCCAAGGTGATTGAGGAATTGAATCGGGAGTTGGCGGCGTGAGTGGGTTTCCGACGATTCAGCTAGGCGAAGTGACAACAAAGGTCGGCAGCGGCTCGACACCACGAGGTGGTGAGGCCGCGTACAAGTCAACCGGCACGCCGCTTATTCGCTCCATGAATGTGCACTTCGGTGGTTTTCGCGAAGACGGGCTGGCCTACATCGACGATGACCAAGCTGCCGCCCTGCGAAACGTCGAAGTACGAGCCCGCGACGTGCTTCTCAACATCACAGGTGCATCAATTGGGCGAGTCACCATCGCGCCGCCACATATGGACGGTGCCCGCGTCAACCAACATGTTTGCATCATTCGACCAGACGACCGGCTTGAACCTTCTTTTCTTCGCTGGTTTCTTGCGTCGCCCCATCAACAGCGGCTCATCAATTCAATGGAGTCTGGTGCGACCCGTCAAGCACTGACGAAAGAAAAAATCCTGGCGTTTGAGGTTCCTTTACCGTCATTGGAAGAGCAGCGCGAAATCGTCGCTGAACTCGAAAAACAGTTCTCCCGCCTCGACGAAGCCGTCGCCAACCTCCAGCGCGTCAAAGCCAACCTCAAACGCTACAAAGCCTCCGTCCTCAAAGCCGCCGTCGAAGGCCGCCTCGTAGAAACCGAAGCCACCCTGGCCCGCCGCGAAGGCCGCACCTACGAGACCGGCGAACAGCTTTTGCAGCGGATTCTTGAGGAGCGGCGTAGATCGTGGAAAGGGCGAGGTAATTATGCAAACCCGATTCCCGTAGCTGATATTGTTGACTCTCCGCTGCCGGAGGGTTGGTCGAGCAGCACTCTGGAGTCCGTCACTGATTCGAATCGAGTCATTTGCTACGGCATTCTTATGCCCAAAGACAATGTGGACGACGGCGTGCTCTTTGTCAAAGTGCGTGACATGCGCGGCGATTCGGTTGACTTGAATGCGTTACACAAGACTTCGTATGAGATCGCTGCCAAATATGCACGGGCTTCGCTCAAGACCGGCGATATCCTGTTGTCGATTCGCGGGACGTATGGCCGTGTTGCCGTGGTGCCGCCTCTGCTGGATGGCGGCAACATCACACAAGATACAGCCCGTATCGCCGTGAGCCATGAATGCAACCCTGAATTTGTCGCTGTTTTTCTGCGATCGGAGGATGCGCAACGGTATTTCAAACGAGTTGCCCGAGGCGTCGCCGTTAAGGGTGTAAATATTGGTGATGTGCGTCCAATGCCTATCCCGATTCCGCCGCTTGCCGAGCAAAACCGAATCGTCGCCGAAGTCGACCGCCACCTGTCCATCATCCGCGAAGTCGAAGCCGAGGTCGACACCAACCTCCAGCGCGCGCAGGCGCTGCGGCAATCCACATTGGCAAAGGCATTTTCGCCAGTACCATCCAATCAAGTAGAAACTTAGAGGACCAGCCATGAAAAAGCTGACATTGCGAAACATCGGTCAAATCAAGGAAGCCAATCTGACGTTTGGCGATTTGACCGTCTTGGTCGGACCCCAGGCCAGCGGCAAGAGTGTTTCACTGCAATGGGTCAAGCTATTGCAAGACAGTGGGCTGGTACAGCACCAGTTGCACACCTACGGTCTGGACTACGACGGCAAACTTCCTGAATTTTTAGATGTGTATTTTGGTGAAGGAATGCGTTCCACTTGGCGTTCGGACAGCGAGGTTTCGGTCGACGGCAAGGCCGTTGATGTCAAAAAACGCGTCGCCCGACAGCAAACTGGCAAGCGCCAGTCGGTTTTCTTGATTCCAGCGCAAAGGGTCATGGCGCTTGCAAACGGCTGGCCAAGGCCTTTCACGGATTACAAATCTGGTGACCCCTATGCTGTGCGCGACTTTAGCGAAAACCTGCGTTTGCTGATGGAGCGGGAATTTAATGGCAGCGGCCCATTGTTTCCGCAACCCAATAGGTTGAAGGCAGACTACCGCAAGTTATTGCAGGCCAGTGTGTTTGCCGACTTCAAGCTGTCCGTAGACAAGGTGCAGTCGCAAAAGCGCCTGGTGCTTGGTGTCGGCAGCGAGTCACTGCCGTTCATGGTGTGGTCTGCGGGGCAGCGGGAGTTTGTACCGCTGTTACTGGGCTTGTATTGGCTGATGCCTCCAGGCAAGGTGTCGCGCCGTAACGATATTGAATGGGTGGTGATTGAAGAGCTTGAAATGGGCTTGCACCCGCGTGCCATATCGGTGGTGTTGTTAATCGTTTTGGAGTTGCTGACGCGTGGCTATAAGGTGATTCTGTCAACGCACTCGCCGCAGGTGCTTGAACTGGTATGGGCGCTGGAGACGTTGCGCAAGACAGGAGGTAAACCCGAAGATCTCCTGGATTTGTTTGGTGCGCCCAGAAGTGCATCGTTGAAAGACATGGCAGGTAAGGCGCTGAAAAAATCGTCCAAGGTTTACTACTTCGATCCCGCTAGCAAGGTGGTAGATGTTACAAATCTGGACCCTACGTCGCCCGTGGCGCAAGAAGCGAGTTGGGGCGGACTGTTGGAGTTCAGCGCGCGCGCCAATGAAACGGTGGCAAAAGCGGTTGCTAACTCAGCTGCCTTTGCCTCTGGCGATTTGTTCAGGGAGCGCCCATGAGCTTCAAGGCTGATGTAGTTGGTGCCTTGGGCGAAGGTACTTTTAACAAAGGGTTGGGGGCCTTGAAGCAGGTCGATGCGGTCCACGTATCCAGCGCGCGTCCGCGTGAACTGGTGGGCAGCGCGGATGTGGATACTGCGCTGGCGGCAACCCTGCCCAACGCCCATCGCTGGGACTATGTGGTGGGTAAAAGCGCGGGGGGATCAGTTACAGCACACTGGATTGAGGTTCACCCAGCCAGTTCCACAAAGAATATTGCCGAGGTCGAGAGAAAGCTGGCGTGGCTTGCGCAGTGGCTTCAGGGAAATCCTTTGGGCAAGTATCCAAAGGATGTCGTCTGGGTCGCGTCCGGCAGAAGCACCTACAACACGCGTTCACCGGCGGTGAAGGCATTGGCGGCCAAGGGATGTCGATTTGTTGGTGGGCATCTGGCGCTTTAACAAGTAGCTATGCAAACGCCATTCTCCCTCCGCATCTTCGTCGCCGACGGCGACCCCGACGGTCTGCGCATCGTCGAGAAATCCAACTGGATCGGGAAGGCGCTGGTGTTTCCGCGTGCGCTGCTGCCGCAGGTCAAGGCCCGGCCCGAGCTGGCGCAGACCGGCGTGTACCTGCTACTGGGGCCGCGCCCGGACGGCGAGGGCGACATGCTCTACGTGGGCGAGGGCGACCCCATTCGCCCCCGGCTGGAGAGCCACTATGCGCAAAAGGAGTTCTGGACCCGGGCCATCGGCTTCACCACCACCACGGCCGGGCAGCTCAACAAGGCGCATGTGCAGTTTCTGGAGTCGCGCCTCATCGCACTGGCCCGCGCCGCCAAGCGCCTGCCGCTGGACAACGCCAACCAGCCCGCCGAGCCGTCCTTGAGCGAGGCCGACCGGGCCGATATGGAAGTCTTTTTGGGCCACATGCTGGGCATGCTGCCGGTGCTGGGGGTGCATGCGTTTGAGCAAGCGCCCAAAGGCCCCGCTGCCATGGCCGCCCCGGTGCTCACCTGCAAGGGCAAGGGCGTGCAGGCCACGGGCTACGAGACGAGTCAGGGTTTTGTGGTGCGGGTGGGGTCGCAAGCTGCGGCCACCGTCACGCCCAGCTTTGCGAAGATGGCCGGCCCCAGCGAGCTGCGGGCCGACCTGCTGAAGAACGGGGTGCTGATGGCGGAAGGCGATGTGCTGAAGTTCACGCAGGACTATGTGTTTTCAGCCCCCTCGGCAGCATCGGACATCGTGCTTGGCGGTTGTACCAATGGCCGGCTCAGTTGGCGGGCAGAAGATGGCCGCACGCTGAAAGAACTGCAAGAGGCCGAGGCGGCCCAGTAGGCACCCACAGCCATTCGCTACTACTTTGATAGCTGCTCGTGCTTGTTAAATAAGCACAAGAGGCCGTTTTGACCCACAAGCTTGCAACGGCCACCAGATCAGTTTATATTCAATATTCGCGATTTGCGAATATTGAATTTTCATGCAACTCAAGCCCCAAGACTTTCTGGTCGCCCTCAAGCTCGTGGCCTGGGGTGCGCAGCGCTGGACGTATGCGCGGCTGGCGCAGGAGCTGGGCATCAGCGTGTCAGAGGCGCATGCCTGCATCAAGCGCGGCTTGTTGGCCGGGCTGTTGCTGCCCAACCGAGAGGCTGCACCGGCTGCCAGCGCGGCGGGCCCCGGTGCCCACCACATGGGCAGCGATGTGGCCGCACAAGAGCCTGTAGGCATTTACCGCGTCACCCGCAAGCGGGTACGCCGTGCGGCCCTGGCGGATGATGAGCAGGGGCCAGACGACAACCCGGTGCGCCCCCATGCCCGCAACCTGGCGGAGTTTGCCTTGCATGGGGCCAAATACGCCTTCCCGGCCGTCAAGCTGCCTTTGGTGGCCGGTGTGCCCACCAGCCACAGCGCGCCGGCCTTTGCCGGGGTGTTTGCGCCGGGCAGTACAGACTTTGTGTGGCCGCACCCCAACGGCACAGTGCGCGGTGTGGGCATAGAGCCGTTGCACCCCGCCGTGCCCTTTGCGGCCATGCAGGACGCCAAGTTGTACGACCTGCTGGCGCTGTTTGACGCACTGCGCGTGGGCAAGGCACGAGAGCGGGGCATGGCGCTGGGGCGGCTGCAGGCACTGATCGACCCCGAGTCGTCCACCCAAGCCAAAGGCCCATCGTATGGCTAACCCCAACCTGGCACTGTTGCTGGGCATTGCCCGCGCTATGGGGCCGCTGTGCGAACAGGTGGTGTTTGTGGGCGGCTGCGCCACCGGCCTGCTGGTAGACGACGCGGGCTTGATGGATGTGCGCCCCACCGAAGACGTGGACGCCATTGTGGAGGTGGCCACCTTGGGCGCTTACCACCGCCTGGCAGAGCAGCTGATGCAGCGCGGTTTTACGCAGACCCTGGCCGACAATACGCCGCCCTTTCGCTGGTTTTGGCACCGCATGCAGCTGGACTTGGTGCCGCTGGACGAAAAAGTGCTGGGCTTCGCCAACCCCTGGTACCGCGAGGGTTTCAACGCGGCGCTCACAGCCACCCTGACAGACGGGCTTGCAAACGGGTTGGTGGTGCGCCACCTGTCGGCTCCGCACTTCTTGGCGACCAAGCTCGAGGCCTTCAAAGACCGCGGCGCAAACGATGTGTACCTGAGCCACGACCTGGAAGACATCATGACCGTGCTGGAGGGCCGCGCCGCCGTGGCCCGCGAAGTGGCTGCCGCCAGTACCCCCGTGCGCCAGCACGTGGCGCAGGCAACCGCTGCGCTGCTGCAAATGCCTGCCTTCCACAACGCCCTGCCCGGCCTGTTGAGCGACCCCGAGCGCGAGCCCACCGTGAAAGTCCGGCTGGCACAGATTGCACGATTGAAAGACCGATGAACACCACTACCCACTCCCTCGTCCAGAAGCTCTGGAACTACTGCAACGTGCTGCGCGACGACGGCATGAGCTATGGCGACTATGTGGAGCAGCTCACGTACTTGCTGTTTCTGAAGATGGCGGACGAACGATCGCAGCCGCCGTACAACCAGCCCAGCATCGTGCCCGCTGAATACGCCTGGCCGACGCTAGTGGCCCGCGATGGCGACGCGCTGTTTGACCACTACCGCCATGTGCTCGAAAAACTGGGGCAAGAAAGGGGCACGCTGGGCCTGATCTTCAGCAAGGCGCAAAACAAGTTTCAAGACCCGGCCAAGTTGCGCCGCGTGATTGTGGATTTGATTGGCGCTGAGACCTGGACGATTCTCGGGGCCGACGTGAAGGGCGACGCCTACGAAGGCCTGCTGGAGCGCAATGCGCAAGACACCAAGAGCGGCGCAGGCCAGTACTTCACGCCCCGGGCGCTGATCCAGGCCATGGTGGAATGCATTGCGCCCCAACCGGCCGAACGCATTTGCGACCCGGCCTGCGGCACGGGTGGCTTTTTGTTCACGGCCCACCACTACATCACCACGCACCACAAGAACCTGACGCGCGAGCAGCTCAAGCACCTGAAGGAAAAGGCCTTTACCGGCTACGAACTGGTGCAGGCCACGGCGCGGGTGTGCGCCATGAACATGCTGCTGCACGGCATTGGCTCTGAAAAGGCCGTGCCTGTGGTGGTGGGCGACGCCCTGGCCGCAGACCCGGGCGAGCGCTACGAGGTGGTGCTGGCCAACCCGCCGTTTGGCAAGAAGAGCAGCACCGTCATCGTGGGCGAAGACGGCCGCACCAGCACCGAAAAAGACACCATCGAGCGCGACGATTTCTGGGCCACCACCAGCAACAAGCAGCTCAATTTTGTGCAGCACATCAAGACGCTGCTCACCACCCACGGCCGCGCAGCCGTGGTGCTGCCCGACAACGTGCTATTTGAGGGCGGCGCGGGCGAGACCATTCGCAAGAAGCTGCTGCACGAATGCGACCTGCACACTCTGTTGCGCTTGCCCACAGGGCTGTTCTATGCGCAGGGCGTGAAGGCGAACGTGCTGTTCTTCGACAAAAAGCCTGCCAGCGAGACGCCCTGGACCCAGCAGCTCTGGATTTACGACCTGCGCACCAACAAGCATTTCACGCTCAAGACCAACCCGCTGACGCGCGCAGACCTGGACGAGTTTGTGGCCCTGTACCGGGCCGACAACCGCCAGCAGCGCCAGGCCACCTGGACGCCCGAGACGCCCGATGGCCGTTGGCGTGCCTACCGCTACGACGAGCTGCTGGCCCGTGACAAGACCAGCCTGGACATCTTCTGGCTCAAAGACGAATCGCTGGCAGACAGCGACAACCTGCCACCGCCGGGCGTGATTGCGCGCGAGATTGTGGAAGACCTGCAGGCCGCGCTGGCGCAGTTCAGGCTGATTGCGGACGACCTGGGGGAAGCGGTCGAGGATTGAGCAGGGCGCAGGGCGCGATCCCCTGCCCCCTCAGCTCTGGATCTGCGCCCAGAGCTTGTCCAGCCGCTTCACGCTCACCGGCTGGGGCGTGCGCAGCTCTTGCGCAAAAAAGCTCACGCGCAGCTCTTCAAGCAGCCAGCGCAGCTCTTGCATGCGCACATCCACCGCGCCTTTGCGCTCGGCCACCAGGCGCCAGTAGCGCTGCTCCTGCGGGCGCAGTTCGGCCAGTTTGGCGGCGTCGCGGGCGGGGTCGGCGCGGACTTTGTCCAAGCGCAGCGTGATGGCCTTGAGGTAGCGCGGAAAGTGCGCCAGCTGTGCCCACGGCGCCTGGGCGATGAACTGCTTGGGCATCAGGCGCTGCAGTTGCTGCTGCACATCCTGCGTGGCGTCGGGGGCGTTCTTGGTGTCCTTGAGCTTGCGCGCCGCGGCCGCGTATTCGGTGAGGATGGTGGCGGCCAGGCGAGCGACTTCGTTGGCAATCAACGTCAGGCGGCCGCGGCCTTCGTCCACGCGGCGCTTGAAGCCCGCCTCGTCGGTGGGCAGGGGCTCTTGCAGAAACGCGCGGTCGAGTGCCACGTCGATGATCTGGGCGCGCAGCTCTTCCTGCGTGCCGAGCGGCATGTAGGCCACGGCCATTTTCTGCAGGTCGGGGATGTTCTTTTCGAGGTACTTGAGCGCGTCCTTGATCTGCAGCGCACACAGGCGGCGCAGGCCTGCGCGGTGCTTGGCGGCGGCCACTTCGGGCTCGTCGAACACTTCGATGGTGACAGCGTCGCCCACGTCGATGAGTGCGGGAAAGCCGATCAGCGTCTGCCCGCCCTTGCGGATTTCCATCAACTCCGGCAGCTCGCCGAAGCTCCAGCCCGTGTAGCGCTGGCCTGCGGTGGCGGCCGGGGCCGCGCTGGTGTTGCCAACGCGGGCGGGGGCGGCCGCGGTGCCAGGTTTCGTGGCCTCAACCGCTACACTTTTAGTAGCTGCTCGTGCTTGATTTTGCTGGTCTGCAGCCGATTTTGGCGCTGCATCTGCCCCACCCTGCCCCAGCTTGAGCCCCGCGAGCGCCTGGAAGGCCCCGCGCGCCTTGGCACCCCAGTCGGCCTTGAGCGCGCCCAGATTGCGGCCCTGGCCCAACTGGCGGCCGTGTTCATCGACCACGCGCAGGTTCATGAACAAATGCGGGCTGAGCATGTCGAGCTTGAAGTCGGCGCGCTTGACGTCGAGCGAGGTCTCGTCGCGCACCTGCTTGAGCAGCGCGTCCGTCAGGCTGCCCGTGCCAAAGCGCTCGGGCGCGCCCAGCAGATCGGCCAGGCGTGCGGCCGATTCGGGCAGCGGCACAAAGCGGCTGCGCGGGCGCTGCGGCAGGCTTTTAAGCAGGGCCTGGATCTTGTCCTTGAGCATGCCGGGCACCAGCCATTCGCAGCGCTCTTCGCTCACCTGGTTGAGCACGAACAGCGGCACCGTGACCGTGAGGCCGTCGCGCGCATCGCCGGGCTCGTGCAGGTAGCTGGCCGCGCAGTCCACCCCGCCCAGGCGCACGGTGCGCGGAAACGCATTGGTGGTGATGCCCGCGGCCTCGTGCCGCATGAGCTCGTCGCGCGTGAGCTTGAGCAGGTCGGGCCGGGCGCGGCTGGCTTCGCCGTACCAGCGCTCAAAGGTGGCGCCGCTGCACACGTCCTGTGGTACCTGCTGGTCATAAAAAGCGTAGATCAGCTCATCGTCCACCAGCACGTCCTGCCGGCGCGACTTGTGCTCCAGCTCCTCGACCTTGGCAATCAGCTTCTGGTTGGCGGCCAGGAAGGGCAGGCGCGTGTCCCACTCGCCCGCTACCAGCGCCTCGCGCAAGAAGATCTCGCGCGCGCCGTGGGGGTCCACCTTGCCGAAGTCCACCCGGCGGTTGTTGTAGATGACGATGCCGTAGAGCGTGGCACGCTCCAGCGCCGACACGCGCGCGGCTTTTTTCTCCCAGTGCGGGTCGAGCATCTGCTTTTTGAGCAAATGGCCACCGATCTGCTCGATCCACTGCGGCTCGATGGCGGCAATGCCGCGGCCGAACAGGCGCGTGGTTTCGACCAGCTCGGCCGCCACGATCCAGCGGCCGGGCTTTTTGTTCAGGTGCGCGCCCGGGTGCTTGTAGAACTTGATGCCGCGCGCGCCCAGGTACCAGTCGTCCTCGTCGCTCTTGCAGCCGATGTTGCCCAGCAGGCCCGCCAGCATCGAGAGGTGAATCTGCTCGTAGCTGGCCGGCTGGGTGTTGATGCGCCAGCCGTGCTCGGTCACCACCGTGAGCAGTTGCGTGTGGATGTCGCGCCACTCCCGCAGGCGGCGGATGTTGATGAAGTTCTGGCGCAGCAGCTGCTCGTACTGCCGGTTGCTGAGCTTGTGCGTGGGCGCGGCCTCGGCCGCAGGCACGGGGGCTGGTGCGGGGGCCGCCTGGCGCTGCGCCACCGGCAGCACGGCCTGCGAGGGCGCGCCTTTGCGGGCGGCGTCGCGCTGCGCGCGGGCCGACGGCAGGCTGGGCGCACCGCCTCGGGCGTCGTTGATCCACTTCCAGAGCTTGAGCGTGCTCGAAAACTCGCTCTTGTCGTCGTCGAACTTCGCATGCGCCTGGTCGGCCTGCTGCTGCGCCTCCAGTGGCCTGTCGCGCACGTCCTGCACCGACAGGGCCGAGGCGATCACCAGCACTTCGTCCAGGGCGCGGCGCTCACGCGCTTCCAGGATCATGCGGCCCACGCGCGGGTCCAGCGGAAGCTTGGACAACTCCACCCCCATGGGGGTGAGCTCGTTCGCATCGTCCACCGCGCCCAACTCACCCAGGAGCTGGTAGCCGTCGGCAATCGCACGGCCCGAGGGCGCCTCGATAAACGGGAACTGCGCCACATCGCCCAGGTGCAGCGACTTCATGCGCAGGATCACGCCCGCCAGCGAGCTGCGCAGGATTTCGGGGTCGGTAAAGCGCGGACGGCTGGCAAAGTCCGCCTCGTCGTACAGGCGGATGCAGATGCCGTTGGCCACGCGGCCGCAGCGGCCCGCACGCTGGTTGGCCGCGGCCTGGCTGATGGGCTCGACCAACAGCTGCTCGACCTTGCTGCGGAAGCTGTAGCGCTTGACGCGGGCCGTGCCGCTGTCGATCACATAGCGGATGCCCGGCACCGTGAGCGAGGTTTCGGCCACGTTGGTGGCCAGCACGATGCGCCGGCCGGTGTGGCGGTCGAACACGCGGTCTTGCTCGGCCTGCGACAGGCGCGCAAACAGCGGCAGCACCTCGGCCGCGCGCAGCACCGGGTGGTGCGACAGGTGCTTGCGCAGGTGGTCGGCGGCTTCGCGGATCTCGCGCTCGCCGGGCAGAAACACCAGGATGTCACCGGGCGCATTGCCCGCCCACAGCTCGTCCACCGCGTCGGCAATGGCGTCGTTCAGGTCGTGGTCGCGCGTTTCTTCAAACGGGCGCCAGCGCTGCTCCACCGGAAAGGTGCGGCCCGACACATAGAGGATCGGCGCCGGCACAGGTTCGCCCCCACGCTCCCCCACTGCGTGTGGGTCGCTGCCCCCCAAGGGGGCCGCGCCTGGCTTGGGACGGCCCGGCGCCGGGCGGGCAGACTCGAAGTGCTTGGCAAAACGCTCCGCGTCGATGGTGGCCGAGGTGACCACCACCTTCAGGTCGGGCCGGCGCGGCAGGATCTGGCGGATGTAGCCCAGCAGGAAGTCGATGTTGAGGCTGCGCTCGTGCGCCTCGTCGATGATCAGCGTGTCGTAGGCTTCGAGCAGCGGGTCGGTCTGCGTCTCGGCCAGCAGAATCCCGTCGGTCATCAGCTTGACCGAGGCGTTGCGCGACAGGCGGTCCTGAAAGCGCACCTTGTAGCCCACCACTTCGCCCAGCGGCGTGTTCAGCTCTTCGGCAATGCGCTTGGCCACGCTGCTGGCGGCAATGCGGCGCGGCTGGGTGTGGCCGATCAGCCGCCCCTTCTGGCCCGGGGCGGCGTTGCATTTGCCCCGGCCCAGCGCCAGCGCAATCTTGGGCAGCTGCGTGGTCTTGCCCGAGCCGGTTTCGCCACAGACGATCACCACCTGGTGCTGCGCGAGCGCGGCCATGATCTCGTCGCGCCGGCCCGAGACGGGCAGCGATTCAGGAAATTCGAGCGTGAACGGCAGTGTGGACAAGGGCAGACGGGCGCACAGGCGCGGGCAAAAACGGGGCAAAGGGAAGGCCCTGCGGACCACCGTGCCGGGCCTTCAGGCCAAGGCGGCAGGGGCGTTGCAGGCGTGCGGCAGCCGTGGCGCTGCGCAAAGGGCTGGATTATCGCGCCAAGGCCCGCCCTGCGCCGGGGCCTGGCACACCGGCGACCGGGGTCCCAGCATCCCCTGCCTACAATGCAGGCGCCGCCCACCCGGGCGGCACAAGCGTTCTCAGGGCGGGGCGAAATTCCCCACCGGCGGTGATGGCGGGCCGAGCATCCCTTGGCCTGCACAAGCCCGCGAGCGCCCGCCTGCCGGCTAGCCCGGCGGGCGGGGTCAGCAGACCCGGTGCGATTCCGGGGCCGACGGTCACAGTCCGGA
Organism: Acidovorax lacteus; assembly: GCF_039540375.1. Lineage (NCBI taxonomy): Bacteria > Pseudomonadati > Pseudomonadota > Betaproteobacteria > Burkholderiales > Comamonadaceae > Acidovorax > Acidovorax lacteus. The sequence goes on from NZ_BAABEX010000007.1 coordinate 592,328, forward strand.
TGAAAGAGAGCGCGTGGCACCGCCCGTGCGGCGGCGGCCTGTGGGTGCGCGCGCCTGCAGGCGGCTGCGGCATGGGCGGGCCCGTGCGCACCCTGATTTCCTGTCCCCTTCACCGGACTTCGGAGTCAGACCATGAACCTCAAAGACTATTCCCACCCCGATCTGGGCCAGCGCCCCGATTCGATCGCGCCCATCCGCCTGCCGGCGGGCGGGCGCTATGCCTTTATTGAAGCCGCCTGGCATGCCGACATCGTGCAGCAGGCCCGTGCGGCCTTTCTGGACGAGATGGCGCGCCACGGCGTGCCGCGCGAGGCCATCGACGTGCTGGGCGTGCCCGGCGCGTTCGAGATCCCGCTGCACGCGCAAAAACTGATCGCCACCGGCCGCTACCAGGCCGTGGTGGGCTGCGCGCTGGTGGTGGACGGCGGTATCTACCGCCACGAATTCGTGGCCCAGGCCGTGATCGATGCGCTGATGCGCGTGCAGCTCGACACGGGCGTGCCCGTGATCTCGGCCGTGCTCACGCCGCACCACTTCCACGAGCATCTGGAGCACCGCAAGTACTTCCAGAACCACTTCAGCATCAAGGGCAGCGAAGCCGCCCGCGCCTGCGTGGAAACGGTGTCGAGCCTGCACCAGCTGCCCGCCGCGGCCTAGCCCCGCCACCACAGGCTGTGGCGCGCCCGGTGCTACGTACGCAGCCGCGGGGCCGCGCCAGGCCTTGCTGCGGGCGGTGTGGGCTATACACTGTGCGCCTTTCGCAGCCCACCCCGCCACCGCCCCGCTCCACTGCGCCATGTCCGCCGTCTTCAACTTCACCTTTGTGCCCTGGTTCCGGTCGGTGGCGCCCTACATCCACAAGTTTCGCAACCAGACGTTTGTGGTCGGGCTCACGGGCGAGGCCATTGCGGCGGGCAAGCTGCACAACATCGTGCAAGATCTGGCGCTGATCCAGGCCATGGGCGTGAAGATCGTCCTGGTGCACGGTTTTCGGCCGCAGGTGAACGAGCAGCTCGCGGCCAAGGGCCATGCGGCCAGGTACTCGCACGGCATCCGCATCACCGATTCGGTGGCACTCGACTGCGCCCAGGAGGCCGCGGGCCAGTTGCGCTACGAGATCGAGGCGGCCTTCAGCCAGGGCCTGCCCAACACGCCCATGGCCGGGGCCACGGTGCGCGTGATCTCGGGCAACTTCCTCACCGCACGCCCGGTGGGCATCGTCGATGGGGTGGACTTTCAACACTCGGGCCTGGTGCGCAAGGTGGACGTGGCCGGCATCATGCGCACGCTGGACATGGGTGCGCTCGTGCTGCTGTCGCCCTTCGGCTTCTCGCCCACGGGCGAAGCCTTCAACCTCAGCATGGAAGAAGTGGCCACCAGCGTGGCCATCGAGCTCAAGGCCGACAAGCTGATCTTTCTGACCGAAGTGCCGGGCATCCGCATGAACCCGCTGGAGCCCGAAGGCGAAGACAACCCCATCGACACCGAACTGCCGCTGGCCGCAGCCGAGGCGCTGCTGCGCCAGCTGCCGCGCGCCCAGCAGCCGACCGACGTGGGCTTTTATCTGCAGCATTGCGTCAAAGCCTGCAAGGCGGGCGTGGAGCGCAGCCACATCATCCCGTTTGCGCTGGATGGCTCGCTGCTGCTGGAGGTGTACGTGCACGACGGCATCGGCACCATGGTGATCGACGAAAAGCTCGAAGAACTGCGCGAGGCCACCATTGACGACGTGGGCGGCATCCTGCAGCTGATCGAGCCGTTCGAAAAAGACGGCACGCTGGTCAAGCGCGACCGCACCGAGATCGAGCGCGACATCGAGAGCTATACCGTGATCGAGCACGACGGCGTGATCTTCGGCTGCGCGGCCCTTTATCCCTACCCCGAGGGCCGCACGGCCGAAATGGCCGCCGTGACGGTATCGCCCCAGAGCCAGGGCACGGGCGACGGCGAAAAGCTGCTCAAGCGCATCGAGCAGCGCGCACGTGCCATGGGGCTCGAAAGCATTTTCGTGCTCACCACCCGCACCATGCACTGGTTCATCAAGCGCGGCTTTCAGCCGGTGGACCCAGACTGGCTGCCCGACGCGCGCAAACGCAAGTACAACTGGGACCGCCGCAGCCAGGTGCTGGTCAAGAAGCTCTGAACCCGCACCGCCGGGCGGCGCACGCCCGGCTTTCAGGCCAAATCGGCCTGCAACCCAGCAAATTTAACCACGAGCAGCTATTGATTTGATAGCAAAAAGACCTGCCGGTGGGCGGCTCAGCGGGCCAGCCACTGGGCCTGTAGGTGCTCTGGCACCGTGTCGATCTGCGCGGGGTCGAGAAACTGCTCGCCATAGCGGCGGTACACCTGCTCGCGCACAAACACCTCGAACAGGTCCGGGTCGATGTGCCCGTTGTCGCGCATGCGGGCCATGATGGCCAGCGCCTGCGACAGGCTCATGCCGCTTTTGTAGGGCCGGTCGGCGGCCGTCAGTGCCTCAAAGATGTCGGCAATGCCCATCATGCGTGCCTGCCACGACATCTGCTCGCGCGTGAGACCCCGCGGGTAGCCGCGGCCGTCCATGCGCTCGTGGTGGCCGCCCGCGTACTCGGGCACGTTGCGCAGGTGGCGCGGCCAGGGCAGCGTCTCCAGCATCTTGATGGTGGCCACGATGTGGTGGTTGATCACGTCGCGCTCGGCCTGCGTGAGCGTGCCGGAGCGGATGCTGAGGTTCTCCACCTCCTCGGCCGTGAGAAAGCTCGTGAGCACGCCGTCCGGGTTGCGCCACTGGTAGGCCGTGGCCAGGTCGCGCACGCGCTGGCGGTCAGCCTCGGGCATGACCTCCTGGCCCTGGTTGGCGCGGCGCAAAAAGGCGCGGTCGTCCTCCAGCGCCTGCAACTGCGCTTGCAGGCCAGCCTGTACCTGCGCTTCGGCCGCCGCGTCCGCCACGGGGCGCAGCGCGAGTTGCTGGCGCAACGCGGCCAGTTCGGCGTCGCGCTTGAGCACTTCCACGCGCGTGTCGATCAGCCCGATGCGGTCGTACAGCGTCTGCAGCTTGGTGGCCTTGTCCACCACATGCACGGGGGTGGTGATCTTGCCGCAGTCGTGCAGCAGCCCGGCCATCTTCAGCTCGTAGCGGTCGCGCTCGCCCATGCGAAAGTCGGCCAGCGGCCCCTCGGTGGTGCGGTCGGCGGCCTCGGCCAGCAGCATGGTCAGCGCAGGCACGCGCTGGCAGTGACCGCCGGTGTAAGGTGATTTCTCGTCGATCGCCACGTTGATCAGGTTCACGAAGGACTCGAACAGCTTTTCGAGCTGCGAGATCAGCAGCCGGTTCGTCAGCGCAATCGCCGCCTGCGAGGCCAGCGACTCGACCAGGCTCTGGTCGGTGCTGGTAAAGGGCTGCACTGCGCCGGTCTGAGGGTCGGTGGCGTTGATGAGCTGCATCACGCCGATCAGTTCGCGCTCGTGGTTCTTCATGGGCACCGTCAGAAACGAGTGCGAGCGGTAGCCCGTGCGCTCGTCAAACGCACGCGTGCCCGAGAAGTCGAAGTGCTCCTGGCAGTAGGCGTCTTCGATATTCACCGTGCGGTCGTGGATGGCCGCATAGGCCGCCACCAGCGAATCGTTGGGCTGGCCGTCCGGCAGGTGCAGCGGCAGCTCGGGAAAGCCCGTCACCTTGCCCGCCGTGCCGCCCAGGTGCAGGCCCAGCGAGGCGGTGCGCACGATCTCGAAGCGCAAAAAACGGCCGTCGTCGCTCACGCTGTAGAGCGTGCCGCCGTCGGCGCCGGTGATGGCGCGCGCGGCCTCGACGATGTTTTCGAGCAGCCGGTCGATGTCGCGCTCGCGCGAGAGCGCTGCGCCGATACCGTTGAGCTGTTCAAGCCGGCGAAACAGGTGGACGGTGGATTCCTTGCTCATGCGCGCTCGCCCCTCCGGGCAGTGGAATGATGGCCTGCGAGCGCCGATGGTAGCGGCATTGCCCCGCGCGGCACAGCGCTGCGCGCACGGGCCTATGATGCGCGCCGTGAACCCGACCGCCGACGCCCACCCGCTCCCGACACCGCCGCAGCTCGGGCTGCCGGTGCTCTACAGCTTTCGCCGCTGCCCCTATGCCATGCGCGCGCGCATGGCGCTGGCCGCCTGCGGCGTGGCCGTGGAACTGCGCGAAGTGGTGCTGCGCGACAAGCCCGCGTCGCTGCGGGTGGTGTCACCCAAGGCCACGGTGCCCGTGCTGGTACTGCCCGATGGCACCGTGATCGACCAGAGCCTGGCGATCATGGACTGGGCACTTGGGCACCCGGGCGCACCCGCGTGGCATGGCCCGGACGCCGCCTCGCAGCAGGCCATGCAGGCCCTGGTGGCCGAGAACGACGGTGCGTTCAAGCAGGCGCTGGACCGCTACAAGTACCCCGAGCGCCACCCCGAACACCCGCGGGCTGACGTGTACGCGCAGGGCGTGCGATGGCTGCAGGGGCTGGACGCTCGCCTGCAGCACGGCCCCTGGCTGTGGGGCGCGCAGCCGCTGCTGGCCGATGTTGCGGTGTTTCCCTTCGTGCGCCAGTGGGCGGCGGTGGACGCGCAGGCCTGGGAGGCCGGCCCCTGGCCGCGGCTGCGCACCTGGCTGGCCGCCTGCCAGGCTCTGCCCTGGTGGGATACGGCCATGGTGCGCCCCGCGCCATGGGAAGACGGCACCGCCGGCGTGCGCTGGCCGGCGAACCGCTGAGCGCGTGCCCAGCCCCGCTCAGGCAGCGGCAGCGCGCAGGCGGCTGGACGGGCGCAGCCCGCGTACCAGCATGACCAACATCACAAGCCCAAACGCGACAAAGGCGAGGAAGGTCCAGTTGGCAATCGAGCCGCCCAGAAACGTCCAGTCAATCTTGGTGCAGTCGCCCGAGCCACGGAAGATCATGGGCACGGCGCGGCTGATGGGGTAGTTTTCGATCATGCCGTAGAAGTCGCGGCCGCAGGTCACGATCTCGGGCGGATACCACTGCAGCCAGCTCTGGCGCGCAGCCACAAACGCACCAAAGCCGGCGGCCGCCACGCCCGCCACAGCCCAGCCCATCCACCAGCCGCGGCTGTTGCGCAGGCTGCCCAGGGCGGCAAACACCGCCACCCCGATCAGCGCATAGCGCTGCACGATGCACATAGGGCACGGGTCCAGCCCCACCACATGCTGCAAATACATGCCGAAAGCCAGCATGGCCACGCAGGCCGCGCTGATCAGCGCCAGCACCCGGCGCGGGGCCTGGTCGATCCAGTTCAACACCATCATCCTCATCCCATCCACAGTAGCCACCCTGGGGCGTTGCCCCTCAAACCGTCACAGCCGCGTTGCGCAGAGGGCCGCAAGGGCCGCTCCGCAGCACAGGCCGTTGTCTCCCTCAGGGGGAAGACACGAGGCGGCTCAGGGGGGTCAAATCCCGGCAGCGTGGTCCAGAAACACCCGGGCTTGGCGCGGCGTGACCACCAGCGTTTCACCCTCTTTGAAACCCAGCTCCTTGAACTGCTGCGCGGGGATCTGCGCCTCGATCAGCTGTTCAGGAGCGGCATTGTCCGCTGGTTGATGGTCGTCGGTGGGAATAAGTTCCAGGCGGGCCACGGGGCCCACCACAATGGCCCGGCTGAGCTGGGCCACGATGCCGCGCGGGCGGCCCTGCGCATCAAGTCCCGCCCCTGGCGCATAGCGCTGCACGTCCAGATCGTGCGGGCGCACATAGGCAAAGGCTTTGGCGTCGCGCGCCTGCGCGTGCTCGGGCGAGTCGATCTGCATGCCCTGCAAGGTGACGAGCCCCTCGTGCGCGCGGCCATGGAACAGGTTCACGTCGCCCAGGAAGCCGTACACGAACGGGCTGGCCGGTTGTTCCCACACCTGCTGCGGCGAGCCGCTTTGCTCGATGCGGCCCTGGTTGATCACCACCACCCGGTCGGCCACTTCCAGGGCCTCTTCCTGGTCGTGCGTCACGAAGATGCTGGTCACATGCAATTCGTCGTGCAGGCGGCGCAGCCAGCGGCGCAGTTCCTTGCGCACCTTGGCGTCCAGCGCGCCAAAGGGCTCGTCGAGCAGCAGTACCTTGGGCTCCACGGCCAGCGCGCGGGCCAGCGCAATGCGCTGGCGCTGCCCGCCCGAGAGCTGCGACGGATAGCGCTCGGCCAGCCAGTCGAGCTGCACGAGCTTGAGCAGGTCCGTCACCTTCTTCTTGATTTGCGTATCGCTCGGACGCTCGCTGCGCGGCTTGACGCGCAGGCCGAACGCCACGTTCTCGAACACCGTCATGTGGCGAAACAGCGCGTAGTGCTGGAACACGAAGCCCACGTTGCGCTCGCGCACGTGCACGTCGGTCGTGTCTTCGCCGCTGAAGTGGATGGTGCCGACATCGGGCGTCTCCAGGCCCGCGATGATGCGCAGCAGCGTGGTCTTGCCACAGCCCGAGGGCCCGAGCAGCGCGATGAGTTCGCCGGACTCGATGTCCAGGCTCACGTCGCGCAGGGCCTGGAAGTCGCCGAACTGTTTGCTGACGTTGCGGATTTCAATGCTCATGATCTGACTGTCCTTGTATGTCCATTCCGCGTCCCATCACCAGCGGACGCCGCGCTGGCGCCGCCCGCCGCCTCGGCGCAGCCGAGAGACGCAGGAAGCCGCGCAGCGGTTCAGGGGGTTGCCGGTCGTTCGGGGGGAAGGTCGGCCGAGGCCTTCATCTGCTGCTCGTGCTTCCACTCGGCCACCGACTTGATGACCAGCGTGACCAGCGCCAGCAGGGCCAGCAGAGAGGCGGCAGCAAACGCGGCCACAGACTGGTACTCGTTGTAGAGAATCTCGACGTGCAGCGGAATCGTGTTGGTCTGGCCACGGATGTGCCCCGACACCACCGACACCGCACCAAACTCGCCCATGGCACGCGCATTGCACAGGATCACGCCGTACAGCAGCCCCCATTTGATGTTGGGCAGCGTCACGTGCCAGAAGGTCTGCCAGCCTGTGGCGCCGAGCACGATGGCGGCCTGCTCCTCCTCGGTGCCTTGGGCCTGCATCAGCGGAATCAGCTCGCGTGCCACAAAGGGAAAGGTCACGAACACGGTGGCCAGCACGATGCCCGGCACTGCAAAGATGATCTTGATGTCGTGCTCGGCAAGCCAGGGCCCCAACCAGCCGTTGGCCCCGAACATGAGCACATACACCAGGCCCGCCACCACGGGCGACACCGAAAACGGCAGATCGACCAGCGTGGTCAGGAAGGCCTTGCCCCGGAACTCGTACTTGGCAATCGCCCAGGCCGCGGCCACACCGAACACCAGGTTCAGAGGCACGGCAATGGCGGCGGTGATCAGCGTGAGCTTGATGGCCGACCAGGCATCGGGCTCGCGCAGGCCCTCCAGGTAAGCACCAAAGCCCTTGCGCAGCGCCTCGGCAAACACCGCGGCCAGCGGCAGCACCAGAAACAGCAGCACGAAGGCCAGCGCCAGGCCGATCAGTGTGTAGCGCACCCAGGCGGCTTCGGTGGTGCCTGCCTTGGCGCGGCGCGGTGCGGCGCTGCGGGCCGCACCCAGCGGAGAAGGGGTTGCACCGCTCATGCCGGAGCTCCTGCGTGGCGGCGCTGCCAGGCCTGCAGCGCGTTGATGATGAGCAGCAGTACGAACGAGATGACCAGCATCACCACGGCCACGGCCGTGGCGCCAGCGAAGTCGTACTGTTCGAGCTTGCCGATGATGATCAGCGGCGTGATTTCAGACACCATGGGCACGTTGCCTGCAATGAAGATGACGGAGCCGTATTCACCCACCGCGCGTGCAAACGCCATGGCAAAACCCGTGAGCAAGGCAGGCGTGATGGACGGCAGGATGACCTTGGTGAACGTCTGCCAGCGTGTGGCGCCCAGGCAGGTGGCGGCCTCTTCCAGCTCTTTTTCGGCGTCCTCCAGCACGGGCTGCACGGTGCGCACCACAAACGGCAGGCCGATGAAGATCAGCGCAATCACCACCCCGGCCGGCTGAAAGGCGAGCTGGATGCCCAGCGGCTCCAGGTGGCGGCCCACCCAGCCATTGCCCGCCAGCAGCGCGGTGAGCGAGATGCCCGCCACCGCGGTGGGCAGCGCAAACGGCAGGTCCACCAGCGCGTCCATGATCTTTTTGCCTGGAAACTGGTAACGCACCAGCACCCAGGCGATCAGCAGGCCGAACACCAGGTTCACCATCGCAGCGATGAACGAAGCGCCGAAGGTCAGGCGGTAGGCGGCCAGCACGCGCGGAGCGCTGACGGCTGCCCAGAACTGGTCCCAGGTGAGCGTGAAGGTTTTGAACAGCAGACCCGACAGCGGGATCAGCACGATCAGGCTCAGGTAGAACAGCGTGTACCCGAGGGTGAGACCGAAGCCCGGCAGCACGCGGCGCGGGGCCCGCCGCGCGGCGGGCGCGGCGGTGGCAATCGCAGCAGCAGCCATGGATCAGCGACCGCCTGGCGTGTAGAGCTTGTCGAACTGGCCGCCATCGTTGAAGTGCACCTTCTGCGCTTCGCTGAGGCTGCCGAAATACTTGGCCACGGTGAACTGCTTGATCGGCTTGAACGTGGCGGCGTACTTCTTCAGGATGGCTTCGTTGCGCGGCCGGATCGCGTGCTTGGCAGCGATCTCCTGGCCTTCGTCGGAGTACAGATAGTCGAGGTAGGCCTTGGCCACGGCGGCGTTGCCCTTCTTGGCCACGGTGCGCTCGACCACCGCCACCGGGTTCTCGGCCACGATGCTCACCGACGGATAGATCGCGTCCACCCTGCCGGCGCCGAATTCGCGGTCAATCGACACAACTTCCGATTCAAACGTGATCAGTACGTCACCGATGTTGCGTTGCAAGAAGGTGGCCGTGGCATCGCGGCCGCCCTTGGCCAACACCGGCACGTTCTTGTAGAGCTTGGAGACGAATTCCGCGGCCTGGGCCTCTGTGCCGCCCTTCTCGCGGATCGCGCCCCAAGCGGCCAGGTAGGCATACCGCCCGTTGCCACCGGTCTTGGGGTTGACGACGATCACCTGGATGCCGGGCTTGATCAGGTCTTCCCAGTCCTTGATGCCCTTGGGGTTGCCATTGCGCACCAGGAACAGCATGGTCGAAGCCGTAGGCGCAGCATCGTGCGGGAAGCGCTTGGCCCAGTCTTTGGCCACCACACCGTTGCCCGCCAAGAATTCGATGTCGGTGGTGGTGTTCATGGTCACCACGTCGGCGGCCAGGCCGTCGTTCACCGCACGGGCCTGCGCGCTGGAGCCAGCATGCGACATGTCGATCTTGATGTCTTGGCCTGTGGTCTTTTTGTAATGGGCCACGAAGGCGGCGTTGTAGTCCTTGTAGAACTCGCGCGCCACATCGTACGAAACATTGAGCAGCGAGGTCTGGGCCGAAGCGGCGGCACTGGCAGCCAGGGCCAGGGTGGCCAGAAGGGAACGGAGTCGCAGTTGCATGGTCGGGTCGCCCATTGGAAAGCTGAGGATGGAGCGATTGTGGAGACCGGCCTTACAAACTCAAAAGAATATATTTTTGTTTACTAAGCCTGTTTTGGCATATCAATGGCACCTGCAGCCGATGCGGCACCAGCGCCAGCAGCCTGCGTGTCTACCCCCAGAGACTGCAGCAAGGCCCAACCCAGCGCCCACTCCCCGTGGCCCGACGCGATGTTGATATGGCCGGCGTCTGGCAGCCGCACAAACTCACTGCCCCAGGCCCGTGCGTAGGCACCGGCCAGGCGAATCGGGCAGTACGGATCATTGCTGCTGGCCACCAGGATGCTGCGGTACGGCAGCCGCGTGGACGGCACGGGCGCGAAGTCGTGCAGTACCGCGCGGCGCTCCGGGTCGGCAGGAGCCACCAACAGCGCGCCCACCACGCGGGACGCGGCCTCATGGGGCAGGTGCACGGTGGTGATGCAGCCCAGGCTGTGCGCGACCAGCACCACCGGGTGCGGCGCCTGGGCAATCGCATCGGCCAGCGCACCCACCCAGGGTTCGCGGCGGGGCGTCCACCAGTCGGCCTGCTCCACGCGCTGTGCGCCTGGTAGACGCTCGGCCCAGAGGCTCTGCCAATGGCCGGGGCCGGAGTTGCGCCAGCCCGGCACGATGATGATGGAATTGGATGACGGCACGGATTCGCCGGGGCTCCTTGCCGCAGCCGGGAAGCCCCAGGCGGACAGACGCGGCTGCGCCGACACGCTGGGACCGCAGTGCACCGGAAGAAACCCCGCTCAATGAATGGGATGCGCCCATTCTGCGAGCCGCCCTTCAAAACCCAAAAGAATATCTCGTTGTTACTTCATCAAAAAATCATCTGATGAAAACATGCCGCGAGCGCCAACCCCACGGCGTATGACCCCGCTATGCGCCCAGCAGGCGGGCATCGCGCGCCAGACGAGGCACGCTGCCACCAGTGCCACTGGCGGTGTCGGCACTCAAGCGGAACACAGCCACCGCGCCCACCAGGTCGTTGGCCTGAAGGTGCAGGCGCTCGGCCGCGGCAGCCATTTCCTCGACCAGCGTGGCGTTCTGCTGGGTGGACTGGTCCATGTGGGACACGGCCTGCCCCACCTGCCCGACGCCTGCACTTTGCTCGGCGCTGGCGGTGCTGATCTCGCCCATGATGTCGGTCACCCGGCGGATCGCCGTGACCACGTCGTGCATCGTCGCTCCGGCCTTGTCGGCCAGTCGGCTGCCTTGCTCGGCACGCTCCACGCTGTCCGTGATCAGCGTCTTGATCTGCTTGGCGGCCTCGGCACTGCGCTGGGCGAGGCTGCGCACCTCGCTGGCCACGACGGCAAAGCCTCGGCCCTGCTCGCCAGCCCGCGCCGCTTCCACCGCTGCGTTCAGCGCCAAGATGTTGGTCTGGAAGGCAATGCCGTCGATCACGCCGATGATGTCGGCGATCTTGGCACTGCTGTCGTGGATGCCCTTCATGGTCTGGACCACCTCGGCCACCACGTTGCCGCCATCGGCAGCCACACCCGAAGCGCTCATGGCCAGCTGGTTGGCAGCGCGGGCGTTGTCGGCGTTCAGCCGTACGGTCACGCCCAGTTCCTCCATCGACGCCGATGCCTGCTGCAAGGCGCTGGCCTGCTGCTCGGTGCGGTCCGACAGGTGGCCATTGCCCGTGGCGATCTCGGCGCAGGCCGTCTCGACATGGTGTGCCGACTGGCGCACCAGCGCCACGGCGCTTTCCATGCGGCGCAGCGTGGCCTGAAGCGAACGGGCGGGCCCGGTGGTCACCGGCACGGCGACAGCCTCCGCCAGTGCGATGCCATCGGGCCGGTCCACCACAGTCACCAATTGGCGCAACTCCTGGCCCTGGGCGGCCGTGCGTCCCAAGGCCACGGCCATCATGGTCTCTAGCGCCGTCTGGATGACCACATACACCGCATGGATCACCACCCGGCCAAAATCAGGCTCCGTCAGGCAATACAGCCCCCAACCTGCGGCCTGCAGACGGTCAAACAGCACGTGGTGCACGGCAAACAACACGGCGGCGAAGACGATCGGCCGCCAGTCGAGGTACACCAGCAAAATGGCCAGTGTGACGAACACGCCAAAGTGGAACTCCGTCATGCCCTGCGCGAGCTGGATGTGCAACGCCACCATGGAGGACTGCACAAACGCCAGCACCATGCGCGAGGCCAGCGTGCCCTGCGCCATCACAAACGCCACGATGGCCACGGCCAGCAGCGCACCCGCCGCTGTCCAGGCCACTGCAGATTCGACAAAACGCGCGCCCAATACCACCGCCGTGAGGGCACTAACCACAATGGCCGCGAGCAAGACGCGATCGCCCAACACGGTGTGTGAGACGGCGGTGCCCGACGGGCCCTGCCCGGCAGTGATACGCGCATCCATCATGAAAACTCCTGTCTAAGAAAAATCCGGGCAACGGTGGCCGCCGCAGACAAGTGCCTGGGCCATACCGCAGCCGTGGCTGGAAATCGGGGAAAAAGTGGTCGGGATACGTCGCCAGTCCCACCTAAGCCTGCGCCTTGCCCCTGCAGGGACATCAACGGAGGGTCACAGCGACCGGAAAGCAGTGCGTGGGGGCGGACATCGAAAAAGACGCGCCGACAGGCGCTGGCCCGCAGGCCTCTCAACCCACACAATTTGTAACACCCGGAGTATCGCGCGAAGGGCTTATCAGCGCGACATCAAGGGTTTTCCCTTAGATGCGGTGATCCAGCATGCACGCCGGGTGTCGACCGGCTCCCAGTGAAGTCGAGGCGCCGCCCCGCGGACGGTCGGACCGAGGCATCCCTCGCACTGGAGACCGCCCACGCGCTACGGTGCGCAGAGTCGGCGCACAAAGCCGATCCATCGAGTGCACAACGGAGCGACGCCCGTTCAGCGTGAGCGCGTCCGGGGTGCCACGGAGCGGTCTTCGCCGAAACGCTTTGCAGCGCCTGCGCATCGGTGCGACAGGCGGCCACAACCCCTTCCCGGGCCAGTGCTGCGCCCTTCCAACCTCAGAAGCCGACCGCTTCAAAAGCCGGGTGCAACGCGTCGATCCAGTGGTCCAGCTCCTCGTGCGACACGTGCAAGTGCTGCATGCAGGCCTCGCCGTGCTCAGTCCACTCGCGCGTGGCGGGCAGACTGTCGTGCTGGTTGACCAGGTAATCAGCCAGTGCACCCATGGCCACCAGGTGGCGCACCGTCGGGTCGAAGCGCTCGTCTGACAGACACGAGAAGTCGTGGTGCAGCCAGATGGCCTGGGCCACGTCGCCGGGCAGGTGCCAGGTGCGCGCCACGATGGCACCGACCACCGCGTGGTCGGTGCGGTGGTTGGCGTTTTCGGTCTGGGTAAAGGTGCGGTCCTTGCGCGCCAGCGCCTCGGTGACGGTGCTTCCGTAGCCCCGCACGGCCTTGACCAGCACCGGCATGCCCACATGGCAGAACAGACCGAAGCTGTAGCCCAGACCAGGATCGAGGCTGTAGAGCTGCCGCCCAATGTGCTCACAGGCAATGGCGCGGCGCTGGGAGCTTTCCCAGAAGTGTTCGAGCAGCGGCGAACGCACATGCAGCGCATGCCGGGTGATGAAAGCGGACAGCAGTTCCACCGCCGGGCGCATGCCCAGCACCGTGAGCGCCATGCCCACCGTCTGCACGGGCTGCGCCAAGCCGAACAGGGGGCTGTTGGCCTGGCGAATGAGCGCGGCGGCCAGCGCCACATCAGAAGCAGCCAGCTGCTCCAGCGCGCCCATGTCGGGGTCGGCTTCGCGCAGGATGGCCTGCAGCCGCAGCAGCGACTCGGGGCATGGCGGAATCACGATGGCGCGCACCGCCGGCTGGGCGCGCAACTGCTGGATGTGCTCGTCGATCGGATGGGTGTTCACAACGGATCCTGTCGGTCCCTCGGCCGTGGCAGTGCCATACGGAATGATTTTGTTTCAGATTGTGCGCCATCCGGAGGGACGCGCAGCGCAATTCCGCGACAGAGGCACGGGCTCCAGAGCGTCCGCCCGCCCGCGCGTCAGTCAAGGTTCCGTCGGCTTTCGTGTCCCATCCGTCCTGGCATGCTGTTGCGCCCGGGCACGGTCTCGCCCAGGTAATCCAGAAAGCGCCGCACGGCCGGCGACAGCCCACGGCGCGAGGGAAACACGGCATGCACGATGGCGGGCGCCGGAGCCCAGTCGGGCATCACCCGCACCAGCCGGCCTTCGCGGATTTCTTCGTGGCACATGTAGTCGGGCAGCCAGCACACGCCGGTACCAGCCAGGGCCGCGAACTTCAGCGACAGCAGATCATCGGCCACATAACGCGGCTGGTGCTGCACCGCTTGCTGCGCACCACCGGGCCCCACCAGGTGCCAGGTGGAGCGTCCGTCCGGGGCCGACATGGCCACGCTGTCCATGCGGGCCAGTTCTTCGAGCGTGGTCGGGGTGCCCTGGCGCTGCAGCAGCGCCGGGCTGGCCACCAGCACCTGCAGGGCCTGGTCAAGCCGCTTGACGACCATGCTGCCGCTGTCGTCCAGCGAGGGCCGCACCCGCAGGGCCACGTCCACGCCCTCTTCCACCAGGTTCACCACGCGGTTGCTCACCATCATCTCCAGGCGCACCAGCGGGTGGCGCTCCAGAAACGCAGGCATCAGCTCGGCCACCACGGTCTGTGCAAGCGTGACCGGGCAGCTCACCCGGATGGTGCCGCGCGGCTCCGTCTGCACCTGGGCCACGGTGTCGGCCGCCGCCTGGGCCGACTCGCGCATGGCCTGGCAGTGGCGCAGGTAGGCCTCGCCCACCTCGGTCAGCGACAGCCGCCGCGTGGTGCGCTGCAGCAGGCGCACGCCCAGCGTGGCCTCCAGTTCCGACACCCGGCGCGACAGGCGCGATTTGGGAATGCCCAGCGCACGCCCGGCCGCTGCAAAGCCGCCACGTTCCACCACCTCGGCGAAGAACAGCATGTCGTTCAGGTCTTGCATGCACGCTCCATCGTTCTGAATTCAGAACAATCTATCGCCAAAGCGCCTTCTTATCAACGGTTCGACCTAATTCCATACTTTCTGCCATGGCCGAAGCCGTCGGCCCACACCCCCAAGGAGCCTGTCATGCAACTGCTGCACATCGATTCGTCCATCACCGGCGAGGCCTCGGTCTCGCGCCTGCTCACCGCCCGCACCGTGGCCGCCTGGGTGGCGGCCCATCCGGAAACCCAGGTGCAATATCTGGACCTGGCCACCCATGCCCCGGCGCACCTGAGCGCCCAGGCCCTGGGCTTTCGGCAAGTGCCGGGCGGCCCCGCCCCCACGGCCGCACAGCAGGCCGAAAACGCGGTGTCCGAGGCGCTGGTGAGCCAGTTCCTCGCGGCCGACGTGGTGGTGATCGGTGCGCCCCTGTACAACTTTTCGATCCCGAGCCAGCTCAAGGCCTGGATTGACCGCGTGGCCCAGGCGGGCCGTACCTTCCGCTACACCGCCCAGGGCCCTGAAGGCCTGGCCGGGGGCAAGACGGTGATCGTGGCATCTAGCCGCGGCGGCCGCTATGCCGACAGCGAACAAGGCCGCGCGCTGGAGCACCAGGAAAGCTACCTGCAGACCGTGATGGGCTTTTTCGGCATCACGGACGTGCGCATCGTGCGCGCCGAAGGCGTGGCCATGGGCGCGGATGCCCGCGATGCCGCCCTTGGGCAGGCCGACGCCATGATCGCCGCCGCGGTCGCCCAGCGGCCGGCGCAGGTGGGTGCCGCACTGGCGGCGGCCTGAGCAGGCAGGCAGCGCGACGCAATGCCCCCCGGCCGCATCGTCCCTTAAAAGAACGCATTGCTATTGATTTAATAGCTGCTCGTGCTTGAAAAACAAGCACGAGCAGCCTGTTGAGCACTTAATGCCCTGCCCCACCCCAACGGCAAACCCACTGACCGGCCAGCAGGTTCGCCGCACAGGCCGGCCCCCAAGCCTGCCCGTCGCGATGCCGGTGGTGCGGCCGCTGCGGGCCGCGCTGTCAATGCGCTTGCGAGGGTGCGCCGCGCTCGGGCATGGGTTCGGGCGAGGGTTCGGGTGATTCATCACCCCCACCGGCCGGCCCCAGCCAGGCACTGGCCAGCGCGGCAGGCGGCAGCGCCGGGGCGAAGTGCCAGCCCTGAAAGCGCTCGCAACCCATGGCCAGCAGCAGGTGGAACTGGCTTTCGGTTTCCACCCCTTCGGCCACCACGGCCAGGCCCAGCGCCCGGGCCAGCGCGTGGATGGTGCTGCAAATCTCGCGGTCCTGCGCGGCGGTTTCCAGCTCCTGCACGAACAGGCGGTCGATCTTGAGTTCGCTCACCGGAAGGCGGCGCAGCTTGATCAGCGACGAATGGCCCGTGCCAAAGTCGTCGATGGACAGTTGAAAGCCGGCCTGCCGCAGCGCGTCGGCCATGGCGTACAACGATTCGTCCAGCAACTGCGACTCGGTGATCTCGAGCACCAGTTGCTGGGGCGGCACACCCGCCTGGGCCGCGCGCTCCCGCAGGGCCTGCACAAAGCCGGGCTCGCGCATCTGCAGGGTGGACACATTGATCGACAGCACCGGCGGGCGCAGCCCCTGGTCGCGCCAATGCGCCCACTGCTGGCAGGCCTCCTCAAACACCCACAGGCCAATGGCCGGGATCAGCCCCATTTCTTCGGCCATGGGAATGAACACGTCCGGCCCCACGGGTTTGCCGTCGGGTGACCAGCGCAGCAGTGCCTCGACCCCCACCGCGCGGCCCTCGCGGTCCACCTGCGGCTGGTACACCAGGCTCAGCTCCCGGCGCGCCAGCGCGTCGCGCAGCCGCTGGCGCAGGGCCAGGCGGTCGCGTGTGAGCTGGGTGAACTCCTCGCGATAGAAGCGGTAGGTGCCGCGGCCTGCGGACTTGGTGGCGTTCATCGCCGCAAGCGCATGGCGCATGAGTTCGGTTGCATCCTGTGCGTCGTCGGGCCACAGGCTGATGCCGGTACTCGCCCCCAGGTATTGCACCGTGTGCCCGCCCACGCTCCAGGGCTGGGCCAGCACGTCCGAGACCACGGTGGCGCACTGCGCCACGGCCGTTTTGGTGCGTACGCGCTCCAGCAACAGCAGAAACTGGTCGTTGGCCAGACGCGCCAGCAGGGCCCCTTCGGGCACGCTGCGCTGCAGGCGCTGCGCGGCCTCGACCAGAAGTGCATCGCCCACGGCGGCACCGTAGGTTTCGTTCACCTGGTCAAAGTGGTCCAGGTCGATGAACAGCAGGGCCACACGGCGCTCAGAGCGCTCGGGGCCCTCGGGCAAGCGCTCGGCATCGGCCACGGCGCGCTGCAGGGCGTCTTCGAGCGACCGCCGGTTGGGCAGGCCGGTCAGCGCATCGTAGTGCGCCAGGCGGTAGAGCCGCTCTTCATTGCGCAGCACAGCCGCTTCGGCCTCGCGCATCCGGTCGGACAGGCGCAGCACCAGCACCTGCCGCAGCGCCGCCAGCAGCAGCACGCCCATGCAGGCCGCAAACACAAACACGCCCAGCAGGCCGCGCCGCGGCACCTGCAGCATCAGCAGGCCGAGCGTGACCGCCGCCATGCTCATGGACGCCAGGGGCACCCAGGACAGCGCACGCTCGCAGCGGCGCCGGTAGCACGGGTCGGGATCGGGCTCGAACCGCAGGCCCAGCGCCCCCCACCCCAGCACCAGGCCGCACAGGCTGAAGCTCAGGTTGAACACCATCCCCGGGACGATGGCGTTCTCGAGGGTCAGCAGGTTCCAGCGCATCCAGCTCAGGCCGTAGCCCAGCAGGCCCAGGCCCACGAGCAGATGCGAGGGCGTGAAACGCACCCCGCTGGCCACCAGGGCCAGCGCTGCGACGAACGCCGCTGTGAGCATGCTCACCGGATAGGCCACCAGTACGGCCCCCGCCCACACCGATGGAATGGCACCGCCTGGTACGTAAATCACAAGGGTGAGCGCCAGCAGTGCCAGCACAGCACCGCCGAAATCCAGCGCAAGTGGCCATACCCGGTCTGTCGGCAGGTGCTGGCGCAAGGCGCGCAGCAAGGAGAGCGCCCACACCGGCCCGGCGAGCAGGTACAGCGCGTCGGCGGGCGCTGGAAATGGGTTCCATCCCACTGCCACCTGGAGATTCCACGCCATCTGCCCCAGCGCCAGCAGGGCCGCCCCCTGGAACAGCCCCTGCAGCACCGCCTGGCTGGTGCCCGTGGCGGCGTTGCGTGCCGTCCAGCAGGCCCAGGCCGACCACAGCATCGCGATCGACCAGCTGAGGTTGTCGAGAAAGACCTGCAGGGGCTGCGACGACGCCACCAGCGAACCGGCCCAGGCCAGTACGCTGGCGGACAGCGCCGCCGTGGTGGTCAAACTCCGTCGCGCATCGGGCATGCAACTCCTGCGAGAGGCCGTGGATGTTTCTACATGTTAACCCCGACCCCCTGGGTGCCGCATGCGCTGTGTGCGCCACTCGGACACCGTCGCTCGCCATCTGGCGCGCTGCATGGCGGCCCGGGCCGTCACGCCCGGTGGCAGGCCCACCCGGTAAGGCCTGCGCTCAGTCGGCGGGGCGGGAGGCCGATGCTCCCGCAGGCGATACCCCCGCCGCAGCGGGCGTGTACACCAGACGCACCGGCAGTCGGGTGGCCTTGCCAACGTCACCACGGGCCTCGCCCGTGACCAGGTCGACCGCCCAGCCCATGTTGGGCAGCACGCGCGGGCCCCCGCCCCCCTCGCGCTGCTGCTGCACCGAGCCGTAGTTGTAGGGGTTGTCGCGCGTTTGGTGCACCTGGGCCGTGGCCGACCAGTGCCACTCGGCCGGTGCGCCCGGAAACACCCGGTACGGCAGCCCGGGCACGCGTGCGTTCTTGTCGAGCAGGCGTTGCAGCTCCACCACCCGCGGCAGGCGCCAGCCCAGACCGTCGGCCTGCGCCCGCTCGCCCGCATAGGCCGACGCCTCGCCGCGCGACATCAGCCGGGGCTGGCCGCTGCAGGTGAGCCCAGTCCACTGCATGCCGGCCACGCAGCGCGCCCACACCAGGCCGGTGCGTTCGTCGCGCACCGCCTGGCCGTCGGCCAGCAGCGTCCAGCCGGCCGGCAACCCGGGCACCGCAGCTGAGCGGGACGCCGCGGCCGTGGGGGCAGCGGGGCCAGCCGCCCAAGCGCACGAGGCGGCCAGCCCCAGCGCGCACGCCATCACAGCCACCGGGTGGCCCGCCGTACGGGAAAAGAATGTCCGTGCCATGGCTTGACGCTACACCGTGCAGGCGCAGCGCGCCAGTGTTTTGCGCAAACCGGTGTGCGCAAGTGTTCCCCTGCGCTGACCGTTCGCTGCCGCTGCGCTGGCCCCAGACCATCAATCTACAGCCCCAAAATAGCTGCTCGTGCTTGTTTTAAAAGCACAAGCAGCTATCAAAAACATAGCAATCTGGCTCCAGGCCTCTGCGGTGGTGCGGCGCAGCACCACCGCCAACCGGCCCACGCACAGCCCCAGCCCGTATGCTGCCGCCATGCCCATGTCCCCGTCCTCCACGCCCAACTTGCTGCAGGTGCTGGAAGAATGCGCACTCAACGCTTGGCCCGCACCGCGCACCGTGCTGCACCAGGGGTGGGTGCTGCGGGCCAATGGGGGCTTCACCAAGCGGGCCAATGCGGTGTCGGCACTGCAGGATCAGGCCCCCTGGGCTGGCATGCAGGCCACCGCCGAGGCGCACTATGCCCGGCTGGGCCAGCCAGCGGTGTTCCGCATCACCGCGCTTGCGCCCGCGGAGGCCGACGCCGCGCTGGAACAGGCCGGCTACCGGTACTTTGATCCATCCTGGGTGATGACTGCACCGCTGGAGGCTGCGGCCCCCGATGCCCGCGTGCACTGTGCGCCTGAGCCCACGGCCCCATGGCTGGACGGGACCGCCGCTGCACAGGGCTACGCGGTCGAGGCATGGCCGCTGCACCACGCCACCGTGCGGGCCGTGGTGCCACCGCATGTGTGCGCGACGCTGTGGGCCAACGGCCAGGCGCTGGGCTATGGGCTGGCGGTGTGCGAACGCGGCTGGGTGGGTTTGTTCGACCTGGTGGTGCTGCCGTCCGCGCGCGGCCAGGGCCTGGGCACGGCCCTGGTGCGCGCGCTGATGGACTGGGGCCGACAGGCGGGTGCCCAGGCCGCCTACCTGCAAGTGCGCAGCGCCAACCCGCGCGCGCAGCAGCTCTACGAGCGACTGGGCTTTGTGCCGACCTACCGCTACCACTACCGCGTCCCCGGTTCGCGCACCTGATCGCCGCGGCCGCCTGCGCAGGGGGCCTGCGGCTTGAGCCAAGTCAATACCGGCGGCCCGAGGCGCTCTTAGACTGCGCGGCGCTCGCCCTCCTGCCCCCGCCCCGGGGGCGTTCTGCCCCGCCATAGCCTTTTCATGTCCGTGCTGCGTTTGCTCGCCCTTGCCCTGCTCGTGCCTTTGCTGGCCACGACCGGCAGCCCCCGCTCCGAGGCCGCCACCGCGCGTGCAGAGCCCCGCCACGACCGGCTTGCGCGGATCGAAGCCACCGGCGTGCTGCGGGCTTGCGTGTGGCCCGACTACTACGGCATCTCCTTTCGCAACCCACGCTCGCAACAGCTCAGTGGGCTTGAAATCGACAACGCCCGCGAACTGGGCCGCATGCTGGGCGTCGACGTGGTGTTTGTGGACAGCTCTTTCTCGCGCCTCGTGGACGACCTGCTCGCCGACCGCTGCGACATCGCCACCTTTGCCATCGGCATCACCCACGAACGCCAACAGCACCTGCGCTTCACGCGGCCACACCTGGCCAGCGAGATCTACGCCATCAGCGCGCGCAGCAACCGGCGGGTCCAGCAGTGGGCAGACATCGACCGCCCGGGCACGGTGGTGGCGGTGGCCAAGGGCACGCTGCACGAGGGCGTGATGCGTGAGCGCCTGCGCGCGGCCGAGCTGCGCGTACTCGACACCCCGGCCGCCCGTGAGCAGGAGGTCATGTCGGGCCGCGCCGATGTGTTCATGACCGACTACCCCTTCAGCCGCCGCCTGCTCGACCAGAGCGACTGGGCCCGCCTGATCAGCCCGCCCGGCCGCTACCACGTCACCCCGTACGGCTGGGCCATGGCCCCGGGCGATGAACGCTTTCATGCCCGGGTGGACCAGGCCCTGGCCACCATGCTGAGCGACGGGCGGCTGCACGCACACGCGCGCCGCCACGGGCTTGAACCCATCGTGGCGCGCTGAACGTGCCACCCGCCCTGCCCCCGCCCCACGCAGCCGCCTACCACCCGGGGGCGTCGCCACGCATGTCCGCCCTGGCACCACTGCCCCTGCGCCAGACGCAGTGGCTGGCCCTGATGGCGGTGGCCGCACTGTGGCTGGCCGCGCTGGGCTACACACTGTGGCGGCTGCACGACCAGGCGGTGGAAAACGCACAGGCCCAGGCCGAGTTGCACGTGCGCAACTTCGAGACCCACATCACCCAGGCGCTGCAGATCATCGACCTGGCCGCCGCGGGACTGGACTCTGCCCTCGACGCTCCCCCCGATCCGGCCGCGCTGCAGCGCCACCTGCTGTCGGTGCTGCGTCCCACGTCGTTCATCCGCTCGATCTCGGTGGTGGATGACACGGGCCGCATCGTCGCCAGCTCCGACAGCGCCAACCTGGGGGTGCAACTGCCGCTGGATCACTTCTATCCGCCCACGCTGAGCGACCTGCTGCGCATTGGCGTGCCCTGGCGCGGCCGCGATTTCCACAACGGCGAGGAGGGGCCCTTCGACGACGCCACGCCAGGCTTCGTCCCAGTGCTGCGCGGCATACCCTCGCGCAGCGGGTCGATGGCGCTGCTGGTCACGCTGCACCCGGACTTTTTTGCCCACCACACACGCCAGCAGCTCGACGAGGCCGTGGGCCACACCCAGTGGTTGCGCTACGACGGCCAACCCCTGTTCCGCTCGCGCAGCCTGCCTGCGGCACTGGCCGACGCGCTGGACACCACCATCACCATGCGCCTGCAACAGACCGAGCAGGGCCGCGTGACACTGCCCGGCGGACAGGCCGCGCCCATGCTGAGCGCATTCCGTGCGTCACCGCAGTTTCCGGTGGTGGTGGCCACCCACCTCGACCATGCGCAGGTCCTGGCCGCCTGGCGACAGGAGGCACAACGCCTGGCGCTGGTGGTGCTGCCGATGGTGGCGACGCTGCTGCTGCTGGGCGTGCTGGCGCTGCGCCGCCAGCAGCGCGTGGCCGCCAAGCAGGCCGAGCTGCGCGAAGAGCGGCGCCTGACCTCCAGCGTGTTCCATGCGAGCAACGACGCCATCATCGTCACCTCGGCCTCGGCCGACATCCTGTCGGTGAATCCGGCCTTCGAGCGCATCACCGGGTACAGCGCCAACGAGGTGCGCGGATGCAACCCCCGCATGCTGTCCTCCGGCCAGCAAGACCAGGCTTTCTATGCGCGCATGTGGCAGCGCCTGCTGGCCACGGGCTTCTGGCAGGGCGAACTGGTCAACCGCCATCGCGACGGCTCCCACTACGTGTGCCACATGACCATCAGCGCCGTGCAGGACGATCAGGGCCATCTGAGCCACTACGTCGGCGTGGCCCGCGACATCACAGTGCACCAGGCCGCAGAAAAGCGCCTGCAGCTGGCGGCCAGCGTGTTCAGCCACGCCCATGAAGGCATCATGATCACCAACGCCGACGGCGTACTGGTCGATGTGAACGAGGCCTTCAGTCGTATCACCGGCTATGCGCGCGAAGAGGTGCTGGGCCAGACACCCCGCATGCTGAGCTCGGGCCGCCAGCCGCGCAGCTTCTACGAGCGCATGTGGAGCGAGCTGCGCACCGTGGGCGCCTGGAGCGGCGAGGTCTGGAACCGCCGCAAATCGGGCGAGGTGTACGCCGAGATGCTGCACATCAGCGCCGTGGCCGACAGCAACGGCCAGCTCAGCCATTACGTCGCGCTGTTCTCCGACATCACCCAGAACAAGGAACAGGAGCGCCGCCTTGAGCGCATCGCCCACTACGACGCACTCACCGGCCTGCCCAACCGCGTGCTGCTGGGCGAGCGCCTGCGCCGCAGCATGCAGCAAATGCAGCGCCTGCGCAGCACGCTGGCAGTGGTGTTTCTGGATCTGGACGGATTCAAGGCCATCAACGACCAGCACGGCCACGACGCAGGCGACCACCTGCTGGTCGCCCTGGCCGGACGCATGAGCCACGCGCTGCGCGAGGAGGACACCATCGCCCGCCTGGGCGGCGACGAGTTTGTGGCCGTGCTGTCGCACCTGCACACCGTGCAGGACTGCATTCCGGTGATCGAGCGGTTGCTGCGCGCCATCAGCGATCCGGTGGTCGTCGAAGGCGTCACGCTGCAGGTCACAGGCAGTCTCGGCGTCGCGTTCTACCCGCAGGCCGACGAGGTGGATGCCGACCAGCTGCTGCGCCAGGCCGACCAGGCCATGTACCAAGCCAAAGTCGCCGGCAAAAACCGCTATCAGGTGTTCGATGTGGAGCAGGACCGTACGCTGCGCGGCCGCCACGAGAGCCTCGAACGCATCCAGCAGGGTCTGGACGACCACGAATTCGAGCTGTACTTCCAGCCCAAGGTGAACATGCGCAGCGGCGAAGTGCTGGGCGTGGAGGCGCTGCTGCGCTGGAACCACCCCGAGCACGGTCTGCTGCCGCCCGGTACCTTCCTGGACGTGATCGGCGACCACCCGCTGCACCTGCAACTGGGCGAATGGGTGATCGAGCAGGCGCTGGTGCAGATCGTGGAGTGGAAGCGCGCGGGTCTGCACATGCCGGTGAGCGTGAACGTGGACGGGCGGCAGTTGCAGCACCCGGAGTTCATGACGCGGCTGCAGGCACTGCTGGCGCGCCACCCGCAGGTGCAGCGTGGCGACCTGGGCCTCGAGGTACTGGAGAGCAGCGCGCTCAGCGACATTCCACATGTGTCGGGGGTGATCGACGCCTGCGAATCGCTAGGCGTGGACTTCGCGCTTGACGACTTCGGCACCGGCTACTCCTCGCTCACCTACCTGCGCCGCCTGCCCGCGCGGGTGCTCAAAATCGACAAGAGCTTTGTGCAGGGCATGCTCGAAGACCCGGAAGACCTGAGCATCCTTGAAGGCGTGCTGGGCCTGGCGCGCGCCTTCCGACGCGCCGTGGTGGCCGAAGGCGTGGAGAGCATCGCCCACGGCCAGATGCTGCTGCGCATGGGCTGCGAGGGCGCACAGGGCTATGCCATCGCCCGGCCCATGCCCGCGCGAGCGCTGCCCGTGTGGCTGGCGCAGTGGCGGCCCGATGCGCGCTGGCTCGGGCAGCGCACCTGCTCGGGCGACGAGTTGCCGGTGCTGTTTGCGGTCGTCGAACACCGTGCCTGGACCGATGCCGTACACGCCTATGTCACAGGCGAGCGCGACACGCCTCCCTCGCTGGACGCAAGCGCCTGCCGCCTCGCGCACTGGATTGCCAACAGCCACGGCAGCGCATCGCCCAACCGCCAACGCGTGCTGCTTGACATCGCCGCCGCACACGACCACACGCACGCCGTGGCACGCCGCATATGCGCGCTGCGCGCATCGGGCCGCAGTGGCGAAGCCCGGGCGCTGTGCGACGCATTGGGCGCAGCGAGCCTGCACCTGCAACAAGCGCTGGACCGCTGGCTGGAGCCCGCCCACCCGGGCGCATCCTCGCCCAGCGCCAGCTGGTTTGCACCGGCAGTGGCAGAAGACCCCCATGGCACGCCCTGCCCGCTGAACTAAGCAGCGCATGCAGCGCGAAACCAATCACTATCAAATCAATAGCAAACTTTTGAGCCTGTAAAACCACAAGCCGCCTTTCTCAACGACGACTTCCAGTCCCCAGCGGCGCCGCCACCAACGACGCTACAGGCCGCAGGGACATGGCCCGCTCCAAGCCTGACCAGCGGTCATTTCTTGCTACAGTGCCGCCCCAGAGGTTCCGGGCCGCTTCTTGCAGCCTGCGGACCCGCCAAAAAAAGCACCCCACCCGCCCGCCGCGCAGCCGCTCATGGCCGCATGTGCGGGCCCTCGCGCGACAGGACCATCACATGGCACGTA
Organism: Acidovorax lacteus; assembly: GCF_039540375.1. Classification (NCBI taxonomy): domain Bacteria; kingdom Pseudomonadati; phylum Pseudomonadota; class Betaproteobacteria; order Burkholderiales; family Comamonadaceae; genus Acidovorax; species Acidovorax lacteus. The sequence continues at coordinate 616,801 of NZ_BAABEX010000007.1, forward strand.
CCGTTCAATGCATCAAACTCGGCAAGGAAGCCGAAGGCCTCGACTTTCCCCCCTACCCCGGCGAACTCGGCAAACGGATCTGGGAAAGTGTGAGTAAAGAGGCATGGGCCGCCTGGATCAAGCACCAGACCATGCTGGTCAATGAAAACCGCCTGAACCTGGCCGACGCCCGCGCCCGCCAGTACCTCGCCCGCCAAATGGAAAACCACTTCTTTGGCGGCGGCGCAGACGCCGCGGCGGGCTACGTCCCGCCCAGCGCGTAACGCTGCGCAGCAGCGTGCAGTGCTGCCAGAAGGGGTTTCGACAAAACCACTTCTTGGGCGGCGGCGCAGACGCTGCGAGGGGCTCCAGCGACGCCCAGCGCGCAATGCCCTGCGGCATTGGGGCGTACCACTGCAGAAACGCCATGCGCCCCTGACCCATTTGCCAGCCCATGTCCGAACCCCTCGAATGGCTGGAAGACGGCACGCCCTACAGCCCGCGCTTCCAGGACCGCTACCACAGCAGTGCCAACCGCGGGCTTGACCAGGCGCGCGACGTCTTCCTGCGCGGCTGCGGTCTGCCCGCGGCGTGGGCACACCGGCCCTGCTGGCGCATTCTGGAAACCGGCTTCGGTTTCGGGCTGAACTTCCTCGTCACCTGGGCGGCCTGGCGGGCCGACCCGGCACGCCCTGCGCGGCTGCATTTCGTCTCGACCGAAGCCTGGCCCGTGCGGGCCGAAGACCTGCTGCGCGCCCTGTCGGTGCATGCCGATCTCATGCCGCTGGCACGCGAGCTGGCCGCGCAGTGGTGGGGCCTGCTGCCCGGCGTGCACCGGCTGCGGCTCGATGGCGGGCGCGTGCTGCTCACGCTGTGTGTGGGCGACGCGCAGGCGCAACTGCGCGAGCAGACGCTGCAGGTCGACAGCGTGTACCTGGATGGTTTCAGCCCCGAGCGCAACCCCGAGCTCTGGAACCTGCACACCCTGAAAGCGGTGGCGCGCTGCTGCCAGCCGGGCACGCGCCTGGCCACCTGGTCGGTGGCGCGCAGCGTGCGCGACCACCTCACGCAATGCGGCTTTGCGGTCGAGCGCGTGCCCGGCGTGCCGCCCAAGCGCGCCAACCTGCAGGCGCTGTACGCCCCACGCTGGCAGGTGCGGGGCGGGCCTGCGGTGGAGCCCGCGGCCACACCGGCCCGCTGCCTGGTGATCGGGGCAGGCATCGCCGGCGCGGGCGTGGCCCATGCGCTGGCTTTGCGCGGATGGCAGGTCCAGATGCTCGACCGGGGCACGCGGCCCGCGGCTGGGGCCTCGGGCCTGCCCGCCGGGGTGTTTGCCCCCCATGTCTCGCCCGACGACGGCCTGCTCTCGCGGCTGTCGCGCGCAGGCGTGCGCTGCGTACAGCACCACGCACACCAATGGCTGCAGGCGGGCAGCGAATGGGCCGCCAGCGGCGTGCTCGAACACCGCACCGATGGCACCCCGGGCATCGGCCCCGGGTGGCTGGACGGCCCCGGGGCCGACTGGACGCGCCCGGCAGACGCCGCCCAACGCGCCCGGTGCGGCCTGCCTGATGCGGCCGTGGCCCTGTGGCACGCGCAAGGCGGGTGGCTGCGCCCCGGCCAGCTGGTGCCGCGCCTGCTGGAGGGGCCGGGCATCGCCTGGCATGGAGGCGTGGCCGTGGCGCGTCTGCAGCACACCGGCGGCCCGGCCGGCGTGTGGCAGGCGCTGGACGCCGACGGCCACCTATTGGCCGAGGCCGAACGCGTGGTGGTGGCCGCGGGCTACGACAGCCGCGCTCTCGCCGCGCCGCAGTGGCCGCTGTACGCGCTGCGCGGGCAGGTGAGCTGGGCCCCGCTCGACGCCGCAAGCCAGGCGCTGCCCCCCTTCCCGGTCAACGGCCACGGCAATCTGGTCCCGGCCTTTGGCGCGGCCGATTTGCTGGGCGGGCCGGCCGACGCGCGCGCCTGGGTCATGGGTTCCACGTTCGAGCGCGGCATCACCCGCGCCGAGGCCACGCCCGAAGAACAGCACGCCGCCCATGCGCTGCACCGCGACAAGCTGGCGCAGTTGCTGCCCGCGGGGCTACCGCTGCTGGGGCCAGCACTGGATGCCGCGCTGGCTGGCCACCCCAGCCCGGTGCGCACCTGGGGCGCCGTGCGCTGCACCACACCCGACCGGCGCCCCATCGTGGGCCCGGTAGACACCGAGGCCGCGCCGGGCCTGTGGATCTGCACCGCCATGGGCGCGCGCGGGCTCACGCTCGGCCTGCTGTGCGGCGAACTGCTGGCCGCGCGCTGGCACGCCGAACCGCTGCCCAGCGAACCGCGCTTGGCCCAGGCCCTGGGCAGCGAACGCGTGCCCCGCAACCCACCGCCTGCTGACGCCTGAGGCGGCAGGATGCTGCAGGAGGCCGCCTGCGGCAGCCCGTTGCACCCACGGGCGCGCAGGCCGCGCCAGCGTTGGCGCATAAGCTTATGCGCATAAGGGCAGCACGAAACAATCGTTGGTTTTCATAAGCAGGCCGCCTACAGTCGCGGCCATGCAGGAAATGGCCTTCATCGTTGCAGGGTTTGGCGTCGGGCTGATCGTCGGGCTCACGGGCGTGGGAGGCGGCTCGCTGATGACGCCGGTGCTGATCTTCTTTTTCGGCGTCAAACCCCATCTGGCCATCGGCACCGATCTGCTGTTTGCCGCCTTCACCAAACTCGGCGGTACCGTGAGCCTGGCACGCCAGCGCCTCGTACCCTGGCGGGTGGTAGGGCAGCTCTGCGCGGGCAGCCTGCCGGCGGCGGGCCTGTCGCTCTGGGCGCTGCACCACATCGGCCCAGCCAGCGCTGCGGCCCAGCGCATCATGACGACCACGCTGGGCGTGGCCCTGCTGCTCACCGCTGCGGCCACACTCTACAAGGTGGCGGTGTTCTCCCGCGAACGGCAGGCCGCCGAGGCCGCCGCGCGCCAGGCCAGCGGCCCGGCCGCCACCCGGCCCCGCCACTGGAGCCTGCCGATCCTGCTGGGCGCGGTCATTGGCGCGCTGGTCACCTTCACGTCGGTTGGCGCGGGCGCCATTGGTGTCACCGTGCTGCTGCTCGTCTACCCCCTTTTGCCGCTGCCGCGCGTGGTCGGTGCCGACATCGCCTACGCCGTGCCGCTCACGCTGGTGGCAGGGCTGGGCCATGCGTCGCTGGGCTCGGTCGACTGGCCGCTGCTTGCACAATTGCTGGCTGGATCGCTGCCCGGCATCTGGCTGGGCTCGCGCCTCGTGTCGCGCACGCCTGAACGGCTGATCCGCTCTCTCCTGTCCGTCCTGCTGGCCTGGGCGGGCCTCAAACTGGTTCTGATCTGACCCCACCATGTACCAATACACCGACTTCGACCGCCAGTTCGTGCAACAGCGCGCCGCGCAGTTCCGCGACCAGCTCGAGCGCTGGCAGGCCGGCAAGCTCGCCGACGATGAATTCCGCCCGCTGCGCCTGCAAAACGGCTGGTACGTGCAGCGCTACGCCCCCATGCTGCGCGTGGCCGTGCCGTACGGCGAGCTGTCTGCGCACCAGCTGCGCACGCTGGCCCGCATTGCGCGCGAATTTGACGAGCCCGAAGCCGAGGTCTTCCGCACGGCCATGCAGACGCAGGGCCAGCTCGGCACCACGCACCTGCCTACGCACTGCGCGCACTTCACGACGCGCCAGAACGTGCAGTTCAACTGGATTCCACTGGACAAAAGCGCCGACGTGATGGACCTGCTGGCCAGCGCCCACATGCACGGCATACAGACCAGCGGCAACTGCATCCGCAACATCACCAGCGACGAACGCGCCGGCATTGCGGTGGACGAGATTGCCGACCCGCGGCCGTTCGGCGAAATCATGCGCCAGTGGAGCACGCTGCACCCCGAGTTTGCGTTCCTGCCGCGCAAGTTCAAGATCGCGATCAGCGGCGCTGCCGAAGACCGCGCGGCCATCGGCTGGCACGACGTGGGCCTGCAACTCGTGCGCAACCCGGCCGGTGAGCTGGGCTTCAAGGTGCTGGTGGGCGGCGGCATGGGCCGCACGCCGGTGATCGGCAGCGTGATCCGAGAGTTCCTGCCCTGGAACCAGATCATGAATTACCTGGAAGCCATCGTGCGCGTGTACAACCGCTATGGCCGCCGCGACAACCTCTACAAGGCCCGCATCAAGATCCTCGTGAAAGCCGAAGGCCAGCGCTACTTTGACGACGTGGAGGCCGAGTACCGCCAGATCGTCGAGCACGATGGCGCGATGCACACCATCACGCAGGCCGAATTCGACCGCGTGGCCGCCTGTTTTGTGGACCCGCCGCTCACGCGCCATGTGGGCGCGCCGCTGGCCGCGCTGCCCACCGACCCGGCCTTTGTGCGCTGGCTCGAACGCAACGTGGCCCCGCACAAGAACCCCGCGCTGCGCGCCGTGACGCTGTCGTTCAAGCGCCCGGGCGCCTCACCCGGCGATGCCTCGGCCGAGGTGCTCGAAGCCGCGGCCGACCTGGCCGACCGCTTCAGCGCCGGTGAGGCCCGCGTAACCCACACGCAAAACCTGCTGCTGCCCTGGGTGCACGTGAACGACCTGGTCGAGGTGTGGCAAGAGGCCCGCCGACTGGGCCTGGCCCAGCCCACGGCGCACCTGCTGACCGACATGATCGCCTGCCCCGGCGGCGACTTCTGCGCGCTGGCCAACGCCCGCTCGCTGCCGATTGCGCAGGCCATCCTGGAGCGCTACCAGGACCTCGACGAGCTGCACGACCTGGGCGAGATCGACCTGCACATCAGCGGCTGCATCAACTCCTGTGGCCACCACCACAGCGGGCACATCGGCATCCTCGGCGTCGACAAGGACGGCAAGGAGTGGTACCAGGTCACGCTGGGCGGGGCCGACGGCTCGGACCGCAGCGGCCCGGCCGTGGCCGGCAAGGTGGTGGGCCCTTCGTTCTCGGCGGCCGAAGTGCCGGGCGTGATCGAGGCTGTGCTCGACACCTACCGCACGCTACGCCAGCCGCAGGGCGTGCGCGCAGAGTCCTTCCTTGAAACGCTGCGCCGTGTCGGCGCCGAGCCCTTCAAGACCGCGGCCAATGCCGCCCGCCTGCCCGTGGCCGCCACCGAGGCCGACACCGCCACCGCCTGAGACCTCCCCATGAAGATTCTTGCCGCCCAGGACCACCAGCCCATCGCCGAGGGCGATGCCCGCGCCGTGGCGCTGCCCAACGACGCCGACCCGCTGGCGCTCGACCTTGCCGGGGTGCAGCGCATCGACCTGCACTTTCCGAAGTTCACCGACGGCCGCGCCTACAGCCAGGCCTACCTGCTGCGCCGCCGCCGCGGTTTTGCGGGCGAACTGCGCGCCACGGGCGACGTGCTGATCGACCAGCTCGTGCAAATGGCCCGCACCGGCTTTGACGTGGCCGTGCTGCGCGCGGGCGTGGACGCCGCCGACGCGCAGCGCCAGTTCGACCGCTTTGCGGGCTTCTACCAGGGCGACGCCGTCACGCACCAACCCCTGTTCACCCGCCGCGCCGCATGAGCACCACCAGCCCCCTGCAGGCCGCGCGCTCTGCGCCGCCCAAGGCCACCGCCCTGCACGCCAAACCCAGCGCCGACTACGCGGCCAAGCGCGAGCGCACGATCGCCCTGCTGCGCGAGGCCGCTGCCCACGGCGCTCCGGGCAGCGTCACGCAGGCCTCCAGCCTGGGCGCGGAGGATGTGGTCATCACCCACCTCATCAACACGCTGGGCCTGCACATTCCGGTGTTTGTGCTTGAGACCGGCGCGCTGCACACCGAGACGCTCGCGCTGCTGGAACGCACGCAGGCCCATTCGCAGGCCCCGGTCACGGTGTACCGGCCCGACACCCACGCCGTGGTGCACTTCATCCGCAGCCACGGGCAGGACGCGATGTACCGCAGCATCGAACTGCGCAAGGCCTGCTGCCAGGTGCGCAAGATGGAGCCGCTGGCCCGCGCGCTGGCGGGCAAGAGTGGCTGGATCACCGGCCTGCGCCGCGAACAGTCGAACGCCCGCGCCGACGTACCGGCCATCGACACCTCGGAGGTCGCCACCAAGGGCCTGACCAAATTCAACCCGCTGGCCGACTGGACCTGGGGCGACGTCTGGCACTGCATCGCCACCGAAGGGGTGGACTACAACCCGCTGCACGACCAGTTCTTCCCCAGCATCGGCTGCGCGCCCTGCACGCGCGCCATCAGCCTGGGCGAGGAATTCCGCGCCGGGCGCTGGTGGTGGGAGGATGAGGCCGCCAAAGAGTGCGGCCTGCACGTCAAGGCCCCCGCCCCCACCACCGACGCCCCGCACACCGCCGAGAAAGGACTGCCGGCATGAACGCCCGCACACACGAGCCGACGCTGGCCCCGCCCGCGCACCACCTGAACAATTCGCACCTCGACGCGCTGGAAGAAGAAACCATCTTCATCCTGCGCGAAGTGGCCGCTGCGTTCGAGCGCCCGGCCCTGCTGTTTTCGGGCGGCAAGGATTCGCTGGTCATGCTCAAGTGCGCCGAAAAGGCTTTTGGCGCGGGCCGCATTCCGTACCCGCTGCTCATGATCGACACGGGCCACAACTTCCCTGAAGTGACCGACTTCCGCGACTTCCGCGCCAAGGAACTCGGGGCCGAGCTGATCGTGCGCAGCGTCGAAGACTCGATGGCCCGCGGCACGGTGCGCCTGGCCCATCCGGGCGAAAGCCGCAACGTGCACCAGTCGGTCACCCTGCTCGAAGCCATTGAAGAATTCCGCTTCGACGCGCTGATTGGCGGCGCGCGCCGCGACGAAGAAAAGGCCCGCGCCAAAGAGCGCATCTTCAGCCACCGCGACAGCTTCGGCCAATGGCAGCCCAAGGCGCAGCGGCCCGAGCTGTGGACGCTGTTCAACACCCGCCTGGCCCCGGGCGAACACTTCCGCGTGTTCCCCATCAGCAACTGGACCGAGCTGGACGTGTGGCAGTACATCGACCGCGAGCAGATCGGCCTGCCCAGCATCTACTACACGCACAAGCGCCAGGTGGTGGACCGCAAGGGCCTGCTGATGCCGGTGACCGAACTGACCCCGCCGCGCGAGGGCGAAGTGGTGCAGACGCGCGACGTGCGCTTTCGCACCGTGGGCGACATCACCTGCACCGCCCCGGTGGAGAGCACCGCCGCCACGCCGGCCGAGATCGTGATCGAAACCCTGGCCGCCGAGGTGAGCGAGCGCGGTGCCACGCGCATGGACGACAAGACCTCCGACGCCTCGATGGAAAAGCGCAAGAAGGACGGGTACTTCTGATGACGAATGCTACTGATTTGATAGCTGCTCGTGCTTATGAAACAAGCACGAGCAGCCAAAATGACCTGCACAACGACCACGCCTCGGCGCTGCGCTTCATCACCTGCGGCAGCGTGGACGATGGCAAGAGCACGCTGATCGGCCGCCTGCTGGTGGACAGCCGCGCCGTGCTGCAAGACCACCTGGCCGGCGTGCAGCGCGGCGGCGAGGTGGACCTGGCCCTGTTGACCGACGGTCTCTCGGCCGAGCGCGAACAGGGCATCACCATCGACGTGGCCTACCGCTACTTCGCCACCGAGACGCGCAAGTTCATCATCGGCGACGCGCCGGGCCACGAGCAGTACACACGCAACATGGTCACGGCCGCCAGCAGCGCCGACGCGGCCGTGGTGCTGGTCGATGCCACCAAGCTCGACTGGCGCAACCCGCAGCTCGCGCTGCTGCCGCAAACGCGCCGCCACAGCCTGCTCGTGCACCTGCTGCGCGTGCATTCGCTGGTGTTCGCCGTGAACAAGCTCGACGCCGTGGAAGACCCGGCGCTCGCCTGGCTGCACATCCAGGCCGCGCTGGCGGCGTTTGCCCAGGCCGCGGGCATTGCGGTGCGCGCCACCGTGCCCGTCTCGGCCCTCAAGGGCTGGAACGTGGTGGACGCGCAGCCCGGCTGGTGCGGCTACCAGGGCCCGAGCCTGCTGCAGATCCTGGAGCTGCTGCCCAACACGCCGGCCGACACGCAGTTGCCACTGGCGTTCCCGGTGCAATGGGTCGAGAAGTTCTCGTCCTCGTCCGACACCTCGCAGGGCCGCCGCGTGTTCTGGGGCCGCGTGGCCACGGGCACAGCCGCGGTTGGCGCCGAGGTGCAGGTCTTCCCCAGCGGCCAGCGCGCCCGCGTGGCCCAAGTGCTCGACCACGTGCGCCGCCCGCACAGCGTGGCCGCAGGCCTGAGCGCAGGCATCGTGCTCGACCGCGAGGTGGACGTCTCGCGCGGCGACTGGATCGTGGCTGCCCCGGTGGCCACAAGCGCGGCAGCGGCCGACGACGACTTCGACACACCCGCGCCCCAGCCTGCCTGGCCCGGCCAGCGCGAACTGCGCGCCACCGTGGCCTGGATGGACGACGAGCCCCTGGTGGCCGGCCGCGTGTACTGGGCGCTGCACGGGCACCGCTGGGTCAAGGCCAAGGTGCGCCAGGTAGTGCACCGCCTGAACATCCACACGCTGGCCGAGGAAGACGCCACGCAGCTCGAACCCAACGCCATCGGCCACGTCGACCTGCTGCTACAGGAGCCCGTGCCGGGCGCGGCCTTTGCTGCTGCCCGCGTGCTCGGCTCGATGATCCTGGTGGACACTGCCACGCACAAAACGGCGGGTGCCGTGCTGCTGCGCTGACACCGCCTGCGCCTTGCGCGGCCATGCGCCGCGCAAGGCCTTCGGCCCGCGATACCCCTGCCGGCCAATCCCCCACCGCTCTGGTGGCCCCGCAACCCAAGGGTGAAAGCTCCTAAAATCGAGGGTTTTCACCGACCACCCCACCGCCCCCATGACCCACGTCGTCTCCGAGAACTGCATCAAGTGCAAGTACACCGATTGTGTGGACGTCTGCCCCGTGGACTGCTTCCGCGAAGGCCCGAACATGCTGGTGATCGATCCGGACGAATGCATCGACTGCGCCGTCTGCATCCCTGAATGCCCGGCCAACGCCATCTTTGCCGAAGAAGATCTGCCGGCCGACCAGTTGGCCTTCATCAAGCTCAACGCCGAACTGGCGCGCGCCAACGGCTGGAAGAGCATCACCAAGCGCAAGGCTGCGCTGCCCGACGCCGACGAATGGAACGGCAAGCCGGGCAAGATCAACGACCTGGTGCGCTGAACCCGCGCGCCCAGCCCACCCCGCATGCGCGCTGAGCCCTCCGCCCCGCTGACGCCTGCGGCACTGCCGGCGCAGGCCGAGGTGCTGGTCATCGGCGCCGGGCCGGTGGGGCTGTTCACCGTATTCCAGCTCGGCCTGCAGGGCCTGCGTGCGCACCTGGTGGACGCACTGCCCCACACCGGCGGCCAGTGCGCCGAGCTGTACGGTGACAAGCCCATCTACGACGTTCCCGGCGTGCCTGTGTGCACGGGGCGCGAACTGGTCGCGCTGCTGGAGCGCCAGATCGCCCCAATGGCCCCGGTGCGCCACCTGGGCCGCCGCGTGGAGGCCTTGAGCCCTCCCGAAACCGAGGGCGGTGCGTGGCAGGCCCGGCTCGACGATGGCACTGTGCTCGCCGCGCGCGCCGTGGTCATCGCCGCGGGCGTGGGCGCCTTCGTGCCCCGCGCCCTCAAGATCGAGGGCATCGACACCCTGCCGCCGGACGTGCTGCACTACCACGACGCACCCGTGCCACCGGACACGGCCGTGGTGGTGCATGGCGGAGACGACCCAGCCGTGCTGCGGGCACTGGCCCTGACGGCCGACCCGGACCACCCGCCCGTGGTGTTGCTGCACCGCCGCGATGTGTTCCAAGCACCGCCCGAGGCGCTGGCAGCGCTGTCGGCTGCGCGCGCTGCCGGTCGCATCCAGGTACAGGTGGGCCAGCCCTTGCGCATCGCCGCGCAAGGGGGTGCTGCGGTGCTCACGGTGCTCGATGCCGAAGGTCAGGAGCAGGCGCTGCCGCTCGGCCGGCTTGAGGTGCGCCTGGGCCTGTCACCGCGCCTGGGCCCGATTGCCGACTGGGGCATCGCCCTGGAGCGCAAGCAGCTCGTGGTGGACACCGCCCGTTTTGCGACCAGCGCCCCCGGCGTGTACGCGGTGGGCGACATCAACACCTATCCGGGCAAGCGCAAGCTGATCCTGTGCGGTTTTCACGAGGCGACCCTGGCCGCCTTCGCCGTAGCCGAGCGGCTGTCGGGCGCGCCTGTAGCGCTGCAGTACACCACCACCAGCCCGCGCCTGCACCAGCGCCTGGGTGTGGCCCCGGTGGTGGCAGCCGACTGAGCGCGCCAAGCTGCCGCGGCCGAAGCGGCTAGAATCGCGCCCGCACCCCACACCAGGTGCAACCGCTAGGGGTGTCCTGCGCTGGCAACGGCAAGGGGCTGAGAACACACCCTTTGAACCTGAGCGCCTGCGCCGTATGGGTGGCAGGCCCGAGATCATCCTCGCGCAGGGAAGCCGGTTTGCCGATGCCCGGGCCGCCGATGCGCAGCCCCGTATGCGGCAGACCCCGCTCTGCTCAACCACGGAGCATCCAACCATGACTTCTTCGACCCCGGCGCCCGCCAACGAGGCGCTTGTTCCCGTCACGCCCGATCAGCGCGTGTTTGGCTGGCACGACCACGCCTCGCTCTGGTTCAGCCTGGGCGTGGGCCTGCTGGTGATGCAGGTCGGCTCTTTTCTCATGCCAGCCCTCGGCACGCGCGAGGCCGTGGTGGCCATCGTGGCGGGCTCCATCCTCGGGGCAGGGCTGCTGGGCTGGGTAGCCAAGATCGGCTGTGACAGCGGGCTGGCCAGTTCCGGACTCATGCATGCGGTGTATGGACGTACCTTTGCGGGGCTACCGATTGCACTGAACATCGTCCAGCTGGTCGGCTGGGGCACGTTTGAGCTGGTGGTGATGCGCGACGCCACCGTGGCCATCGGCCAGCAGGCAGGCGCCTTGCAGGGCGCGCACTGGCCCTACCTTGCAACCCTCATCTGGGGCGCCGTGGTGATGCTGCTCATCAGTGGCTCGATGGTGCGGCTGGTGCGCAAGGTGATCGCCCGTGTGGCACTGCCGCTGGTGGTGCTGTCGCTGCTGTGGCTGACCTGGCAATTTCTGGGCATGGCCCAGGCCCAGGGCCTGCAGGCGCTGTGGAACCGTCCAGGTACGGGGGGCATGGGCGTACTGCCCGCCCTGGATCTGGTGATTGCCATGCCGATCTCATGGCTGCCGCTGGTGGCCGACTATGCGCGCCATGGCCGCCATGGCGGCTCTGCACTGCGCGGCACCTGGCTGGGCTACGCGCTGGCCAACATGTGGTGCTACAGCCTCGGGGTGCTGGTGGCCCTCACGCTGCCCAGCAAAGACCTGGTGCAAGCCCTGCTGCTTGCGCAAGGTGGGCTGATCGCGCTGTCGCTGATCCTGATCGACGAGGTGGACAACGCCTACGGTGACACCTATTCGGGCGCCGTCTCGGTGCACAGCCTGGTGCCGTCCTGGAGCATCCGCCGCTGGGGCCTGGTGCTGGCGGCGGTCAGCACCGTACTGGCCATGGTGCTGCCCATGCACAGCATTGAGCCCTTCCTGCTGCTGCTGAGCTCGGTATTCGTGCCGATGTTCGGCGTGATCATCGGCCGCCTCGGAGGCGGCACCGACGCGCAGACCTTGCTGCGCTGGGCACCGCGCGTGAACCTGGTGCCGGTGCTGATCTGGCTGAGTGGCGTGGCCGTGTACCACCTTGCGCCCAGCCTGCTGCCCGGTGCGGGCTCGGCGCTGCCCGCGCTGGCCTTCACGCTGCTGCTGTCCTGGGCCACCCGGCCGCGCGTGGCGGCCTGAGCGCGCCTTCACTCGGCGGACAGCACCTGTCCGTCGTGCTCCACGTAGGGGCGGTAGGGGCCGGTGCCGCTGTGCGGCGCTTCGGTGGCCGGCATGAACCGGCCCTGCAGGGCGTCGAACACGTGCACCTGGCCCTGCTCGATCACGAAATGCCAGCCATGCAGTTGCAGGCGCTGGGCTTCGACTTCGCGCCGCACCATCGGGTAGTCGAGCAGGCGTTCGAGCTGCAGCACCACGCAGCGCTGTTCGGTGCGCAGCAAGGCTTCGGGGCTGCTCTGGACGGGCAGCAGGGCTTCTTCGGCCAGGCGCAGCCAGGCATTGAGGTTCACGGCCTCGGCCGGCGCGCCCTCGTAGGCCGCGCGGATCGCGCCGCAATGGCTGTGCCCGCAGACCACGATGTGCTCGACCTTCAGGCTCAGCACGGCAAATTCAATGGCGGCCGTGGTGCCATGCAGGCCGTGAGAGCCGTCGTAGGGCGGCACAAAAGCCCCCACGTTGCGCACAATGAACAGATCGCCAGGGCCTGCTCCCGTGAGCTGGTGCGGCACGATGCGCGAATCCGAGCAGCCGATGAACAAAGTTTTCGGGTGCTGGCCGTGCGCGACCAGATCCTGAAAGCGCTGCTGGTGGCGCGGGAAGTAGTCCGAATGGAACTGCCGCAGGCGCAACAGCAGTTCGTCGCCTTCGGCAGCCGGGTTCATTGCACCAGGGGCGTATCGGCCCCCTCCAGCGCCAGCCCTTCGATATCGGCCTGACCAACCAGCAGCTGCAGATACTGCCGCAGCGCCGTAGCCCGCGACTGCAGGGCCAGCGTGCCGGCAATGCAGGCTTGGACTTGCTCGAAAGATGCCAGCGTGCCGGGCTCGTAGGCCTGCACGTCGACGATGTGCAGCCCGTAGCGCGAATGCACCAGGCGGGGCTGCACGCCTATAGAGGGACCACCTTCACGCTGGAAGAACAGGAACTGTGCGAGCTCGGGAGCGCAATCCATCGGTCCGACCCAACCCAGCGCCCCACCCTGGGCGGCGCTGGGGCAGTTCGACCAGTCGCGGGCGGTCTGTGCAAACGCCTCGGGGGCTGCATCGGGTCCGCAAAGAGACAGCAGCATGGCTTCTGCGCGCTGGGCCAGCGCCTGTACCGGCACGCCCGGCGTGACCGCAAACAGAATGTGCCGCAGTTGTGCCCGCTGACCATGCCGAAAGCGCAGCTGGTGGGCGGCATAGTAGCGCTCGCACGCTTCGGTTGTGGGCAGTGGCGTCTGCACGGCGGCGTCCAGAAGCGCTTCTATCTGATGACGCATAGCAGCGTCCGGTTCGGGCGCCTCGTCACCCGGCGTATCGACAATACGGCCCAGTTGCACCGCTTGCTGCCGGAGCAGCTCTGTCCAGGCGCGCTCCTGCAGTGTCGGGCCGTCGCCATCGGTGTGCGCCGGGAGCCACCGCCCGTTGATGCGGACAGAGGACGGTTCACGGGTCACGAGCTGGCCCGGATCCGCATGGGCGTCACAGCGGCCACCGCAGCAGCTGCCCGAAGAGGTGTCAGGAATCGAGGGTTGCGAAGCATTCAGCATGGTGGACCTCTCACATCAGCGGGTAGAACGCGAACCGTGGGGCAAGCCGATCCGGCGACTGCGCACGACCTGGTAGGGACGCAACACGTAGGCCAAGGTGCCGAATCCGCTCCACACGTGTACGAGCCGGGAAAATGGAAACAGCAGGAAGATCGTCATGCCCAGCACGAGGTGCACCTTGTAAGGCCAGTCGAGCGGAATGAGGCCATTGGCATCGGGGCGAAAGGTCACGATGCGCTGCGCCCATTCCGACAAGGCCAGCATCACGGTGCCGTCGCTGTGGCCGAGCGAGAACGGCAGCGTCACCAGACCTAACACCAGTTGACACCACAGCACCACCAGGATGAGCAAGTCGGTGCGATGACTGGTCAGGCGGATACGCGGGTCGAAGATGCGCCGGTGCAGCAGCAGCGTGAGGCCCACGAAGCACACGGCCCCGGCAACGCCCCCGGCCACCACCGCCACGAGCTGCTTGTGTGCCGGGGTGATGAAGGGCTCGTACACCCAATGAGGCGTGAGCAGGCCCACGCTGTGCCCGAAGAACAGGAACAGGATGCCCAGGTGGAACAGGTTGCTGCCCCAACGCAGTTGCCCCTTGCGCAGCAACTGCGAGGAATCGCTTTTCCAGGTGTACTGGTCGCGGTCAAAGCGCGCGAGGCTGCCCATGAGGAACACCGAAAGGCAGATGTAGGGATAGACGTTGAAGAAGAAGTTGTGCAGCAGGTTCATGGCTGTGCTCCCAGGGAGGTGTTCTTGACGATGCGGATGGGTCGCGGCTGGCCCGGACGGGCCTGCCCTTCGGTCGAGCAGCCGCCAAAGACTTCGGGCTCGGCCCAGCTCTCGTCCATGGGCGGCTCGTCGGCCACAGGGACGGGCTCGGCCTTTTCGCCGGCGAGCTCAAGCACGGCGGCCAGCACGCTGGCGTACGGGCTCTGGCGCTTGAGCAGCGCACTGAAGATCACGCACACGATGTGGGACAGCTCGGCCAGGAAATCGCGTGCCTCGGCCGCAGGCTGCGTGGACGCGAACTCGAGCAGCACGGGCAGGTGGTCGGGCATCTCGCCCGGTGCCAGGTACAGGCCAGCCTGCTCAAAGGTCTGCAGCAGGTCGATCATGGCCGGGCCGCGCTCGCGCGAATCGCCATGCACATGCTCAAACAGGTGCAGCGCCGTGCTACGGCCCCGGTCGAACAGTTCGACGTAGTCTGTCTCGACCTTGAGCGCGGGTGCGGTGCCCAGGCGCAGCAGCAGGGCCTGCAGCTCAGCGGTGCGCGCCGGGCCCAGGGCACCTTCCACCTGCAGCGCGCGGGACATCTCGCCGTGGTGGGCACGCAGCGCGGCGTCGGGGTAGGCCAGCATGCGGGCCAGCACCCGCAGACTCAGGCGCATGGTGGGGGGTGTCGTGGCAAACATGCTCAACCCTCCACGCGGATCGGGATGGTCCGCTTCTTTTCGCTGCCGAACAGGCTGGTCTCGGTCACCCCTTCGGAGCAGCCGTTGCCGAAGCTGAACCCACAGCCGCCACGCACGTTGAACGCGTTCTCGGCGTACTCGCGATGCGTGCTCGGGATCACGAAGCGGTCTTCGTAGTTGGCAATGGCCATCGTGCGGTACATCTCCTCGACCTGGGCTGGCGAGAGCTGCACCTGGTCGAGCACGGCGGTGTTGACCACGCCATCGACATGCTTGCCGCGCTGGTAGGCGCGCATGGCCAGCATGCGCTCCAGCGCGCGCACCACCGGCAGCGTGTCGCCCGCCGTGAGCAGGTTGGCCAGGTACTTGACCGGAATACGCAGCTGGCTCACGTCCGGAATCTCGCCGTTGGTGCCCAGGTGACCGGCTTGGGCAGCCGAAGTGATGGGCGACAGCGGCGGCACGTACCAGACCATGGGCAGCGTGCGGTATTCGGGGTGCAGGGGCAGCGCCACCTTCCAGTCCACCGCCATCTTGTAAACCGGGCTGTTGCGCGCGGCCTCCAGCCAGGCCTCGGGAATGCCGTCCGCACGCGCCTGCTCGATGACGCGCGGGTCGTGCGGATCGAGGAAGATGTCGAGCTGGGCCTGGTACAGGTCGGTCTCGCGGTCGGCGCTGGCGGCCTCGGCGATGCGGTCCTGGTCATACAGCAGCACGCCCAGGTAGCGAATGCGGCCCACACAGGTTTCGGAGCACACGGTGGGCTGTCCGGCCTCGATGCGCGGATAGCAGAAGATGCACTTCTCGGCCTTGCCGCTCTTCCAGTTGTAGTAGATCTTCTTGTAAGGGCAGCCCGAGACGCACATGCGCCAACCGCGGCACTTGTCCTGGTCGATCAGCACGATGCCGTCTTCCTCGCGCTTGTAGATCGAGCCCGAGGGGCACGAGGCCACGCAGGCCGGGTTCAGGCAGTGCTCGCACAGGCGCGGCAGGTACATCATGAAGGTGTTCTCGAACTCCCCCACCATGGCCTTCTGCGCAGCCTCGAAGCCATCGAAGTTCGGGTCTTTGCTGCGCTTGGCAAATTCGCCGCCCAGGATTTCCTCCCAGTTCGGACCCCACTCAATCTTCTCCATGCGCTGGCCCGTGATCAGCGAGCGCGGCCGCGCCGTGGGCGCATGCTGCATCTCAGGGGCCGACTGCAGGTGGTCGTAGTCGAAGGTGAAAGGCTCGTAGTAATCGTCGATCTGCGGCAGGTGCGGGTTGGCAAAGATCTTCATCAGCAGCGACCATTTGCCGCCCTGGCGCGGCACGATCGAACCGTCGGGCTTGCGCACCCACCCGCCCTTCCATTTGTCCTGGTTCTCCCACTCCTTGGGGTAGCCGATGCCCGGCTTGGATTCGACGTTGTTGAACCAGGCGTATTCCACGCCGGGGCGGCTGGTCCAGACGTTCTTGCAGGTGACCGAGCAGGTGTGGCAGCCGATGCACTTGTCCAGGTTCAGGACCATGCCAATCTGAGCACGTACTTTCATTGATGACTCCTTGGGACTTGCAGACGGCTCAGGGGTTTTCGCCCTGGGATTGGTAGGCGGCGACCAGGTGGTCGTCGCGCGGGGTGTCGAGCCAGTCGACCTTGCGCATCTTGCGCACCACCACGAACTCGTCGCGGTTGGTGCCGATGGTTCCGTAGTAGTTGAAGCCGTAGCTGAGCTGGGCGTAGCCGCCGATCATGTGCGTGGGCTTGAGCACGATGCGCGTGACCGAGTTATGGATGCCACCCCGTACGCCCGTGATCTCGGAGCCCGGCGTGTTGATGATCTTTTCCTGCGAGTGGTACATCATCACCATGCCGTTCTTCACGCGCTGGCTCACCACCGCGCGGCCAGCCACGGCGCCGTTGACGTTGAACAGCTCGATCCAGTCGTTGTCTTCGATGCCAGCGCTCTTCGCATCGTCCTCGCTGAGCCAGATCACGGTGCCGCCGCGGTTGAGCGTGAGCATGTGCAGGTTGTCGCTGTACGTGCTGTGGATGCCCCACTTCTGGTGCGGCGTGATGAAGTTCAGCACGATCTCCTTATGCCCGTTGGGCTTGAGACCCTGTACGGCGTCGGTGGTCTTGAGGTCCACCGGCGGACGGTAGCTCGAGAAACCTTCGCCGAAGGCGATCATCCAGGGGTGGTCCTGGTAGAACTGCTGGCGGCCCGTGAGCGTGCGCCATGGGATCAGCTCGTGCACGTTGGTGTAGCCGGCGTTGTACGAGACGGTCTCGCTCTCGATACCGCTCCAGGTCGGGCTGCTGATGATCTTGCGCGGCTGGGCCTGCACGTCGCGGTAGCGGATCTTCTCGTCTTCGCGGTAGAGCGCGAGGTGCTTGTGGTCCCGGCCCGTGGCTTTGCCCAGCGCCTCCCAGGCCTTGACGGCCACATGGCCGTTGGTTTCCGGCGCCAGCTGCAGGATCACCTCGCAGGCGTCGATGTCGCTCACGATGCGCGGCATGCCCTGGGTGGCGCCAGGCTCCTGGGTCAGGCCATTGAGTTGGCCCAGTTGCTCGACTTCTACCTCCGTCTTCCAGGCAATGCCCTTGCCGCCATTGCCCACCTTGGACATCAGCGGCCCCAGGGCCGTAAAACGCTTGTAGAGGTTCGGATAGTCGCGCTCCACCACCGTGATCTGCGGGGCGGTCTTGCCCGGGATCAGGTCGCACTCGCCCTTCTTCCACTCCTTCACCTCGAAGGGCTGGGCCAGCTCGGCCGGACTGTCGTGCATCAGCGGCGTGAGCACCACTTCCTTTT
The DNA here is from genome assembly GCF_039540375.1 of Acidovorax lacteus. NCBI lineage: Bacteria > Pseudomonadati > Pseudomonadota > Betaproteobacteria > Burkholderiales > Comamonadaceae > Acidovorax > Acidovorax lacteus. Next base: position 634,352 of record NZ_BAABEX010000007.1, read on the forward strand.
CCACGCCCAGGTGGCCCACACAGACCTCGCTGAAAGCCTTGGCAAAGCCTTTGTAGATGTCCCAGTCCGAGCGGCTCTGCCACACCGGATCCACCGCCGCCGACAGCGGGTGGATGAACGGGTGCATGTCGCTGGTGTTGAGGTCGTTCTTCTCGTACCAGCTGGCCGTGGGCAGCACGATGTCGGAGTACAGGCAAGTCGTGCTCATGCGGAAGTCGAGCGTGACCAGCAGGTCCAGCTTGCCCTGCGGTGCCTCGGCATGCCAGCGCACTTCGCGCGGCCGGGCTTCGTCGGTGCCCAGATCCTTGCCCTGCACACCGTTTTCGGTGCCCAGCAGGTGCTTGCAGAAGTATTCGTGGCCCTTACCGCTGGAGCCCAGCAGGTTGGAGCGCCAGACGAACATGTTGCGCGGCCAGTTCTCGGGTGCGTCCGGGTCTTCGCAGCTCATCTCCAGCCAGCCGTCGCGCAGCGCCTTGACCACGTAGTCCTTCGGGTCCATGCCCGCGCCCTGCGCATCGCGCACCAGCTTGAGCGGATTGGTCTTGAGCTGCGGCGCACTGGGCAGCCAGCCCATGCGCTCGGCGCGCACGTTGTAGTCGATCATGCTGCCGCCAAAGCGGGCCTTGTCGGCCAGCGGCGAGACGATGTCCGACACGTCCAGCTTCTCGTAGCGCCACTGGTCGGTATGGGCGTAGAAGAAGCTCGTGGAGTTCTGCTGGCGTGGCGGCCGGATCCAGTCGAGCGCGAAGGCCAACGCGGTCCAGCCGGTCTGCGGGCGCAGCTTTTCCTGGCCCACGTAATGCGCCCAGCCGCCGCCGCTCTGGCCAATGCAGCCACACATCATCAGCAGGTTGATCACGCCACGGTAGTTCATATCGGCGTGGTACCAGTGGTTCATGGCTGCGCCGATGATCACCATCGACTTGCCGCGCGTCCTGTCGGCGTTGTCGGCAAACTGGCGCGCCACGGTGATCACCTGCTCGCGCGGCACGCCGGTGATGGCCTCCTGCCAGGCAGGGGTGTACGGGGCGTTGTCGTCGTAGCTCTGGGCACCGCTGCCCAGGCCGCGGTCGATGCCGTACTGGGCCACCTGCAAGTCGAACACCGTGGCCACGAGGGCGTAGCGTTCTTCGCCAGCCTTGCCCAGGCGCAGGCGTACGGCCGGCACTTTGGCGCGGTTCACTTCCCCTGCCGCGGCATTGGCGGGAAAGTGCGGCGCCTGCTGGCCGCCGAAGTACGGGAAGCCGACATCCACCACCTCGTGCCCCTGCCCGTCGCCTTCGAGCACCGACAGGCGCAGCTTCACCGCGTCGCCGTTGCGCGCCTCCTTCGCTTCGAGGTTCCATCGGCCCGCGTCGGCGCGGCCTTCGGCCCCCCAGCGGAAGCCGATGGAGCCGTGGGGCAGCACGGCCTGACCGTCGCTGTCAAAAGCGACCGTCTTCCATTCGGGGTTGTTGTCCTGGCCCAGCTTGCCGTTGAAATCGCTGGCGCGCAGATAGCGGTCGGGCACGAGCGTGGTGCTGCCATCGGGCAGCGTCTGCTCGCGCAGCATGACCAGCATCGGCAGGTCGGTGTAGCGGCGCGCGTAGTCGTCAAAGTAAGCGCTGCGCTGGCCATGCGCCGGGAAGTAGAACTCCTTGAGCACCACATGGCCAATGGCCATGGCCAGCGCGGCGTCGGTGCCCTGCTTGGGGTGCAGCCACAGGTCGGCCAGCTTCGCCACCTCCGAATAGTCGGGGGTCACGGCCACGGTCTTCGTGCCCTTGTAGCGCACCTCGGTGAAGAAGTGCGCATCGGGCGTCCGTGTCTGGGGAATGTTCGAGCCCCAAGCGATGATGTAGCTGCTGTTGTACCAGTCGGCCGATTCGGGCACGTCGGTCTGCTCTCCCCAGATCTGGGGGCTGGCCGGCGGCAGGTCGCAGTACCAGTCGTAAAAGCTCATGCACACACCGCCGAGCAGGCTCAGGTAGCGGCTGCCAGCGGCGTAGCTGACCATGGACATGGCCGGGATCGGCGAGAAGCCGATGATGCGGTCGGGCCCGTGCTTCTTGATGGTGTAGACGTTGGCGCTGGCGATCAGTTGGTTGACTTCCTCCCAGGTGCTGCGCACGAAGCCGCCCATGCCCCGCACCTGCTGGTAGTCGCGGCGAGCGCTCTCGTCTTCGACGATCAGGGCCCAGGCGTCCACCGGGGTTTTGGCCACCTTGAGCGCTGCGCGCCAGCGCTCGAGCAGCCGGCCACGCACCATGGGATGCTTGACGCGGTTGGCCGAATACAGGTACCAGGAATAGGACGCTCCCCGCGCGCAGCCGCGCGGCTCGTGGTTGGGCATGTCCCAACGTGTGCGGGGATAGTCGGTCTGCTGGGTTTCCCAGGTGACGATTCCCCCCTTCACGTAGATCTTCCACGAGCAGGAGCCCGTGCAGTTCACGCCATGCGTGGAGCGCACCACCTTGTCGTGGGCCCAGCGGTTGCGGTAGGCGTCTTCCCAGGTGCGGTCTTCGTTGGTGACCTGGCCGTGGCCGCCCGCAATCGGCTCTTTGGGCAGCTTGAAGTGGGTCAGGCGGTCGAGGAAATGGCTCATGTTCGAACTCCGGTGGGAAATGCAGTCTCAGCAGGGGTTGGCAGCACCGCGGCGCGCGTACATCCACCAGTTGAGAACGACGTTGAAGGCAAAGAAGGCCGCCAGGCCGTAGAACACGGGCGTGGCCGACTGGAGGCTGGCGAACGAGCCGGCAAACAGCATCCCGAACAGGAAGGGACCGTAGGCGGCGATGGCGCCGGTGAAGCCGATCACGCCGCCGGCCTGGCGCGGCTCGAACAGCATGGGCATCTGCTTGAAGGTGGACGCATTGCCGATGCCGGCGAAGAAGAACATCACCAGCATGCCGGCCACGAACATGGGGAAGCTCTCCAGGCCCGTGGGCTGGGTCAGCGTGGTCACCCACAGCGTGGCGCCCAGCATGCCCAGCGCCGCCCAGTGCGTGACGCGGGCCCCGCCCAGGCGGTCCGACAAGGGACCGGCCACCACACGCGCGGCCGAGCCGACCAGCGGCCCCCAGAAGGCCCACGCGAGCGGATCGGGCGCCCCCGGGAAGCTGCCGTAGATTTGCTTGATCAGCAGCGGGAAGGTCGCCGACAGCCCCGAGAAGGCGCCGAAGGTCATGATGTAGAGCGAGGTCATGCTCCAGGTGTGGCGCGAGCGGAAGATGTCGAACTGCTGCGCGAAGTTGGCCTTGATGGGCACCGACTTGAGCAGCAGCCAGGCGCTGATGCCGAACACCACTACGAAGGGCAGCATCACCGCGGCCGCGTTCTGCAGGTAGACCTGCGACTGCACGCCGCCCTTGGTCATCGTCTGGGGGTCGCCCAGCAGCGCGCTGCCGCCAAGCAGTGCAAAACCGATGATCCAAGGGGTGACGAACTGCACCACCGACACGCCGAAGTTGCCGATGCCCGCCTGGATGGCCAGCGCCGTGCCCTGCAGCCGCTTGGGAAAGAACAGACTGGTCGACGGCATGAACGACGAGAAATTGCCCCCCCCCAGGCCAGCCAGGAACGCCAGCAGCAGCAGCACGGAATACGGCGTGCCCGGGTCTTGCACGGCATAGAACCACCCCACCAGCGGCACCAGCAGCGACAGCGTGGACACCGTGACCACCAGCCGCGTACCCAGCATGGGGGTAAGGAACATGTGCACCAGGCGCAAGGTGCCGCCCGCCAGGCCTGGCATGGCGGCCAGCCAGAACAGTTGCGTGGGCGTGAACTTGAAGCCGATCTGCGGCAGGCGCACCACCAGGGCCGACACCAGGAACCACGCCATGAAGGCCATGACCAGGTTCAGCGTCGTGATGGTGAGGGTGCGCCAGGCCAGGCGCGAACCGGTGGTGGCCCAGAAGGCGGTGTTTTCGGGCTCCCAGCGGGACAGCCAGGTGCCGCCGCGCGGCACGTCGGACAGGACGGAAGACATGAGCAAACCTCGCAGAGAAAGAGGAGGAAGAGAGGGAAAAGCGGGCGCTGCGCGCTCAGGGGCGGCCCGCACCTGCCAGGGTCGCGGTATCGGCGCGGCCACGCACCACGTCGGTGTGGCGCACTTCGGTCCAGTACATCCAGATCAGCGACACCCACACCACGCCATAGAGCAGCATGAAGGCGCTCGAACGGATGCCTGTGAGGTCCACCAGAAAGCCGAACAGGATGGGCAGCACGAAGCCCCCGAGGCCGCCCGCCAGCCCGACGATGCCGCTGATGGCACCGATGTTGTCGGGGTAGTCGTTGGCGATGTACTTGAAGACGCTGGCCTTGCCGAAAGCCCAGGCAATGCCTAGTACGAACATCAGCGCCGTAAACACATACACGTTCAGGCCAATGTGGAAACTCTGCGGGCCCTGCAGCGTGTTGATGGTGAAGTCGGTCTGCGGATAGGACAGCAGGAACAGGCAGATCCAGCTCACCCACATCACCCACCACGTCACCTGGTGCGCGCCATAGCGGTCGCTGAGCCAGCCACCCACGGCGCGCAACACGCCCCCCGGCAGGGAGAAGCAAGCCGCCAGCAGCGCCGCCACGCGAATGTCGAGGCCATACTCACCGATGTAGTACTGCACCATCCACAGCGCCAGGGCCACGTAGCCGCCGAACACGATGCTGTAGTACTGGCAGTACTTGAGCACGCGTGGGTCCTTGAGGGCCCGCAACTGGTCGGCAAAGCGCACATTGCTGGGCACCAGGTGGCGCGGGTCGGAGTGACTGAACAGCCAGAACAGCACCACGGTGCCAGCCATGATGGCGGCGTACACTTGGGGCACCGCGGCCCAGCCGAACCCCACCAAGATCACGGGCGCCACGAACTTGTTGACGGCCGAACCCGAGTTGCCCGCCCCGTAGATGCCCATGGCCATGCCCTGTTGGGCCTTGGGAAACCAGCGCGCCACATACGGCGTGCCCACCGAGAACGAGCCTCCGGCCAGCCCGACGAACAGGCCAATTGTGAGAAAGTGCCAGAACTCGGAGGCATAGCCCATGAGCCAGATGGCCGGTACGGTGGCCATCATCAGCAGGGCCATGACGATGCGGCCGCCATAACGATCCGTCCAGATGCCCAGCGGCACGCGCACCAGCGAACCTGTGAGCACGGGGGTGGCCGTGAGCAACCCGAACTGCGTGGCGTTGAGATCGAGCATCTTCTTGATGGGAATGCCGATCACGCCAAACATCATCCACACCATGAAACACACGGTGAACGACCATGTGCTGACGATCAGCACCGACCATGCCTTGCGCTTGTATTGAAGTTCTGTCGTCACTTGAACGCTCCTTTGACCATGCTCTGCATCATGGTTTTGGAGGCGCTGAGCGCACATCCTGCGCAGGGCCTACTCGGCTGCGGCAAACGGATGAGGGCCACTTCAAGGTGGCTGCATCTAGTGCGCAAGCACTAGTGCTTTCGGATCAAGCGGACAGCGGTGTCGGTGCTGCTGGCAGCTCCACGAGACCGCGCCGCACCGATGTCGGCGCTTCACCAGGGCTGCAGGTGGCACCCATGGCGCGCTGCGGTGGTGGTGCCGCAGGTACATGGCTGAGGGAGTGCGAAGGGAACCTCAACCCATGCCGCGCTCGGTCGCATAGACCGCAGCATGGACGCGGTTGGCCAGCCCCAGCTTGCGCAGAATGTGCTGCACATGGATCTTCACCGTGGTCTCGGCAATGTCGAGTGCTCGGGCGATGAGCTTGTTGCTGTCGCCCTTGGCGATCAAGCGCAATATCTCGCGCTCGCGCGGCGACAGCTGATGGATCGGATCGTCCGGCGCAACCGCCAGGGCTGTCATCGGCGCGATGCCCGGCTCTGAGAGCGCAACATCGGGGGCAGGACGCTGCAATGCGTCTGGCGCCTTTGCCGCCACAGCCGACACCTGAGGCGCCTGGCGAAGCAGGCCCACGAGCTTGCCCATCATTTCGGGGCTCACCACCGAATCACCATCCCACACGCGGCAGATCGAATCACACAAATCCTCGGTGTTGATGGTCTTGAGCAGGTAGCCATCGGCACCAGCACGCAGACCTGCCGCCATGTCCTGTACGTTCTCGCTGACCGTGAGCATGAGGATGCGCACCTGCGGTGCCATCTCCTTGAGCCCCGCGATCGCATCCACCCCCTGCACGCCAGGCATATGGTTGTCGAGCAAGATCAGATCAGGTTGCAGCTTGTGTGCGGCCGCGAGCGCAGCGTTGGCATCGTCGGCTTCACCAACCACTGCAAAGCGGGCATCCTGCGAAAGCAGCGCGATCAGCCCGCGGCGAAACAGGTTGTGGTCGTCGACCACCAGCAGGCGGATCGGGGCAACATTGGCGGAGGTCATGTCACGGGCAGGGCAATGCGTACTTCGGTTCCAGAACCGGGAACGGACTGCACCTGCAAGTGCGCGCCTATGCGCTGCGCACGCTCTTGCATGATGTGCAGTCCCACATGGGTATCGTCCGCCCGCTGCGGTGCGGGCGCAAAGCCGCAACCGTCATCGCGCACGGTGAAGATCCATTCAGGTCCCCTTTGCACTCCCAGGTGTACCTGCGAGGCACGTGCGTGCTTGCGCACATTGGACAAGGCCTCCTGCAACACATGCAGCACCTGCAGTTGGACGTCGGAGGGGAGCGACACGCCATGGCCTTGCATGTCCAGCTGGGTCTTTACCCCGCTTTGGTGTTCGAACTTCTGCAAGGTGGTGCGCAGGGCTTGTTCAATATCGTCGCTGTTGGTACGGGTGCGGAAATGCACAAGCAGCTCGCGCACATCGTTGGTGCTTTCCTTCACCCCAACGTCGATCTCGTCCAGGATCCTCTGGACCTGCACTGGTTGCGGCCTGGGCAAGGCCTGCCGTAGCAGGGTGACCTGAATGCGCAGGAATGAAAGCGACTGCGCAATCGAATCGTGCAGCTCACGCGCCAGCAGGGCGCGCTCTTCGCTCACAGCGGCCTCCCGCACCAGCGCCTCGGTGCGCAGGTTTTCGACTGCATTGGCCAGGTGCCCAGTCAGAGCGTCATAGAGGTCGCGGTCCTCGGTGGTCAGCGCAACGGGCTGCCGGTAAAAAAGATCCACCTCGCCCAGGATGCGATGCTGCAAGCGGATGGGCACACTCACGAGCGCACCATAGCCGGCGCGGGCACAGGCGCCGTGCCGCTGGTCGTCTGCAGATGCAATGGGGATCATGCGGGTGCGCGCAGTCTGCTGGGGCTGGCCGCAAGCGCACAGGCCGGCTTCGATACAGCGCTCTTCCTGCACGATCTCTTGCGGCAGGCAATCGCTGGCAAGCATCAGGTAGCGCTGGCTGGCCTCGTCGGACCAGCGCACAGCGACCGCGTCGGCACCGCTGACGCGCCGCACCTTTTGCGCAAACCCCTGGGCCAGTTCGTCCAGCGTATGAGCCTCCACCAAAAAATTGCTGACTTCGTACAGGGCGGCCAGCCTCGTGCGTTCGGCGGCAAGGTCTCGGGTCTTTTCATCGACCTTGCGCTCGAGCCCGTGGTAGAGGGTGTGCAGCGTGGCGGCCATGTGGTTGAAGCCGGCCGCCAGTTCACCGAATTCATCCGGCGACTCGGCCACTACCCGGGCCGAAAAGTCGCCCTCTTCCACCTGCCGCATGCCGGCCTGAAGGCGTTTGAGCGGCTGGATGACAAACAGGTAGCCGATGTAGAGCATGACCACTGCAGCCGCTACTGCCAGCGCCATCATCATGAACTGGAAGAGGTTGAGAATCGCGGTGAGCCGCGCGAGCGTCGCCTCGATCGCATGCACAAGCTCGTCAACCCCCTGGACAAACACCTCCACCTGATCGCTCAGGTCTTGAGCGTACGGCGTACCAGAGGGTTGGCTCCAGGCAGGGCGCAAGGCCTGCCATGCGTTCTGCAGGTCGGCAAACCGAGCGCGGGTCTCAACGTTCCAGGGCACGAAGAGCGGACGCTGCGGATCGCCCGCCTTCAGCAACTGCATGGTCGCATCCAGTTCGGCCACGCGCTGCTCGACATCAGACGCATTGCGCTGCGCCTGCACCAGGCTGACCAGCCGCCAGGACTGCATGCGCATGCGACCAGCCTCATTCACCGCGGCGGCCGCACCATCCAGTTGCCGTGTCACCCACATCGTCAGGCCGATGGAGCACAGCGCAAGCAACAGCATGCCCAGCCCGAAGCCAAAAAAACGGGCCGACAGCCGCCGATGGTGTTTCATGTGCTCCGATGCTAACGGGATTACCTCGCGCACCCAAGCCACCTAGCATCCTCCAAAAGAACGATGGCAGGAGGCGCTCAACGCGAAGTGCCCCCGCCGATCGGCCAGATGTGCAGAGCCACGCGGGCATGCGATATTGCCGCTTGTATGGACGCCCCACTCTCTGATGCTGCCCATTGGGCCGCCACGCTGATCGCCAGCCGTCGCACGGTACTGCCCAAACGGCTGACAGGCCCAGAACCTGCCGCCGTTGAAAAAGCCCTGATCCTGCAAGCAGCCTCTGCAGCGCCAGACCACGACCGGCTACAGCCTTGGCGCTGGATCGAAGTGCCCGAAGAGCGACGCGCCGATCTTGGCGAGGCATTTGCGGCCGCACTGCGTTTACGCGACCCCAGGGCGAGCGCGTGCGCCGAAGCCCAGGCGCGAGAAAAGGCCTTGAGGGCCCCTTGGCTGCTGCTGACCGTGCTCCGGTGCGCTCACGCGGGCGAGGACGTTCCCGACACCGAGCGCTTGCTGTCTGCGGGCGCGGCCATACAGAACATGCTGCTGCAAGCCACCGCGCTCGGTCTTGCGTCTAGCATCACCAGCGGCAAGGCACTGAACTCGAGGCCCCTGCGCTCACTTTTTGACCTCAAAGATCAGGAACAGGCGCTATGTTTCATCAACATCGGTCGGTGCACGGAGCCGCGGCCAATGCGCGTCCGTCCTGACGTCGCCTCGTTCTACTCGGTTCTGGGCGATGGCGCACTGGCCAGTTCCCAACACCTCCTGGACCACAAAAGACCGCCCGATACTGCCCTGCGGGTCTGAGGGTGGGCATGTCGCCATCGCGAGGTGGTGTAAGCACAAAGACTCTGGGGAGGCGCGGTATTGCCGCCGCATGGATCGTCGTGCCACGGTTTGAAATCCACCTGGCTGGGCCCTCGACGTCAGTGACACAAACGAGCCATCGATGCGCTGACCATGATCGCCTGACGCGCTTGAACGCATGGTTTCAGGTCATGACTGGGTTGGCCATCGCTCTGCCACCCGACATCACTCTCACCGCGGGCCCAGACATGGAACCTTCAATCAGGGTATCGTGCTTGCAAATCAAGCACAACATGCTATCAAAAGAATAGCAATCATGGGGTTGTCGTGCTTTTAGCAGCCTCTGGCGATACCCCGCGGAAGCGGAATGCTGCGACCTGCCATTGATCAGCCCGACATACGCCAGTTGACACAACGAACCGGCAGGCTTCTCGTCTGCTAGGCCCCTCTTCGGGCACCGACCGGTCTTGTGCTGGAGGACATCGCGATGCCGCAGCAGGCTTTCCGCACCCCACGGAGCGCTTCACCAGGGTTGAGTGCACTCAGCGGTCGAGGTGCGTTGCGACGCACCGACGCCCGCCGCCACCTCAGCGCGCCCCGAAAACTACGGCCGGAAAAACAAAAAGGGCTGCAACTTGTTGCAACCCTTTTTGAATCAATCACTGGACTTAGCGACTGGATAACTTGGCGGAGTGGACGGGACTCGAACCCGCGACCCCCGGCGTGACAGGCCGGTATTCTAACCGACTGAACTACCACTCCGCGTCGGTGTGACTTTCGCTGCATCTGCTCTCGCAAACCAGCCAAGCGCCACAAAACTTGGCGACCCTACGGGGATTCGAACCCCGGTACTCACCGTGAAAGGGTGATGTCCTAGGCCTCTAGACGATAGGGTCAAACCTGGACGTTTTTTCAAACGTGGTGGAGGTAAGCAGGATCGAACTGCTGACCTCTTGCATGCCATGCAAGCGCTCTCCCAGCTGAGCTATACCCCCACGGGAATCAACGCATCGCTGCGCTGATCAAAACACTGGCGGAGTGGACGGGACTCGAACCCGCGACCCCCGGCGTGACAGGCCGGTATTCTAACCGACTGAACTACCACTCCGCGTCGGTGTGACTTTCGCTGCATCTGCTCTCGCAAACCAGCCAAGTGCCACAAAACTTGGCGACCCTACGGGGATTCGAACCCCGGTACTCACCGTGAAAGGGTGATGTCCTAGGCCTCTAGACGATAGGGTCAAACCTGGACGTTTTTTCAAACGTGGTGGAGGTAAGCAGGATCGAACTGCTGACCTCTTGCATGCCATGCAAGCGCTCTCCCAGCTGAGCTATACCCCCACATCGACTTCGATTCTGCATTGCTGCGTCGTCGCTGTCAGAGCCTCAAATTATATACAGATTTTCAGGCTCTTCGCAAACGCTCGAGCACTTTTTCGCGCCCAAGCAATTCCAGCACCGCGTCCACCGAAGGCGTTTGCGGCGTCCCAAGCGTCAAGACCCGCACGGGCATGGCCAACTGGGGCATCTTCAGCCCCCGCTCTGCCAGCACCTGCTTGAACACCGTCGAAATGGCAGCGCGATTCCACTCCACGGTTTCCAGCGCATCACCCAAGGCCTGAACAGCCGGTTGGATGGCGTCCGTCAAGAACTGGAGGCGGTCTGCCTCACTGGCAAGAGGCTCCAGATAGAACCACTGCGCCCAATCAGCAAGAGCGACCAGGGTCTCACAGCGGTCTTTGAACAATCCGCAGATGCCGGACAGTCTCGCAATATCGTGGCTGGCATCAACGCCACGCTGATGCAACCATGGCAACAGGGACTGTGCAAGCGTCTCATCCTGCATGGACTTCAGATGCTGCGCATTGACCCACCGCAGTTTGGCCTCGTCAAACTGGGCCGCGCTGCGGCCCAGGTGGTCGAGATCGAACCATTGCAAAAACTGCTCACGGCTGAAGATCTCATCATCTCCGTGGCTCCACCCCAGACGCGCCAAGTAATTGACCATGGCATCCGGAAGGTACCCTTCGTCGCGGTATTGCGTGACCGGCTTGGCACCATTGCGCTTGCTCATCTTTTCACCGAGTTCATTGAGAACGGTCGGCAGGTGGGCGTATTCCGGAGGCTCGTAACCCAAAGCGCGAAAGATGTTGATCTGGCGCGGTGTGTTGTTGACATGGTCATCCCCTCGGATAACGTGCGTGATTCCCATGTCGATGTCGTCCACTACCACGCAGAAGTTGTACGTGGGTGTGCCATCGGGCCTCGCAATCACCAGATCATCCAATTCCGCGTTGCGGATGCTGATTCGGCCTTTCACCTTGTCGTTCCATTCCACCTCGCCTTCGAGAGGATTTCGGAACCGCAGCACCGGCGACACGCCTGCAGGAATCGGCGGCAACGTCTTTCCTGGCTCGGGACGCCACGTACCGTCGTAGCGAGGTTTGAGCTTTTCGGCCATCTGGCGCTCACGCAGCGCATCCAACTCATCAACCGACATGTAGCAAGGATAAACATGCCCGGCCGCAATCATCTCCGACAGCACCTGTTTGTATCGGTCCATGCGCTGCATTTGGTAGAACGGCCCTTCATCAGGGTCCAGCCCCAGCCAGTGCATCCCCTCAAGAATCACGTCGACCGCGGCCTGGGTGGATCGCTCGATATCCGTGTCTTCAATGCGCAGGATGAAGTCGCCCCCAGTAGCGCGGGCGAACGCCCACGGATACAAAGCGGATCGAATATTGCCTAGGTGGATAAACCCGGTGGGCGACGGAGCGAAGCGCGTACGGACGCGGCGTGGAGACGCAGAACTGGGGTGATTCATGAAGGGTTTCAGAAAGTGCATCGCGTTTGGGACCGATCGATACATCAGTCCTCAAACGTGCAGAAATTGAAGTAGCCAGCAGGCGTCAGACCGCCTCGGCATTCGGGAGTGCAAGCCGCGATGTGTCCTCGCCCTGCTCTTCGGCACCGACACGGCCTTCGTTAAGTTGGGCAATCGAGTCTTCGGTGATGTCGCCAGTTACATAGACACCGTCGAAGCAAGAGGCATCGAAGCCGTCCAGCGAGGTATTGAGCCGGGCGATGGCTCGCTTCATCCCTTCCACGTCCTGGTAGATCAGGGCGTCACAGCCAATCGCCTGCCTCACCTCCTCCACCGTTCTTCCATGGGCAACCAACTCACTGGTCGTCGGCATGTCAATGCCGTACACATTGGGATAGCGCACCGGGGGGGCCGCGCTGGCCAGATAGACCTTGCGAGCACCCGCATCGCGGGCCATCTGCACGATCTCACGGGATGTGGTGCCACGAACGATGGAGTCGTCCACCAAGAGCACGTTACGCCCCTTGAACTCGCTTGCGATGACGTTCAACTTTTGCCGCACGGACTTCTTCCGGACGCCTTGCCCCGGCATGATGAACGTACGCCCGACATAGCGGTTTTTGACAAACCCCTCCCGGTAAGGCACTCCCAGCAGGTGCGCGAGCTGAGTGGCGCTGGGGCGGCTGGATTCCGGGATTGGGATGATCACATCAATCTCGGTGGGCGGCACTGTAGACACCACCCGCTTGGCCAGCGCCTCGCCAAGATTCAACCGTGCCTGATAGACCGAGATACCGTCCAGGACGGAGTCGGGGCGGGCCAGATACACAAACTCGAAGATACAGGGATGCAGCTTGGGGGCGTCCGCGCACTGTCGCGCATGCACTGTGCCATCAAGCGAGACAAAGATCGCCTCACCAGGCGCAATGTCTCGCTCAAACGCATGCGAGGTCCCCTCGAGCGCCACAGACTCGCTACCCACCATGACCGTGCCATCGGCCCCACGCCCGAGCGAAAGCGGTCTGATGCCATGAGGATCTCTGAAAGCCAACAGACCATGGCCTGCAATGAGCGCGATCACCGCGTATGAACCACGAATACGCTGGTGAACCGCGCGCACAGCAGTGAACACGTCCTCTGGCTGTAGGGGTACGCCGCGCGTGGCCCGCTCCAGTTCGTGTGCGAACACGTTGAGCAGGACTTCGGAGTCGCTTTCCGTATTGGTATGCCGGTGATCCGTTTGAAAAAGCTCGGAGCGCAGGCTGCGCGCATTGGTCAGGTTACCGTTGTGCACCAGCACAATGCCGAAAGGAGCGTTCACGTAGAAAGGCTGAGCCTCCTCTTCGCTGTAGGCATTTCCAGCCGTCGGATAGCGGACCTGCCCGAGCCCCACGTTGCCGGGAAGCGCTCTCATGTTGCGGGTTCGGAACACATCGCGCACCATTCCTTTGGCTTTGTGCATGAAGAACTTGCGCCCCTGCTGCGTAACGATCCCAGCCGCATCCTGTCCCCGATGCTGGAGCAGTAGCAAGGCGTCATAGATCAGCTGATTGACGGGGGCCGTACTGACGACACCGACGATTCCACACATAGTTTTCTTCCGTATGCGTGCGGGGCTACCCCACACTTCTTTGCACAATTGGTTGGCGACTCAACACCCATGCAACGACTGTCAGCCTAGCGAACCGGCAGGCGCTGCGCCAGAGACGCAGGTGCCCATTGAGCCGCGAAATACACCGCTTCTTCCATCCATTTGGCAGTCCAGGCCTCGCCCCACCAGCGCTCGGTTCGCAGAGGTGTCAGCAAGAGCACGTAGGCTGCCAAAACAATCACCACGGCGGCTCTGATAGCCCCGAACAGCGCACCAAGCGCCCGGTCCGCCGGCTGGAGGCCGAGGGCACGCGCCAAGCGCTGCCCAAGCCAGGCCAGCAAACTGCACGCAAACAAAGCCGCCACGAACACCACAGCAAAGGCAGCGCCATAGCGCAGGGAGGGCTCCCAGTCGTGCCACGGCCCTACCTCAGACACGCCATCGGCCAACAGCCTTGCACAACCAAATGCAGCCACCCACGCCAAAAGCGACAGCACTTCGTACACGACGCCGCGCCAAGCGCCAACAACGACTGATATCGTCAGGACGCCCAGCACCACCCAATCCAGCATAGCCATAGCGGCTCGCGATTCCGGATTCGTTACAACGACAACACGGAAGCAGGCAGATCCAAGGCCTTGACGCGCGCAGCAGCGCGGTCGGCCTCAGCTTTGGAGCTGAACGGCCCCACCCTTACCCGAACCCGCTTGCCGTCCTTGGTGTCGATCGCATGCGTATACGTCTTGAGGCCAGATCGCTCCAATTTGGCACGAACCTCTCGCACCTTTTCTGCGTCCCCAAACGCACCCACCTGTACCACGTAACGAGCATCTTCAGCCGATGCAGTGCCAGTGTTGGCATTGTCTGTACCGCGCCCCTCCAGCAATGCCCGGGCCCGCTGACCATCGTCTTGCCGAGTGGGTCTCACGGGCTCAACAGGAGCCGCAGGCGCGGCGGGCTTGGTAGAGTCTCTTGACTGAGCACCTGCAGCCGGCAGAGAGGCGGCCGCGGCCGGCTGCTTGGCAGCGGGCTTCGAAGGCACCACCTCCTCGCCATCGAGGATACCTGCCGCTTGTACAGGCGAATGCGGTTGTACTTTGGGCTGCGACACTACCGCTCCAGCGGGCGAAGGATGTTGCGCAGCGGAAGCGACGGCAGCTGGCACTGCCAAAGGGGCTGATTTTTGCCGGTCAGGTATATCTATGGGTATGTCGACAGGTATCGGCCTGGGCTGTGTGTCGAACAAGACAGGGAAGCCGACGACGCCGACCCCGATCAATACAGCAGCACCAATCAACCGGTGACGGGCACGTCGCCTCATCACCTCGACCGACTCGACAGGAGACGCCCGACCACGTCGGCTCGCCTTCTCATCAGGCGGGGTACGCCCGAGCCACGGAAACTGAAAAAACGCCATGGATCAAGAGAGGCCGGTCAATCAGGCTTGAAGGTGCTTGGCCTGCAGACGCGGCACACCTTCTTGAAGCACACCGCCGACCGTATAGAAAGAACCGAAAACCGCGATTCTATCAGCCGTGTCCGCAGCGCCAACGGCCGCTGCCAGGGCCTCAGTAGGGCTGCCGTAAGCGGCGGCGGTGCCCCCCTTGCGCCTACCGGTTACCACCTCAATTGCATGCCATTTGTGTAGCAGGTTCTGAGCACTTTCAGCCCGCGAAGTCGGCAGATCGGTGAAGTACCAGTGGTCTACGAGGGGTGCCATTTTGGTGAGCATGGGACCCAGATCCTTGTCAGCCATGGCACCAAAAACAGCATGCGTGGCCGGATAGAACCCCATAGCGTCCAAGTTGGCCATCAACGCGGCCACTGAATGCGGATTGTGTGCAACATCCAACACCAAAGTCGGCTGCCCTGGCACGATTTGAAAGCGCCCAGGCAGTTCGACCATCGCAAGGCCGCTCCGAATGGCTTGCGCGGTCACGGGCAACTGCTGTCGTAGGGCCATGAGGGCCGCAATGGCCCCCGAGGCATTGAGCAACTGATTCGCACCACGCAAACCTGGATAGCCGAGCCCGGCATAGCGACGGCCACGCCCCGCCCATGACCATTGCTGCTTGTCACCCGAGTAGTTGAAGTCGCGCCCCATCAACCACAGGTCTGCTCCGACCTCTCGAGCGTGGTCCACGACGCTGTTCGGTGCCACCGGATCACTGACGATCACCGGTCGCCCCGTGCGCATGATGCCCGCCTTCTCACGCCCAATGGACTCACGGTCCGGCCCCAGAAACTCGGCATGATCGATATCGATGCTGGTGATCACCGAGCAGTCGGCGTCGATGATATTGGTAGCATCCAAACGACCTCCCAGACCGACCTCCAAGATCACGACATCTGGCAGGGAGTGCGCCATAAGACGCATGATTGCCAGCGTGGTGAACTCGAAGTAAGTCAGGGCTACTTCGTCGCCATTGCGTGTGCGAGCATGCTCTACAGCATCGAAATGGGTCAACAAGTCGTCAGACGACACCACTTCGCCGTGCAGTCGGCAACGCTCCTCAAACCGCACAAGATGCGGAGACGCATAGACAGCCGTTCGGTAGCCCGCCTGCAAACAAATCGCCTCCAGCATCGCGCACGTGGAGCCCTTCCCATTGGTTCCGGCAACCGTAATGACCGGGCAAGCGAATTGAAGACCCAAGCGACGGGCTACCCTCCCTACCCTGTCAAGGCCCATGGCGATACCAGCAGGATGGAGTTGCTCGCAGTAGCGAAGCCATCCCTCAAGTGTGTGGATTACGGGTTTGCTGTGCATTTCGTCGCGGATTGTCGCCGACCCAGCAAACCCTTTCGCGCTCGTCACAGATATGCTGTGCAGATGCATCACGTCATCCTTTACGCCATTCCACAGTGTGACACCGTCAAGAAGGCGCGCCTCTGGCTGTCCGAGCGCGGCATCTCTTATCAGTTCTACGACTACAAAAGACAGAGTTTCCCAGCAGATCGCTGGGACGTCTGGACACAGCGGATAGGTCGGGACCGGCTGATCAACCGGCAAGGCACCACTTGGAGAAAGCTCGCGGCCTCCGATCAAGACAAGGCGCTGGCCAGCGACGAGGCAGCATTGGAGCTTGCCTTGGCCCAACCGAGCGTGATCAAACGCCCCGTTGTGGAGTGGTCCAACGCGAGCGGTTTGCATGTATCCGTTGGTTTCACCCCGGAACTGTGGGAGCGCTGGCATCTCGAAACTGGAGACTAGTCTCGCCCGAGACCACTACCCAGTATTCGACGCCTCGGCGATGAGTCCCTCCGCTGAGCGCAGCGAAGGTCATCCCGCACGAACAGTGGCGCGTTGAAAGGGTATCTCGCGCCCAAAGAGGAACGTTATGAAATATCCCGTTGCAGTGTTGCTGCTGTCCACCGCCTTCTCTGTGAACGCACAGGAGATGGGACGCGTGATCTCTGCCACCCCCATCATTCAACAAGTCGGAGTGCCACAACAGTACTGCGGGCAGGAGACCGTATACGGTCAGCCTCGAACCAGCGGGGCTGGCGCAGTGTTGGGCGCCGTGGCGGGAGGTGCCGCCGGGAATGCGATCGGAAAGGGCAGCGGCCGAGCTGCGGCTACAGCGCTTGGCGTGATTGGCGGCGCAGTGCTTGGCAACCATATCGAAGGCCAAGGTCGGCCCTCCTATGAGACTGTGCAGCGCTGCACCACGGAAACCCACTACGAAAACCGTACTGTGGGCTACCAAGTGGTGTACGAGTACGCAGGGAGACAATACACCACGCGCACCCAAACAGACCCTGGAAACTGGCTTCCTGTGTCGATACAACCCGCGACCGATCGGCCCGGACGGGTGTACTCAACGCAACCTGATCCATACGGGGCCTACACCCCACCCGCTGTCACAACATATCCTGTGCCCCCCGCATACATTCAAGGCCCTACGGTCATCGAATACAGCAGCCCTGGCTATCGCCCGTATCCGCCACCATCATCCCACGCGAATCCCTACTGGCGCTGAGCACGATCCGACGTCTGACGATTAGTCAGACCCCAAGTACGATCAATACGGCATGGGCATCTGGGACAATGAGGCCATGACCATCACACCAAATGCTGACCCGGCAGAGCTCTCCAAGTTTTCCGAACTTGCACACCGCTGGTGGGATACCGAAAGCGAGTTCAAGCCTCTTCACGCCCTAAATCCACTGCGCCTCCGCTGGATTGACGAACATGCCCTGTTGGCGGGGAAGAGGGTTGTAGACATTGGCTGCGGGGGCGGCATTCTGGCCGATGCGATGGCCCGCAAACAGGCCGACGTATTGGGCATTGACCTTGCCACCAAGTCACTCCGCGTCGCACAGCTTCACGCGCTCGAAGCAGGAACTCCGAACGTTCGGTACCGTGAAATCAGCGCGGAGGACCTAGCAGCCGAGCGCGCAGCAGAGTTCGATGTCGTGACCTGCATGGAAATGCTCGAGCACGTCCCAGATCCGGCATCCGTCGTAAATGCTTGCGCCGAGTTGGTACGACCCGATGGGTGGGTGTTCTTTTCCACCATCCATCGCAATGCCAAAGCCTTCGCCACGGCCATCGTGGCCGCAGAGTACCTGCTCCAGCTACTACCTCGCGGCACACATGAATACGCACGCATGATCAAGCCCAGCGAGCTGGCCACTTACTGCCGCAACGCAGGGCTTACTGTGGTGGACTTGACTGGCATGGGCTACCACCCAGTCACGCAACGGTACTTCCTGCATCAGGACACATCCGTCAACTATCTGCTTGCGGCGAGGCGCCTCGCATGAATACCGCACGCCCTGCCGCAGTACTGTTCGATTTGGACGGCACGCTACTGGACAGTGCTCCAGACCTGGGAGCGGCTGCCGACAGTTTGCGCACGCGCCGAGGACTGTCGAACTTGCCCTTGGAACACTACCGCCCAGCAGCAGGTGCAGGAGCGCGTGGTCTGCTAAAGGTGGCCTTCGGCATCGAGCAAGACCACCCGGACTTTGCAGGCCTCCGGGACGAGTTCTTTTCCGCCTACGAGAACAGACTGACCGTGAACACCCGCCCTTTTGAGGGCATCATCGAGGTACTGCACGCTTTGCAGCGACATGGGACTCCATGGGGTGTGGTTACCAACAAAGCCAGACGATTTGCAGAGCCCTTGACCCGGTCCATCTCGGGTTTCGATGGCTTGAGTGTGCTGGTCTGTGGAGACACCACCCCGTACAGCAAGCCACACCCTGCACCACTGCTGGAGGCGGCACGCGTTCTTGGGACCCCTGCCGAGGCTTGTTGGTATGTGGGCGACGATCTTCGCGATATGCAAGCTGCTGCTGCAGCAGGCATGTACGGAGTGGCCGCAGCCTACGGATACGTATCCAACCCCGACGATACACAACATTGGCCAGCGAAAAAGCGGATCAATCAACCTATCGACCTCTTGAAACTGCTTTCGATCGCCTAAAATGAAAGGCTCGGGGCTGCCCTGGTTTCGACGTGGGTACAGCGTCGGTGTGGTGCATGTCGAGCTTGAGTCACGCTCGTAAATCTCGATTCAAAAAAGTAACTGCAAACGACGAACGTTTCGCACTCGCTGCTTAATTGCCAGTGAGCCTTGCAACAGTTGGCCTATGGGCTGGGCAAGGGGGTCCGGGAAACCAGACCTCCCGGCTGCAAGGTGTATTTCATAGGCTGGCGGCTTTCTGGGCATCTTAGAAAGACGTGAGACACAAGGATGCTGGCTGTTGGGGTTGCGTGCGGCTGCGCGGCTTCAGCAGTGAGATTCCATACAGACCGCTAAACATGTAGATCTGCCCGGCAAAGGCTTGCGGACGCGGGTTCAATTCCCGCCAGCTCCACCACAATCGTAAAGCCCAAGGCTCCATCGGAGCCTTGGGCTTTTCACTTCGCCCATCGTGGGAAGTTGCACCAACACTGGCACAGTCATTCAAGCGTTCGGTGTACCCCCCCACAGGTAGCCGCCTGGCGGGTCCGCGAACACGCCAACTGCCACACCATCTCCGCACAAAGATTCGGCCCAATAAAGATGGCGAACCATGAAAAAAGCCCCGCTATGCGGGGCCTTTTCGTTTGCGATCAATCGATCAGTTGGCGCGGGTGCCCACCACTTCGATTTCCACGCGGCGGTTCTTGGCACGGCCTTCAGCGGTCTTGTTGTCAGCCACAGGCTGCTTCTCGCCCTTGCCTTCGGTGTAAACGCGATTCTTTTCGATGCCCTTGGACACCAGGTAGGCCTTCACGGCTTCAGCGCGGCGCACCGACAGCTTCTGGTTATAAGCGTCAGAACCCACGGAGTCGGTATGACCCACGGCGATGATCACTTCCAGGTTGATGCCCTTGACCTTGGACACCAGATCGTCCAGCTTGGCCTTGCCTTCGGCCTTCAGCACCGACTTGTCGAAGTCGAAGAAGGCGTCGGCAGCGTACGTCACCTTGGTGGCAGCGGGCGGCTGGGGAGCGGCTGCGGGAGCAGGAGCAGCAGCGGGAGCAGGTGCAGCGGCCGGAGCGGGTGCAGCAGCCGGAGCGGGTGCGGGAGCGGCGATCGCGCCGTCGCAACCAGCAGCAGCCGTTGCGGGCGTCCAGTTGGCATCGCGCCAGCAGTACTCGTTCGTGCCGTTCTTCCAGACTTGGCCGGAAGCATTGCGCCAGTTGTCCACGGTTTGTGCACCAGCGGCGGTTGCGAGCGCTGCAGAGGCAAACAACATCGCCACTTTGTTCAGTTTCTTCATGGTTCTCCTCTTGGGGAAAAAGCCGCAGCCGCGCTGCGAATCGGGGACGTTCAGGGTGACCATCACCAAAAACGTTCACTTGATTGTGCCATACGTAACACAGAGGGCGCGAATGGATCGGTCCACTGCCCGTAGGACAAAACCGGAATCCCGCCGACCTGTTGCGACAGCGCTACAAAAGCTTGCGCCTAAAATGGGTGCCCTTTGCCGCATCCATCGCGCCCATGAACCAGTTCGCCAAAGAAACGCTGCCCATCAGTCTCGAAGAGGAAATGCGCCGCAGCTACCTCGATTACGCCATGAGCGTGATTGTGGGGCGCGCGCTGCCCGATGCGCGCGATGGCTTGAAGCCCGTACACCGCCGCGTGCTGTACGCGATGCACGAGCTCAACAACGACTGGAACCGTCCGTACAAGAAGTCGGCGCGTATCGTCGGGGACGTGATCGGTAAGTACCACCCGCACGGAGATCAGTCGGTGTACGACACGATCGTGCGGATGGCGCAGGATTTTTCGATGCGCCACATGCTGGTAGACGGCCAGGGTAACTTCGGCTCGGTGGACGGCGACAACGCCGCGGCCATGCGGTACACCGAAATCCGCTTGGCCAAGATTGCGCACGAGATGCTGGCCGACATCGACAAGGAAACGGTCGATTTCGGGCCCAACTACGACGGCAGCGAGAAAGAGCCGCTGGTGCTGCCCAGCCGCCTGCCCAATCTGCTGGTCAACGGGTCGGGCGGCATTGCCGTGGGCATGGCCACCAACATCCCGCCGCACAACCTCAACGAGGTGGTGGATGCCTGCCTGCACCTGCTCAAGAATCCGGAGGCCACGGTCGACGACCTGATGGAGATCGTGCCCGCGCCGGACTTTCCCACAGCCGGCATCATCTATGGCATCAATGGCGTGAAGGAAGGCTACCGCACGGGCCGCGGCAAGATCGTGATGCGCGCCAAGTGCCACTTCGAGGACATCGACAAGGGCCAGCGGCAGGCGATCATCGTGGACGAGCTGCCCTACCAGGTCAACAAGAAGACGCTGCAGGAGCGCATGGCCGAGCTGGTGCACGAGAAGAAGCTCGAAGGCATCAGCCACATCCAGGACGAATCGGACAAGTCCGGCATGCGCCTGGTGATCGAGCTCAAGCGCGGCGAAGTGCCCGAGGTGGTACTCAACAACCTGTACAAGCAGACGCAGCTGCAGGACACCTTCGGCATGAACATGGTGGCACTGGTCGATGGACAGCCGCGCCTGTGCAACCTCAAGGACCTGATCAGCGTCTTTCTGCAGCACCGCCGCGAAGTGGTCACGCGGCGAACGGTGTTCGAGCTGCGCAAGGCCCGCGAGCGCGGCCACGTGCTCGAAGGCCTGGCGGTTGCGCTGGCCAACATCGACGACTTCATCGCGATCATCCGCAATGCCCCCACCCCGCCCGTGGCCAAAGCTGAGCTGATGGCCCGTTCGTGGGATAGCCAGCTGGTGCGCGAGATGCTCACCCGCACGCGTGCTGACGGTGGCCAGGTCAATGCCGACGATTACCGTCCGGAAGGCCTGGAGCGCGAATTCGGCATGGGACAGGACGGCCTCTATCGACTGTCGGACACCCAGGCGCAAGAAATTCTGCAGATGCGCCTGCAGCGCCTAACGGGGCTGGAGCAGGACAAGATCGTGGCCGAGTACAAGGAAGTCATGGCGGTCATCGAAGACCTGCTCGACATCCTGGCCAAGCCCGAGCGCGTGTCGGTCATCATCGGCGAAGAACTGACCGCGCTGCGCCAGGAGTTTGGCCAGCACAAGCTGGGCATGCGCCGCAGCGTCATCGAGTACAGCGCGCAAGACCTGTCGACCGAAGACCTGATCACGCCCACCGACATGGTGGTCACGCTCAGCCACAGCGGCTACATCAAGAGCCAACCGCTGTCGGAATACCGCGCGCAAAAGCGCGGTGGCCGCGGCAAGCAGGCCACGGCCACCAAGGAAGACGACTGGATCGACCAGCTCTTCATTGCAAACACGCACGACTACATCCTGTGCTTCTCCAACCGCGGTCGGCTGTACTGGCTCAAGGTATGGGAAGTGCCGTCGGGCTCGCGCGGCTCGCGTGGCCGCCCCATCGTGAACATGTTCCCGCTGGTCGAGGGCGAGAAGATCACTGTGGTGCTGCCACTCACGGGCGAGATGCGCACCTTCCCAGCCGACCGGTATGTGTTCATGGCAACGAGCATGGGCACCGTCAAGAAGACCGCGCTCGACGAGTTCAGCAACCCGCGCAAGGGCGGGATCATTGCGGTGAATCTGGACGAAGGCGACTACCTGATCGGCGCGGCGCTGACGGACGGCCAACACGATGTGATGCTGTTCAGCGACGGCGGCAAGGCCGTGCGCTTTGACGAGAACGACGTGCGCCCGCTGGGCCGCAACGCCCGGGGCGTGCGCGGCATGATGCTCGAAGACGGCCAGAGCGTGATCGCCATGCTGGTGGCCGAAGACGAGTCGCAAAGCGTGCTCACGGCCACCGAAAACGGCTACGGCAAGCGCACGAGCATCGTTGAATACACACGCCACGGCCGCGGCACCAAAGGCATGATCGCCATCCAGCAGAGCGAGCGCAACGGCAAGGTGGTGGCCGCCACGCTGGTGCATGCCGATGACGAGATCATGCTGATCACCGACAAGGGTGTGCTGGTGCGCACGCGGGTATCGGAAATCCGCGAACTCGGTCGCGCCACGCAAGGCGTGACGTTGATTGCGCTGGACGAAGGCTCCAAGCTCAGCGGACTGCAGCGCATCGTCGAAAACGACGCCCAGGCGACCGAAGCGGCCGAGGGCGCAGAAGACGCCGAGGGTGCGGGCGGTGATGCCCCCGGGGACGGTGGCGACGCACCGGGCGGCGACAGCGCCTGACCTGCCCCCCCCCCGCCCTGCCCGGCCCAGCACGGGGTTGCGCAGGGCACTTGCTATCAAATCAATAGCTACTCGTGCTTATTAAACAAGCACGAGCGGCCTAAAAGGCTTAGAACCCATGAACCGCCCCTACAACTTCTCCGCCGGCCCGGCGGCCATTCCAGAAGAAGTGCTGCAGCAAGCCGCGGCCGAAATGCTGGACTGGAACGGCAGTGGCATGGGCGTGATGGAGATGAGCCACCGCGGCAAGGAGTTTCTGTCGATCTACGAGCGCGCCGAGGCCGACCTGCGCACGCTGCTGGCTGTACCGCCCGAGTTCCGCATCCTGTTCATGCAGGGCGGCGGCCTGGCCGAGAACGCGATCGTGCCGATGAACCTCTCACGCGCTGGCGTGGTCGATTTCGTGGTCACCGGCAGCTGGAGCCAGAAGTCGCAGAAGGAAGCGCGCAAGTACGCCTCGGAAGTGCACATTGCGGCCAGCGCCGAGGACAGCGGCTTCACCACCCTGCCCGACCCGGCCGGCTGGTCGCTCAGCCGCGGCGCCAGCTACCTGCACCTGTGCAGCAACGAAACCATCCACGGCATCGAATTCCACACCCTGCCCGACCTGCGCGCGCTGGGCAGTGACGCACCGCTGGTGATCGACTTTTCCTCGCATGTGGCGTCTAGGCCGGTGGACTGGAGCCGCGTGGGCCTGGCCTTCGGCGGCGCACAAAAGAACCTGGGCCCCGCCGGCCTCACGCTGGTCATCGTGCGCGAAGACCTGCTTGGCCACGCGCTGCCGATCTGTCCCAGTGCTTTCGACTACCGCGTGGTGGCCGAGAACCAGTCGATGTTCAACACCCCGCCCACCTGGGGCATCTACATCGCGGGGCTGACCTTCCAGTGGATCCTGCGCCAGCGCGAAGGCACGCTGACCGGTGTCGCCGCGCTGGAGGCGCGCAACCGCGCCAAGGCCGAGCTGCTGTACCGCACCATCGATGAATCGCAGCTGTACTACAACAAAGTGGCGACGGACTGCCGCTCGCGCATGAACATTCCGTTCTTCCTGCGCGACGAACGCCGCAACGACGCCTTTCTGGCTGGCGCGCGCGAGCGCGGGCTGCTGCAGCTCAAGGGCCACAAGTCGGTCGGCGGCATGCGCGCCAGCCTGTACAACGCCATGCCGATGGCAGGCGTCGAGGCCCTGGTGGCCTACATGCGAGAATTTGAAACCCAGCACGCCTGAGCCCCCGAGCCCCGCCCCGCTTCATGACTACGCCCCAAGCCACACCGGAACTCGCTGCCCTGCGCGTGCAGATCGACAGCATCGACCAGCAGTTGCTCAGCCTGCTCAACCAGCGTGCCCTGGTGGCAGAGCGCGTGGGTGAGCTCAAGAAGCGGGAAGGCACGCCATTTTTCCGGCCCGACCGCGTGGCCCAGGTGATCGAGAAGATCACCACCGCCAACCCGGGCCCGCTCAAGGGCGCGCACGTCGCGGCCATCTGGCGCGAGATCATGTCGGCCTGCCTGGCGCTGGAGTCGCCCCAGCGCGTGGCCGTGCTCGGCCCCGAAGGCACCTTCTGCGAGCAAGCGGCGATCGAGTTCTTTGGTGGTGCGGCCGATCTGATGTACTGCGCCAACTTCGACGAGGTGTTCCATGCCACCGCGGCGGGCAGCGCCCAGTACGGCGTGGTGGGCGTCGAGAACTCCACCGAAGGCGTGGTAACGCGCTCGCTGGACCTGTTCCTGCACACGCCCACGCATGTGATCGGTGAAGTCAGCCTGCTGGTGCGCCATAACCTGCTGCGCACCACCAACTCGCTCGAAGGCATCGACGTGGTGATGGCCCATCCGCAGGCGCTTGCGCAGTGCCAGGCCTGGCTGTCCAAACACTTGCCGCACGCCGAGCGCCGGCCGGTGTCGAGCAATGCCGAAGGCGCACGCCTGGCCACCACCAACCCGTCCTGGGCCGCCCTGGCCAGCGAACGCGCGGCCACGCAATTCGGTCTGCATATCGTGTCCCACGCCATCCAGGACGACGCTTACAACCGCACGCGTTTTGCGGTGATCTGCCTGCCACACACGCTGGACACGCCTCCGCCGTCGGGCCACGACTGCACCAGCCTGATCGTCTCGGTGCCCAACCGCCCGGGAGCGGTGCACGACCTGCTGGTGCCGCTCAAGACGCATGGTGTGTCGATGACGCGTTTCGAATCCCGCCCTGCCCGCACGGGCCAATGGGAGTACTACTTTTACATCGACATCGACGGCCATCCGGCCCAGGCCCACGTGGCCAAAGCGCTCGAGGAACTGCGCAGCCTGTGCGCGTTCTACAAGGTGTTGGGCACCTACCCGGTGTCGTCATGACGGGATGGCCCAGGGCTTGCATGCCCGCCCGCCATCCCACTGCGGTGCTCGGCCCTTGCGCTCACGGCCAGCCGCCCCAAGGAATTCACCATGTTTGAACAACTCGGATTGATCGGCTGCGGCCTCATGGGCGGATCTTTCGCCCTGGCCATGAAGAAGGCAGGCCTCGTCAAGCGCGTAGTGGGCTACAGCAAGTCGCCCTCCACCACCGATCGGGCACGCCAACTCGGCGTGATCGACATCGAAGCCCCCTCGGCCCTGCTGGCAGCTGCTGGCGCCGACATCGTGCTGCTGGCTGTGCCTGTGTCGGCCACCGAAGCCACGCTCAAGGCCATCAAGCACCTGGTAACGCCGCAGATGCTCATCATGGACGTGGGCTCCACCAAGGCCGATGTGGCGCAAGCAGCGCGGCGTGCGCTGCGCGACCAGGTCGGTTCGTTCGTGCCGGCCCATCCCATCACTGGCCGTGAAGTGGCGGGCGTCGAACACGCCGAGGCAGAGCTGTACCTGGGCCGCCAGGTCATCATTACGCCCACCGAGCGTACGATCAGCGCCCATCTGCACAAGGCCGAAGAGCTCTGGACCGCACTGGGCTGCCGCGTCACGCAGATGTCACCCGAATCGCACGACGCGGCCTTTGCCGCCGTCAGCCACTTGCCTCACCTGCTGGCGTTTGCGCTGATCAACGCCATCACCGGTCAAGCCGAAGGCGACGAGTATCTGGCACTGGCCGGGCCTGGGTTCCGGGATTTCACGCGCATCGCAGCCAGCGACCCCAAGGTCTGGCGCGACATCCTGCTGGCCAACCGCGAGGAGGTGCTCGCACAATCGCAGCGCTTCCAGCAGGCACTTCAGACGCTGGAGAAAGCCATGCAGGAGGGCAACGCCCAATCGCTGGAAGACATGCTCACCCTGGCCAGTGAAACCCGTGCGCACTGGCGCATGGGCGCGCAGCGCGGCACCAAAATCCGCTGAAAGCCCGATGTACCGCACCGCTTTTCTCGACCTTCCCCCGCTGCAGCAGGCCCACGGCACGGTTCAGTTGCCGGGCTCCAAAAGCATTTCCAACCGCGTGCTGCTGCTGGCAGCGCTGAGCGAGGGCACGACCGAGGTCTACGACCTGCTCGACTCCGACGACACCCAGGTCATGCTCGAGGCCTTGCGGGCCCTGGGCTGCGGCGTCGAACAGGCAGGCGCGGTGGTCCGAATCACCGGTCTGGGCGGTCGTACGCCCCACGGCGGGCTGGACCTGTTCCTCGGCAACGCCGGCACGGCCATGCGCCCGCTCACGGCCGCCCTGGCATTGCTCGGAGGTGAATACCGTCTGTCAGGCATTCCGCGCATGCACGAACGCCCGATTGGGGATCTGGTCGACGCATTGCGCCAACTGGGCTGCCAGATCGAATACCTGGGAACCCCGGGCTACCCGCCGCTGCGCATCGCGCAGGCGGCGGGGCTGCCATCACTGGCACTAGGCCAGCCGATTGCGGTCCGCGGCGATGTGTCCAGCCAGTTTCTCACCGCACTACTGCTGGCGCTACCGCTGGCCAGCCAGTCGCAGGACATCGTGATCGAGGTCGTGGGAGAGCTCATCTCCAAGCCCTACATCGTGATCACGCTGGAATTGCTCGCCCGCTTTGGCATTGCCGTGCGCCACGAGCAGTGGCAGCGCTTCACCATCCCGCGCGGCAGCCGCTACCGATCGCCCGGGAGCGTGCACGTGGAGGCCGATGCGTCGTCGGCCAGCTATTTTGTTGCGCTGGGAGCAATTGCTGCGCACGAAGGTGTGCGTATCCAGGGTGTGGGCCTGGACTCTATCCAGGGCGACATCCGGTTCACCGAAGCGGCGCGCGCCATGGGCGCTGTCGTCGAAGGCGGCCCCAACTGGCTGCAGGTGCGCCGCGGTCGCTGGCCGTTGCAGGGAATCGATCTGGACTGCAACCACATCCCGGACGCTGCCATGACCCTGGCCGTGATGGCGCTGTATGCCGATAGCCCGACCACGCTGCGCAACATCGCCAGTTGGCGCGTCAAGGAAACCGACCGTATCGCGGCCATGGCCTGCGAGTTGCGCAAGCTCGGCGCGACGGTGGAAGAAGGCGCAGATTTCATCCGCGTGTTTCCGCTGCCCGCTGCGGCCGACTGGAGGGCTGCGAGCATCCACACCTACGACGACCACCGCGTGGCGATGTGCTTCTCGCTCGCGGCGTTCAACCCTGCCGGCCTGCCGGTGCGCATCGAAGACCCGCGCTGCGTCGCCAAAACCTTTCCGGACTACTTCGAGACGCTGTTCAGCTTGGTCCGGACACCGCTCCCGCAGATTCCCGTAATCTGCATCGACGGGCCGACCGCGTCGGGCAAGGGCACCGTGGCCGCCGCAGTGGCAGAGCGCCTCGGATACGGCTTCCTCGACTCGGGTGCGATGTACCGCATCACCGCACTGGCCGCACTGCGCGCTGGCCTGGCGATTGACGCCGCCCACGAGCACGACATTGCGGCGCTGGCCCGAACGCTTCCGGTCCGGTTTGCCGAGGGGCGCATCTACCTGGGCGGCGACGATGTCAGCGATGCGATTCGCACGGAAGAAGCTGGGATGAACGCCTCTCGTGTCTCGGCCCTTCCCGCAGTGCGGCTGGCGCTGGTGGATCTGCAGCACGCGTTTCGCCGCTTGCCGGGCCTGGTGGCCGACGGGCGGGACATGGGCACGGTGATTTTCCCGGATGCGCCGCTCAAGGTGTATCTCACAGCGAGCGCCACCCAGCGGGCCGAGCGCCGCTATAAACAATTGATTTCAAAGGGAATTTCCGCTAACATCGACGATCTTCGCGCCGACCTGGAGGCCCGCGACACACGGGACAGCACCCGTGTCGTGGCACCGCTCAAGCCGGCGCAAGACGCTCTGGTACTGGACAACTCTTCGCTCACGATCGAACAGGCCGTGCAGCAAGTGCTGGACTGGTGGCTGGAGCGTCAGCCCGTGGCTGTGGCAGTCAAGGGCTGACAACGGTGCGTCCGGTCCGTACGGACGCTTTTGCAACCCCAACCGCGGCACCTGCCGCAACACCACCGCAGCAGCCTTAGCAACAGTCGCAATGGTGCGCCTGGAAACCTGTCTGCGGTAAGGAAACACATGTCTGAATCTTTTGCCGCCCTTTTTGAAGAATCGCTGCAGCGCACGGAAATGCGTCCTGGCGAGGTCATCACCGCTGAGGTTGTGCGCGTCGAGCACAACTTCGTCGTGGTGAACGCCGGTCTCAAGTCTGAAGCCTACGTGCCGCTGGACGAATTCAAGAACGACAAGGGCGAGGTCGAAGTCCAAGTGGGTGACTTCGTCTCGGTGGCCATCGGCTCCATCGAAAACGGCTACGGCGACACGATCCTGTCGCGCGACACGGCCAAGCGCCTGGCGTCCTGGATGGCGCTGGAAAAGGCACTGGAGTCCGGCGAATTCGTCACCGGCACCACCAGCGGCAAGGTCAAGGGCGGCCTCACGGTGCTGGTCAACGGCATCCGCGCCTTCCTGCCTGGTTCGCTGATCGATACGCGTCCGATCAAGGATCTGACGCCGTACGAAAACAAGACCATGGAATTCAAGGTCATCAAGCTCGACCGCAAGCGCAACAACGTGGTGCTGAGCCGCCGCGCTGTGGTGGAAGCCTCGATGGGTGAAGAGCGCGCCAAGCTGATGGAAACCCTGAAGGAAGGCTCCATCGTGCAGGGCGTGGTCAAGAACATCACCGAATACGGTGCGTTCGTGGACCTGGGTGGCATCGACGGCCTGCTGCACATCACCGACATGGCATGGCGCCGCGTGCGTCACCCCTCCGAAGTGGTGACTGCAGGCCAGGAGATCACGGCCAAGATCCTGAAGTTCGACACCGAGAAGAACCGCGTGTCGCTGGGTCTGAAGCAGATGGGCGACGACCCCTGGATGGGCGTTTCGCGCCGCTATCCCCAGAGCACCCGCCTGTTCGGCAAGGTCACGAACATTGCCGACTACGGCGCGTTCGTGGAACTCGAACCCGGCATCGAAGGCCTGGTGCACGTGTCCGAGATGGACTGGACCAATAAGAACATCGCCCCCAGCAAGCTGGTCTCCCTGGGTGACGAGGTCGAAGTCATGGTTCTGGAAATCGACGAAGACAAGCGTCGCATCTCCCTGGGCATGAAGCAGTGCAAGGCCAACCCCTGGCAAGAGTTCGCCCAGAACACCAAGCGCGGTGACCGCGTGAAGGGCCCGATCAAGTCGATCACCGACTTTGGCGTGTTCGTGGGTCTGGCCGCTGGCATCGATGGTCTGGTGCACCTGTCGGACCTGTCGTGGAACGAGCCTGGCGAAGCCGCCGTGCGCAACTACAAGAAGGGTCAAGAAGTCGAAGCCATCGTGCTGGCCGTGGACGTTGACCGTGAGCGCATCTCCCTGGGCATCAAGCAACTCGACAGCGATCCGTTCACGACCTTCGTGACGGTGAACGACAAGGGCCAGACGGTGACCGGCAAGGTCAAGACCGTGGACGCCCGTGGCGCCGAGATCGACCTGGGCGAGGACGTGGTGGGCTACCTGCGTGCATCGGAAATTTCCCGCGATCGCGTGGAAGACGCCCGCAATGTGCTCAAGGAAGGCGACGAAGTCACTGCAGTGGTGGTCAACGTGGATCGCAAGACCCGCAACATCCAACTGTCGATCAAGGCCAAGGACGCTGCCGACCAGCAGGAAGCCATGGCCAACCTGTCGCAGCAAGCCGCACGCGAAAGCGCCGGCACGACCAGCCTGGGCGCACTGCTGCGCGCCAAGCTGGACAACTCCGACAAGTGATCCCGCTGATGTGATCCGTTGAGCAGCGGGCGCTTCGGCGCCCGCTGCTGTTTCGGCCACATGCCTTCGCATCTTCTCGCACAAAGCCCACCCATGACCCGCTCTGACTTAGTCGAAGAACTCGCTGCCCGATTCGGGCAGCTCACCCATCGGGACGCCGAGTTCGCGGTCAAGACCATCCTCGACGCTGTCGGCGATGCCCTGGTACGGGGTCACCGCATCGAGATACGCGGCTTTGGCAGTTTCTCGGTGACACGGCGTCCCCCACGCATGGGCCGCAATCCACGCAGCGGTGAAGCCGTCGCCATCCCCGAGAAGCGCGTTCCGCACTTCAAGCCGGGCAAAGCCCTGCGGGAAGCGGTGGACCGGCGTACCGTGGAATTGCAGCAACAAGACGCTGCATCGCGCTGATGCCTGGCTCGCGCGTTCACGCGCGGGTGCCTCACGGTACTCCACAGCGCGCCCGGCGCTCCTCGCACCGCCTAGAATCGGCGGACCACGGGGTGACGCATGAAATACCTTCTGTGGCTGCTCAAGGCAGCCATTTTTTTTACGCTGTTCGCCTTCGCGCTGAACAATCAGCAAGACGCGACCGTGCACTTCTTCTTCGGTACGCAGTGGCGCGCACCGCTGGTGTTAGTGGTGCTGGCCGCCTTCACGCTGGGCTTGGTGGTGGGCGTGCTCGGCATGGTGCCGCGCTGGTGGCGGCACCGCAGTGCGGCTAAACGGCCTGTGATGGCCAGCACAGCAGCACCCACACCGCCATCGTCCAACCCACCTGCGACAGCCACCGGCACCGCTTCGAGCGACCCGATCCATGGAATTTGACCTGACCTGGCTGCTGCTGGGATTGCCGCTCGCGTTCATTCTGGGCTGGCTCGCATCGCGTTTCGACCTGCGCCAGTTGCGCGCAGAAAATCGCAGTGCTCCCAAGGCGTACTTCAAGGGACTGAATTACCTGCTCAATGAGCAGCAGGATCAGGCCATTGACGCCTTCATCGAGGCCGTCCAGAACGACCCCGACACCTCCGAGCTGCACTTCGCGCTGGGCAATCTGTTCCGCCGTCGCGGCGAATACGACCGCGCCGTGCGTGTGCACGAGCATCTTCTCTCGCGCGGCGATCTGAGCCGGAGCGACCGCGAGCGCGCGCAGCACGCGCTGGCGCTGGACTTTCTCAAGGCCGGCCTGCTCGACCGGGCCGAAGACGCCCTGCAACGCCTCGAAGGCACCCCGTTCGAAGCACAAGCGCGTCTGGCGCTGCTGGCCATCTATGAGCGGTCGCGCGACTGGGCGCAGGCCAGTGCCATTGCCGAAAAGATGCACGCAGCCGACCAGGGCGACTACAGCGGGCGTCAGGCACATTACCTGTGCGAGCAGGCGCAGGCGCTGCTCAGCCAGGGCCAGCACGATGCGGCATCCCGTCTTCTGGACGCAGCCATCGAGGCCGCGCCACAGGCGGCCCGGCCGCGCATAGACCGCGCCCGTCTGTACCAGATGCAGGGCCAGCCAGCGCAAACGCTGCAAGCGCTTGAGGACCTGTGTGAACACGCCCCGAACGCACTGCCCCTGGCCACCGGCCTGCTGTTGGATGCTGCGCGTCAAACCGGGCGCACGGACACCGCGCGCCAATGGCTGGAGGCGCATTACGAGCGCACTGCGTCTTTGGATGTGCTGGACGCACTGGTGCAGCTGGACACGATGGAGACCGACACGGGCCCAGGTCGTGAACGCTACGTCACTCACCTGAGCCGGGAGCGCTCTCTGGTGGCCGCTACGCGTTGGCTGGCGGGCGAGCGGCTGGAGCGCGAGGCACTCCACCCTCCGGTGCAGCAGGCGCTCGAACACGCGAGCAAACCCCTGACGCGCTATCGCTGCGCTGCCTGCGGGTTCGAGGCCCGGCAACATTTCTGGCAGTGCCCCGGCTGCCAGAGCTGGGACAGCTACCCAGCCCGCCGCGTGGAAGAGCTGTGACGCCGCATTCGATGGACTTTCGCGGGCGTTGCCCCCCACGACTGCACCGCTTCGGCTGAAGGCCTCCTGTGCTCCCGGATCGCACCCGCGGTGCGCGGCTGCCAGGGCTCCGTGGCGCGTGCGATGCACCGTTTATCATGCGCGGCGTCACCGTACGCACTGCCCCAAGGAGATAGCCGCATGTTTGCTCGCCTGATTGCTCTGATCGCTCTGTGCCTGTCGCTCAACGCGTGGGCCGCCGTGGATGCCAACAAAGCCAGCGTGGCGGATCTGGACGGCGTCAAGGGCATTGGCCCCGCGATGTCGGCGCGCATCGTGGCCGAGCGTGAAAAGTCCCCATTCAAAGACTGGCACGACTTCACCCAACGCGTGAGCGGAGTGGGTGAAAAAACAGCCGAGAAACTCTCCGCCGAGGGCTTGACCATCAATGGCCGCAAGTTCAGCGCGGCCGCGTATGCCAAGGCCCAGGCCCGACAAGAGAAGGCGAAGGACAAGGCCGACAAAACCGGGGCAGAGCGCAAGCCCGCCAGCAGCCCGGCGGGCTCTGCACCAGCGTCTGCACCGACGCAAACCGCGCAGGGCACGTCTGCTGCCACGGCCCCCGCGGTCGCCGCTTCGCGCTGATCAGCATCCCGGGGGCTCGCGGCGATCGGCGTCCTACCTGCCCAGGTACGAAGCGCCCCACACCGCCGCTCTCCCAGACGGGTGAGCGCCGCCTTGCGGCAGGTGGCCTGCAGGCTGTGCGATGGCCAGTGACCTCTGTGCGGCACGCGCATCGAGGTCTTACCGGGCATGTTCCCTGTGCACGGTAGGGCCTAGGAGTTGTCACTTTTAGAATGGGGCGAGATGCCCCTGACAACGCTCATCCTCCTGCCCTTCATCGGCAGCCTTCTGGCGGCCGCTCTTCCGTCGAACGCGCGGAACACCGAATCGACCCTGGCAGGGGTGATCGCCCTGTTCTGTAGCGTCCAGCTGGCGCTGTGCTTTCCGCAGATCGCAGCCGGCGAGGTGCTTCAAGAGACAGTCCCTTGGATGGCCGCTGCAGGCCTGGTCTGGCACATCCGGATCGATGGCTTTGCCTGGATGTTCGGCATGCTGGTGCTGGGCGTGGGTTCGCTGGTGGTGCTGTATGCCCGCTACTACCTCTCGCCTGCCGACCCTGCGCCCCGCTTCTTCGCTTTCTTGCTGGCCTTCATGGGCGCGATGCTGGGGGTGGTGCTGTCGGGCAACCTGCTGCAAATGGTCGTGTTCTGGGAACTGACCAGCCTGTTTTCCTTCTTGCTGATCGGCTATTGGCACCACCGGCGCGACGCACGCCGTGGTGCGCGCATGGCTCTCACCATCACCGGCACGGGGGGGCTGTGCCTGCTGGTCGCGGTGCTGTTGATCGGGCATATGGCCGGCAGTTACGCGCTGGACGATGTCCTGGCCCAGCGCCAGACCATCCAGGCACACCCGTGGTACCTGCCCGCCCTGGCATTGCTGCTGCTGGGCGCGTTTACCAAAAGTGCGCAGTTTCCCTTTCATTTCTGGCTGCCACAGGCCATGGCCGCTCCCACGCCGGTGTCGGCGTATCTGCATTCCGCCACCATGGTCAAGGCCGGTGTGTTCCTGCTGGCGCGGCTGTGGCCCGTGATGTCGGGCACCGACGCCTGGTTCTGGATGGTCGGCGGC
This sequence comes from Acidovorax lacteus, assembly GCF_039540375.1. Classification (NCBI taxonomy): domain Bacteria; kingdom Pseudomonadati; phylum Pseudomonadota; class Betaproteobacteria; order Burkholderiales; family Comamonadaceae; genus Acidovorax; species Acidovorax lacteus. Next base: position 668,235 of record NZ_BAABEX010000007.1, read on the forward strand.
GCGGGCCTGCTCACGCTGTTATGGGGGGGCGCGGCCGCGCTGTTTCAAAACGACCTCAAGGGGCTGCTGGCCTACTCCACGCTCTCGCACCTCGGGCTCATCACGCTGCTGCTGGGCCTCAACAGCCCGCTGGCTGCCGTTGCAGCGGTGTTCCACATCCTGAACCATGCAACCTTCAAAGCCTCGCTGTTCATGGCCGCAGGCATTGTGGACCACGAGACCGGCACACGCGACCTGCGGCGCCTGCGGGGTCTGCGCCACGGCATGCCCATCACCGCAACGCTGGCCTTTGTGGCCAGCGCCGCCATGGCGGGCGTGCCGCTGCTCAACGGTTTTCTGTCCAAGGAAATGTTCTTTGCCGAAACCGTGTTTCTTCAAGCAGCGCCCTGGCTGGAGTGGCTGCTGCCTGTAGCGGCCACAGTGGCTGGGCTCTGCGGCGTAGCGTACTCCTTGCGACTGGCGGTGGGCGTTTTCTGGGGCCCCAAAGCCGACGATCTGCCCAGAACGCCCCATGAGCCGCCCCACTGGATGCGGGTGCCGGTCGAACTGCTGGTACTGGCCTGCCTGGTGGTGGGCATCGCGCCCGCATGGTCGGTCGGCCCCGTGCTGGCGGCGGCGGCCCAACCGGTGGTAGGGGGGCCCCTGCCCGCCTACAGCCTCGCCATGTGGCACGGCTGGAACCTGCCGCTGGCCATGAGCATCGTGGCCCTGGTGGGCGGTGTGGCGCTGTACGTTGGCATCCTGCGCCCCCGCGCAGGCCTGGGCCTTGGCCGGTGGCCGCAGGGAGCGCGTGTGTTTGAAGCCCTGCACGCAGCCCTGATGCGAACCGCGGTCCGAACCTCTCGCCTGCTGAGCACGCGGCGGCTGCAGTGGCAGGTGCTGTGGATGGTGCTGGCGGCGCTCGTGGCTGGCGCCGTGCCGCTGCTGCGCTGGGGCCTGCAGATTGGCGACCGCGAACCTTTGCCGGCCTCGGCCACGTTCGCCATGTTGTGGGTGCTGGGCGGGGCCTGCGCGGTGGCCACGGCATGGCAGGCCAAATACCACCGGCTGGCCGCACTGGCGCTGCTGGCCGGCGCGGGGCTGGCCACCACGGTCACGTTCCTGTGGTTCTCGGCACCAGACCTGGCCCTCACGCAGATCGTGGTGGAGATCGTGACCACCATCCTGCTGCTGTTGGGCCTGCGCTGGTTGCCACGGCGCGACGAAGCCCTGCGGGCAAACGAAGAAGACCGCTCTGCCCGCACGCGTCTGCGGCGTGGGCGCGACTTGCTGTTGGCCATCGCAGCCGGTGGGGGGATGGCACTCATCGCGCTGGCAATGATGAGCCGGCCCTTCCCGGACAGCACCTCGACCTTCTTCCTCGAGCGCGCCCTGACCGAAGGCGGCGGCACCAACGTGGTCAACGTGATGCTGGTGGACTTCCGCGGCTTCGACACCTTTGGCGAAATCGTGGTGCTGGGCATCGTGGCCGTTACGGTGTATGCGCTGCTTCGGCGCTTTCGCCCGGCGCGGGAAGTCATGGACCTGCCACCGCAGCAACGGGCCCTGCCCGCCGATGTGGCGACCGACCTGGCCCACCCGCGCCTGCAGGCCGATACCGCCGTGGGCTACCTGATGGTGCCGGCCGTGCTCGTGCGGCTGCTGCTGCCGTTTGCCACGCTGGTGGCAGCGTACCTGTTTCTGCGCGGGCACAACGAGCCCGGTGGCGGCTTCGTGGCCGGGCTCGTGTTTTCGGTGGCGCTGCTGCTGCAGTACATCGTGTCGGGCACGGCCTGGGTGGAATCGCACTGGCGCCTGCAGCCGCGGCGCTGGATTGCCATGGGAGCGCTCGTCACACTGGCGACCGGCCTGGGTTCGCTGGCCTGGGGCTATCCGTTCCTGACCAGCCACACCGCACACCTCGCGCTGCCGCTGCTGGGCGAGATGCACGTGGCCAGCGCACTGTTCTTTGACATCGGCGTGTTCACGCTGGTCGTCGGATCCACCCTGCTGATCCTTACGGCGCTGGCCCATCAGTCGGTGCGCAGCCACCGCTACCACGCGCGCACGCAGGACGATGCGCCCACCCCTCCACCGGCCGCCGCTGCGGCGGCCCCTGCTGCCAAGGAGTCCCCATGGAAGTGATCCTGGCCCTGGCGATTGGCGTGCTCACCGGCTCGGCCGTCTGGCTGCTGCTGCGCCCGCGCACGTTCCAGTTCATCATGGGTTTGTCGCTGCTGGCCTATGCGGTCAATCTGTTCATCTTCAGTATGGGCCGGCTGGGCTTGGCCATCGACAAGGAGCCCGTGATCCAGCCCGGCGTACCGCAGGACCTGCTGCACTACGCCGACCCCATGCCGCAGGCGCTCACGCTCACGGCCATCGTCATCGGCTTTGCAATGACCGCGCTGTTCCTGGTGCTGCTGCTGGCATCGCGCGGCGTTGCGGGCAGCGACCATGTGGATGGCCGTGACGCCCAGGACACACAGGAGATGCCCTGAGCATGGATCTGTTCACGTTGCTGTCTCCGCTGTTTTCACCGCACTGGCTGCTCGCGCCCATCGTGCTGCCGCTGGCCACCGCGGCCGTGCTGCTGCTGTTGCGCGAGGAGCAGCGCCGCCTCAAGGTGCTGATCCAGTTGCTGTCGTGCAGCATGGGCCTGGGCGTGGCCGTGCTCTTGTTGATGCAGGCCGATGCGCCCAGTGGGCCGAGCGGTCTCGGGGCCTATCTACCGGGCAACTGGCCTGCGCCTTTTGGCATCGTGCTCGCGCTCGACCGTCTGTCGGCCCTGATGCTCGTGCTCACGGCCACGCTGGGACTGGTGGCAGCCTGCTACGCGGCTGGGGGCTGGTACCGCGCGGGCGTGCATTTTCATCCGCTGCTGCAGTTCCAACTCATGGGCTTGGGCGGTGCGTTTCTCACGGCCGACCTGTTCAACCTGTTCGTGTTCTTCGAGATCACGCTGGCCGCGTCGTACGGGCTGCTGCTGCACGGCTCGGGGCCCGCGCGCATTGGTGCGGGGCTGCACTACGTAGCCGTCAACCTCGTAGCGTCGGCGTTGTTCCTGGTCGGCGTTTCCATGCTGTACGGCATCACTGGCACGCTGAACATGGCCGATCTGGCCCGCAGCGTGGCCGAGGTGGCCCCAGCAGACCGCGGCCTGCTGCACGCTGCGGCGGCCATTCTGGGGGTGGCGTTTCTGATCAAGGCGGCCGTGTGGCCACTCAACTTCTGGCTGGTGCCTGCCTACAGTGCGGCCACCGCACCCGTGGCCGCGCTGTTTGCCCTGCTGACCAAGCTGGGGCTGTACGCCGTGCTGCGGCTGTGGACGCTGCTGTTCGGCGGCGATGCCGGTGTGTCGGCAGGCTTTGCGGCGGCGTGGCTGTCGGGGGCGGGACTTGTCACGCTGGCCTGGGGCGCGTTGGGCCTGCTGGCATCGCAGCGCCTGCCCGCTGTGGCTGGCTATGCGGCGGTGGTCTCGTCGGGCCTGCTGCTGGCCGCCGTGGGCCTGGGCCAGGCGTCGGTCACGGCCGGGCTGCTGTTCTACCTCGTCAGCTCCACCCTCGGCGTGGCCCTGCTGTTTTTGCTGGCCGACCTGCTTGAGCGCTGGCGCGAGCGCGAAGCACGCCCTGCGCCCGACGAGGCCACGGACGATGCGCCGTTTCTCACACCCGATCTGGGCTCCACCCAGTCGCACAACCTGGACGATGACGAAGTGGCGCTGATCGGCCGCCCCATTCCGGCCGGTGCGGCGGTGCTGGGCCTGGCCTTTCTGGGAGCCGTGCTGCTGGTGGCTGGGCTGCCACCCCTGCCCGGCTTTGTGGGCAAGGTGCTCATCGGGCAGGCGCTGCTGGCGCTGCCGGGCTTTACAGGGCCCGGCATCCCCTGGGCGCTGCTGTTGCTGGCCTTGATGATGGTGTCGGGCCTGGCCGCACTGGTCTCGCTCACGCGCCTGGGCATGCGGCACTTCTGGAGCGCGCAGGGCCGTGGCACCCCTGTCGTGCGCGTGGCCGAGGGCGTGCCGGTGGCCGCGCTGCTGGCGCTGGCTGTCGCCCTCACGCTGCATGGCGAGGCCCTGCTGCGCTACACCACCGCGGCTGCCACCGCGCTGCACCAGCCCGCAGCCTATCTGGAGACCGTACTGGGCGCACAGCCGGTGCCCAGCCCGGCCGCCACCGCGGGCCGCGAGGGAGAACGCTGATGCGCCGCCGTTGGCTGCCCCACCCCTTGCTGAGCCTGGCCCTGTGGGGGCTGTGGCTGCTGCTCAACCGCAGCCTTGGGCTGGGTCACATCCTGCTGGGCCTGGTGCTGGCGGTGTGGATTCCGTGGATGACCGCAGGCCTGCGACCGCTGCCCGTGCGCATTCGGCGCCCCGGCGTGGTGCTGCGGCTGGCCGCCACCATCGTGTGGGACGCCACGGTGTCCAACCTGCAGGCCGTGCGTGTGCTCTGGGCGCCGCACAGCCCACGGCGGCATCCACCGGGGTTCATCTGCATCCCACTGCGCCTGCGCGACCCGAACGCGCTGGCCGTGCTGGCCACCATCACCTGCATCACGCCCGGATCGGCCTGGGCTGAGCTCTCGCTGGACCGCAGCCAGCTGTTGCTGCACGTGCTGGAGCTGGAAGACGCCGAGGCCGCCATCCGCCATGTGCAGGAACGCTACGAACAGCCGCTGATGGAGATTTTTGAGTCATGACCCCGATGCTCGACTGGGCCCTGCCGCTGGCCCTGCTGATGCTGGCGCTGGCCATGGGCCTGTGCCTGGTGCGCCTGCTGCGCGGCCCCACGGCGCAAGACCGCGTGCTGGCGCTCGACTGCATGGCGCTCAACGGTATGCTGCTGATGCTGGTGATGGGCCTGCTGTACGCCAGCCGCACCTACTTTGAGGCCGCGCTGCTGCTGGCCCTGTTCAGCTTTGTGGGCACCATGGCCATGGCCAAGTTCCTGCTGCGCGGCGAGGTGATCGAATGAACGCCGCCCTGCCCGCCTGGGCCGATGCGCTGGTGGCCGTGCTGGTGCTGGCCGGTGCGCTGCTGGCGCTGCTGGGCTCCAGCGGCCTGCTGCGCCTGCGCAGCTTTTTTGAGCGGGTGCATGCGCCCGCCATCATCGCCACGCTGGCCTGCTGGTGCATCGTGCACGCGTCGGTGATTTTCTTCTCGGTGACCGAAGGCGGCCTGGCGCTGCACGCCTGGCTGACTGCGCTGTTCGTGGCCATCACCGTGCCGGTGATGTCGATTTTTCTGATGCGGGCAGCGTTGTTCCGCGCGCGGCAGGCGGGCGAGCCGGTGCCGCCCAGCCTGAGCCGCAGCAGCGGCCAGACGCCCCTGCCCGCCCCGGGTTCAGCCCCAAGGCCGCAGGGCTCCGCCCCACCAGACGCTATCAAAAAGTGAGCTGCTTGTGCTTGATTGATAAGCACAAGCAGCCGATTTGACTGGGAACGCCGGAGCGCACTGACCGGCCCTGCGCCCCAGAGGTGCGCAACCCCGGCTTCGATCAGGCTGCCCCGAAGCCGCCACCGCCGGGCGTCTGGATCTCGAACACATCGCCCGGCTGCATCTCGGCCTGGCCGATGTGGTCCATTGCTTCCACCCGGCCATTGGCGCGCAGCACGCGGTTGATGCCCGGTGCGCCGTCGCCGCCGCCCGCCATGCCAAACGCGCCGCGGTGGCGGCCGTTCGACAGGATGCTGGCCGTCATGGGCTCCAGAAAGCGCACACGCCGCACGCCGCCATGGCCCCCCTTGAAGCGGCCCGTGCCCCCAGAGCCCTGGCGGATCTCGTAGCCGTCGAGCCGCACCGGAAAGCGGAACTCCAGCACCTCGGGGTCGGTCAGGCGCGAGTTGGTCATGTGCGTCTGCACCACGCTCGTGCCGTCAAACCCACCCACCAGCGCGCCTGTGGCGTCGAACACACCGCCCGCGCCGCTGCCGCCCGAGATGGTTTCGTAGTACTGGTAGCGGTCGTTGCCGAAGGTGAAGTTGTTCATGGTGCACTGGCCGGCCGCCATCAGGCCCAGTGCGCCGTACAGCGCGTTGGTGATGCAGGTGGAAGTCTCCACATTGCCCGCCACCACCGAGGCCGGGGGCAGCGGGTTGAGCATGGAGCCTTCGGGGATGATGACCTGCAGCGGCTTCAGGCACCCTGCGTTGAGCGGGATGTCGTCCTCCACCAGCGTGCGGAACACGTACAGCACCGCCGCCATGCACACCGCGCGCGGCGCGTTGAAGTTGTTGCCCTGCTGCGCGCTGGTGCCCGTGAAGTCGATGGTGGCGCTGCGCGCCGCGGCATCGACCGTGACAGCCACCTGGATCTGCGCGCCGTTGTCCAGCGGCAGCGTGAAGGCACCGTCCTTGAGGCGCGTGATCACGCGGCGCACCGATTCCTCGGCGTTGTCCTGCACATGGCGCATGTAGGCCTGCACCACGTCCAGGCCGAACTCTTCCACCATGCGGCGCAGCTCCTGCGCGCCCTTTTCATTCGCTGCGATCTGGGCCTTGAGGTCGGCCAGGTTCTGCTGCGGGTTGCGGCTGGGGTAGCGGCCGCCTTGCAGCAGCGCCAGAATCTCGGCCTCGCGCAGCACGCCACGCTCCACGAGCTTGACGTTGTTGAGCTGCACGCCCTCTTCTTCGATGTGCGTGGAAAACGGCGGCATCGAGCCTGGCGTGGTGCCGCCCACATCGGCATGGTGGCCACGGCTGCCCACGTAGAACGTGGGCTGGCCATCCCCCTCGCCTGCAGCACCCACGTACACGGGCGTGATCACGGTGATGTCGGGCAGGTGCGTGCCGCCGTGGTACGGGTCGTTGAGCACGTACACGTCGCCCGGCTGCATCTGCCCGGCGTTGGCCTGGATCACGGTCTTGATGCTCTCGCCCATACTGCCCAGGTGCACGGGCATGTGGGGCGCGTTGGCGATCAGGTTGCCCTCGGCATCGAACAGCGCGCAGCTGAAGTCAAGCCGCTCCTTGATGTTGACCGAGTAGGCGGTGTTCTGCAGTTGCAGGCCCATCTGCTCGGCAATGTTCATGAACAGGTTGTTGAACACTTCGAGCAGCACCGGGTCTACCGTGGTGCCCACGGCATGCTGCACGGCGCGGGCGGCCATGCGGTCGAGCACCAGATGGTCAAGCGCGGTGAGCGTGGCCTGCCAGCCGGGTTCGACCACGGTGGTGGCGTTCTGCTCGGCAATGATGGCCGGGCCTGGCACCACGTCGCCAGGGCGCAGGTCTTCGCGCACCACCAGGGCCGCGTCGTGCCAGGCGGCGCGGCCGTCCACCCCGGCGGTGTACATGCGCACGGTGCTTCGGCGCGGCGCCTCGCGCGGCGGGTGCAGCGTGTGCGTGGCCTCGGCGGGCGCATCGCCGGGTAGAACGGCCTCGACCGACACGGCCTCGACCACGAGCGCCTTGCCCTGCATGAGGAAGGCAAAGCGCTGGCGGTAGGCGGCTTCAAAGCCCTGCACGATCTGCTCCAGCGTGCCGTACGGCACCACCAGGGCGGCGTCGCTGCCTTCGTAGCGCACATGCACGCGGCGGTGCACCTGCACGGTGCCCTGCCCCACCTGCTGGCGCACGAGCTCGGTGCGCGCGGCCTCGGCCAGCGCGGTCAGGCGGGCGTCCAGGTCGGGCAGCAGCGCCGCGGCCAGGCGGGCTTCCACCGCCTGCTCGCGGATCACGGTCTGGTCGGCCAGGCCCATGCCGTAGGCCGACAGCACACCGGCCAGCGGGTGCACGAACACGCGGGTCATGCCCAGGGCGTCGGCCACGAGGCAGGCGTGCTGGCCGCCCGCGCCGCCAAAGCACTGCAGGGTGTAGCGCGTCACGTCGTAGCCGCGCGCCACGCTGATCTTCTTGATGGCATTGGCCATCTGCTGCACCGCAATCTGGATGAAGCCTTGGGCCACATCCTCGGCACTGCGGCCGGTCTGCGCGGCCAGGGCGGCAAAGCACTCGTGCACCACGGCGTCGTCCAACGCTTCGTTGGCTGCATGGCCGAACACGCGCGGAAAGTGCGCGGGCTGGATCTTGCCGAGCATGACGTTGGCATCGGTCACGGCCAGCGGCCCGCCGCGGCGGTAGCTGGCCGGGCCGGGGTTGGCGCCCGCGCTTTCGGGGCCGACGCGAAAGCGCGCACCGTCAAACTCCAGAATCGAGCCACCGCCCGCAGCCACCGTGTGAATGCTCATCATGGGCGCGCGCATGCGCACACCGGCCACCTGGGTCTCGAATTCGCGCTCGAACTCGCCCGCGTAGTGGCTCACGTCGGTGCTGGTGCCGCCCATGTCGAAGCCGATCACCTTGGCATGGCCGGCCAGTTCGGCCGTGCGCGCCATGCCCACAATGCCGCCGGCCGGGCCCGAGAGGATCGCGTCCTTGCCCTGGAACACCTGCGCATCGGTGAGCCCGCCCGACGACTGCATGAAGAACAGGCGCACGCCGGGCATCTCGGCGGCCACCTGCTCCACATAGCGGCGCAGGATGGGCGAGAGGTAGGCATCCACCACCGTGGTGTCGCCCCGGCTCACGAACTTCATCAGCGGGCTGGTGGCGTGCGAGGTGCTGACCTGGGTGAAGCCAATCTCGCGCGCCAGCCGCGCGGCGGCCTGCTCGTGCGCCGTGTAGCGGTAGCCGTGCATGAACACGATGGCCACACTGCGCAAACCCGCGTCGTACGCGGCCCACAGGCGCTCGCGCAGGTGCTGCTCGTCCAGCGGCTCCACCACCTCGCCGTGCGCGCCCATGCGCTCCTGCGCCTCGATCACGCGCTCGTACAGCAGCTCGGGCAGCAGGATGCGCCGGTCAAACAGGCGCGGGCGGTTCTGGTAGGCAATGCGCAGCGCGTCTTTGAAGCCGCGCGTGGTCACGAGTAGCGTCGGCTCGCCCTTGCGTTCGAGCAAGGCATTGGTGGCCACGGTGGTGCCCATCTTCACGCATTCCACCTGCTCGGGCGTCACGGGCGCGCCGGGCGCCAGGCCCAGCAGATGGCGAATGCCCGCCACCGCCGCATCGCGGTACTGCTCGGGGTTTTCTGACAGCAGCTTGTGCGTGACCAGCGTGCCGTCGGGCTTGCGGCCCACCACGTCGGTGAAGGTGCCGCCGCGGTCGATCCAGAACTGCCAGCGGGACGGAGCGGGATGGGGATGGGACATGGTTGCTATGCTTTCGATAGCTGCTCGTGCTTGGAAATCAAGCACGAGAGCCGGTTTTGGTTCCAATATGCCCGACAGCGCGCGGGGGGACTACAGCGACGCGGCCGAGCGCGCCGCCTGGTCGTACATGCCCGAGAGCACGCGCAGCAGGCGTGCCAGCTCGCCGATGTCGCGGTTCAGCGCCTCGTCGGCTTTGAGCGCGTCGATCAGGCAGGTCTCGCGGATTTCGCGGTAGCGCTGCACGTAGGCGCGGCCAGTGTCGGTGGCGGCATAGGTCACTTCCTTGCCGTTCTTTTGCGAGGCCACCACGCCCAGCGCCTGCAGCTTCTTGAGCGCGTAGTTCACCAGGTGCGTGTCTTCCACGTTCATGATGAAACAGATGTCAGACAGCCGCTTGTCCCGCGCGCGGTGCGTGACGTGGTGCAGCACCACCACATCAAGCGGGGTCAGGTCCTTCAAGCCTGCCGCCGACATGCAGTGCACCACCCACCGGTGGAAGGCGTTGCCCGCCACGATCAGGCCGAATTCGAACTCGCTCATCTCGGCGCTCTGGGCCGACACCAGATGGGCCGACGACACGATGGGGCCGGACTCGCTGGCGGGAGATTTGGACTTCATGGGCGCTTTCCGCAGGGGTGGGACTGGCACAACTCATGCATGCGCAGGAATTGTAGGTACGTAGAGAATAAATTGTCGTTAAATTGTCGACATACAGCGGAAACACCTAGAGCAAATTGTTGACGTTGCGCGCTACAGTGCCTGCACCCCAACGTTCAACCTTGTGGAGCCTCCCGATGAAGCGTCGTTCTCTTGCCCTTTCTTCGCTGGCCGCTGCGGCCCTCGTCGCGCTTGGTACAAGCGCCGCTCAGGCGCAAACCAAATGGGATCTGGCGGCGGCCTACCCCGCCACCAACTTCCACACGGAAAACCTGGTCCAGTTCGCCTCGGATGTCGACAAGGCCACGGGCGGCAAGCTCAAGATCACCGTGCACGCCAATGCGGCGCTGTTCAAGGCCCCCGAGATCAAGCGCGCCGTACAGGGCGGGCAAGCCCAGATGGGCGAGATCCTGCTCGCGAACTTCCAGAACGAATGGCAGATTTTTGGGGTGGATGGCATCCCCTTCCTGGCCGACAGCTACGACGCGTCGCGCAAGCTGTATGCGGCGCAAAAGCCTTTCCTTGAAAAGAAACTGGCCGAGCAGGGCATGATCCTGCTGTACTCGGTGGCCTGGCCGCCGCAAGGCATCTACACCAAGAAGCCGCTGGCCAGCGCAGCAGATCTCAAGGGCGTGAAGTGGCGCGCCTACAGTCCGGCCACCGCCCGCATTGCCGAACTCGTGGGCGCCCAGCCCGTCACCGTGCAGGCTGCCGAGTTCTCGCAGGCCCTGGCCACCGGCGTGGTGGAGTCCACCATGACCTCTGGTGCCACGGGTGTGGACAGCAAGCTCTTCGAGCACCTCAAGTTCTACTACGACACCCAGGCCTGGCTGCCCAAAAACGCGGTGCTCATCAACAAGAAGGCGTTTGATGCCCTAGACAAGCCCACCCAGGATGCGGTGCTGAAAGCCGGTGCCGACGCCGAGGCCCGTGGCTGGACCACCAGCCAGAAGGTCAACACCGACACCATTGCCAAACTCAAGGCCAACGGCATGGAAGTGACCCCGCCGCCGGCCGCGCTCAAGGCCGACATGGCCAAGGTGGGCGACACCATGCTCAAGGAATGGCTGGACAAGGCCGGCCCTGAAGGCAAAGCACTGGTCGACAACTTCCGCAAATAAGCCCCCGTATGCGCCGCCTCCTTGATGCGCTTTACGACAGCGCTGCCGCCCTGGCGGCGCTTTTCATGGTTGGGCTGCTGGGCATGGTGCTGCTGTCCATCATCAGCCGCCAGTTGCACTTTCATGTGCCCGGCACCGACGCCTATGCGGGCTACCTGATGGCGGCAGCGGGCTTCATGGCCCTCGCTCACACCCTCAAGCGGGGCGAGCACATCCGCGTGACGCTGCTGCTCAATGCGCTGCGCGGTTCGATGCGCAAGGGCATGGAGGTGTGGGCCCTGGGCGTGGCCACCTTGCTTGCCGTGCTGTTTGCCTATTACAGCTGCAAGCTGGCCTGGCAATCACACGAGTTCCATGACGTATCCACCAGCAGCGATGCAACGCCGCTGTGGATTCCACAACTGTCCATGGCGCTCGGCACGGTGGTGTTGGCCATCGCCTTTCTGGACGAGCTGGTTCTGGAGCTGATGGGCCGCCGCCCGCGCCCGCAGTCGGACGAACTTCTGCGCAACGAATGACCTGAGGATGCCTGCACCATGAGCGACCTTGCCATCACGGGCCTGTTGGTCCTGTCGCTGTTCCTGATCCTGGGCAGCGGCGTCTGGATCGGCCTCACGCTGTCGGGTGTGGCCTGGATCGGCATGCAGCTGTTCTCGTCGCGGCCTGCCGGGGATGCGATGGCGGTGGCCATCTGGGGATCGGCTTCCAGCTGGACCCTCACCGCCCTGCCCCTGTTCATCTGGATGGGCGAAATCCTGTTCCGCACGCGCTTGTCGCAAGACATGTTCCGGGGGCTTGCACCTTGGGTGCAGGCCTTGCCCGGGCGCCTGCTGCACACCAATGTGGTGGGCTGCACGATCTTTGCCGCAGTGTCTGGCTCCAGCGCTGCCACCTGCGCCACCATTGGCAAGATGACCCTACCCGAGCTCAAGCGCCGCGGCTACCCCGACAACATGGTGGTGGGCACGCTGGCGGGGGCCAGTACGCTGGGCCTGCTGATACCGCCATCCATCATCATGATCGTGTACGGCGTAATGGCCGAGGTGTCGATTTCCAAGCTGTTCGTTGCGGGCGTGTTGCCAGGCCTGATGCTGGCCTGTCTGTTCTCGGGCTACATCGTGCTGTGGGCCTTGCGCAATCCCGAACAGGTGCCCGCTGCCGACGAGCAGTTCACCCTGCGCCAGAAGCTGGCCGCATCGCGCAGTCTGATCCCGGTCGTGCTGCTGATCGCCGCCGTGCTGGGGTCGATCTACACCGGCATTGCCACGGCCACCGAGGCGGCCGCCGTCGGCGTGGTCGGGGCGCTGGTGCTGTCGGCGGTGCAGGGCTCGCTGACCTGGGCCTCGTTCCGCGACGCCTTGATGGGCGCGACCCGGCTGTACTGCATGATCGGCCTCATCCTCGCGGGCGCGGCCTTCCTCACCTTGTCCATGGGCTACATCGGGCTGCCGCGCCATCTGGCCGAGTGGATCGCATCGCTGGGTCTGGGCCAGGCCCAACTGATCCTGGCGCTTGCGGTCTTTTTCATCGTGCTCGGCTGCTTTCTGGACGGCATCTCCATGGTGGTGCTCACCATGGGCGTGTTGATGCCCACCATCCAGGCCGCGGGCATCGACCCCATCTGGTTCGGCATCTTCATCGTGCTCGTGGTCGAAATGGCCCAGATCACGCCCCCAGTCGGCTTCAACCTGTTCGTGCTGCAAGGCATGACGGGCCGCCAGCTGCCCTGGATCACTCGGGTCACGGCGCCGATGTTCTTCCTGATGTGCGGGGCTGTGGCCCTGATCTATGTGTTCCCGGGCATCGTGACGTGGCTGCCCCAGCAGATGCTGTCACGGTGATGGGCTCTACGCTGGCGTCGGTTGTGGCCATCTGCATCGGGGCCTGCACGGGCGCGCTCGCCCGCTGGCAGTTGGCGCTGTGGCTCAACACCAGCGGCGCGTTGCTGCCCTGGGGGACGCTGGCCGCCAACCTGGTGGGCGGCTACCTGGTGGGCGTGTGCGTGGCCGTCTTTCAGGCGCTGCCGCAGCTCGACCCAACCTGGCGGCTGCTGCTGATCACGGGTTTTTTGGGCGCACTCACCACGTTCTCCAGCTTCTCGGCCGAGGTGGTCGGCATGCTGCAGCAGCAGCGCTATGCGCTGGCCTTGGGTACGGCCGCCGTCCACCTGTTCGGCTCGCTGGCCCTGACCGTCGCAGGGATCTGGAGCGCTTCTCTTTTCATAGCGGCTCGTGGTTGAGTACACTGGGCCGCAGCCCGGTGGGGTTTCAATCCTCACCGCCCTGCAGCCCTCGCATCAACCGCCATGGAAGCCAACACCCAACTCAACGACAGCCGGCTGGCCAACGCCTGGGCCGAGCTGCACCACCACTCGACCAACGGCAGCCCGCTGCACGCCGACGCATACCGGCTGGCCTTTGCCGACCCTGAATTCCTGTTCCGCCGCGAAACGCGGGGCATCCGCTTTCAGCTGGAGCTGCTCAAGCCCGACCTGGGCCAGGCCGAGCAAGGCATCGAGAGCACGGTGGTCGTGTACGGCAGCGCGCGCTTCAAATCGCCCGAAGAAGCCGCCGCCCTGCTGGCCGAGGCCCAGGCCGGCAAGGACGCGGCGCAGATCCGCCGCGCCGAGCTGGCCGTGCGCAACGCGCGCTACTACGACCTGGCCCGCCAGTTCGCCAAACTGGTGGCCGAGCACAGCCTGACGCAGCCGGCCGACCAGCGCGTGTACGTGTGTACCGGCGGCGGCCCCGGCATCATGGAAGCCGCCAACCGCGGGGCCCACGAGGCCGGTGCCCCCAACGTCGGACTGAACATCTCTTTGCCCCACGAGCAAAGCGGCAACCCCTACATCACGCCCTCACTGTGCTTCAAGTTCCACTACTTCGCGCTGCGCAAAATGCACTTCATGATGCGCGCCAAGGCGCTGGTGGCGTTTCCGGGTGGCTTTGGCACGCTGGACGAGCTGTTCGAGGTGCTCACCCTGGTGCAGACGGGCAAGGCCAAGCCGGTCCCCATCGTGCTGTTTGGCTCCGACTACTGGAAGCGGCTCATCAACTTTGACGTGCTGGTGGAGGAAGGCACGGTCTCGCCCGAAGACCTGTCGCTCTTCCATGTGACCGACGATCCACAGGAAGCCTGGAACCTCATCAAGGCCTTCTACGGGCTGTGATCGCCACGGCGCACGGTGCCGCCAACGGCACCGGCACGCTCAGCGAATGACCGGCGGTGGCGGCGGCACCGCAATCGGCGGCAGCACGAAGATGGGCCGCACGATGGGGGGCAAGGTGGTGATGGGCGGCCGCGTGGCCGGAGGGGCTGGCGCGGTGGGCGTCGTCGGCGCGGGCGGCGTGGTGGGGGTCGTGGGCGTGGTGGGTGCCGGCGGGCGTGTGGTGGGCGGCTGCTGCGGGCCGGGCACCGTCACCGGCGGCGGTGCACCCGGCTGCCCCGGGTCGGGCGCAGGCACCGGGGTCGGCACGGGCTGGGGAGCTGGTGCCGCCGGTGTGGCAGGTGCTGGGGGCTCGGGCACAGGCGCGGGCAGTGGCTGTACACGACCACCGCCGCCGAGTTGCTCGCCCATCACATAGGGCAGCGGTGCGGGCGGCAATGGCAGCAACGCCCGGGTGTGCGTATAGAGCGGCAGTTCTGCATCGGACACCACACGCACCGATTCGCCCGCCTTCACGCCCACGCATCCTGCGCGGGTGCAGACCTCGATCTCGTCCTCCTCGCCGGAGACCACCACCTCACCGACCGCGTTGAAGGCCACCAGGAAGGCCGAGCCACGGATGCCCACCACCGCCGTGGGCGTGGTCACTTGGTAGTTGCGTGGCTCGCGCTTGCCAATCAGCCCGGTGATGGCGCGCAGGCCGCCCTGCAACAAACTCACGGCGAACTGGTCCTGCGCGGGGTTGCCGGTGTCGGCATAGCGCGTCACGGTGAACTGCGAGCCCGGGTACAGCGCCACCAGCCCGCCGTCCGAGAAACGGATCTGCGCACGCCCGTCGGCCCCGGTGAGCAGCACATCGCCCGCCTCCACCGGCAGGCCCTTGGACACGGCCGAGGTGCTGCCGGCGCGGCGCAGTTGTACATCACCCGTGCTGAACTGCACCAGCCCTGCTGCGGCAAGGCTCTGCAGGGGCCAGGCGGCCACCAGGGCGGCCCACCAGGCCAGGCGGAACGAAGGGGTCAAGGCGGGCATGTCGGGCCTCCCACGGCATCGAAACGCATTGCAGGCATCAGAACTCGCGCCGCACGGTGACAGACACCGTGCGCCGGTCGTAGTCGGTGATCGGCAGGTTGGACGCATTGCGTGTGACGGCCAACTGCGGCGTGATGCGCCAGCCCGGCGCAGGCAACCACGACAGACCGAGCGCCACCTGCGTGGCGCGGTCGCTGCGCCGCAGCGCAAAGAAGGGATCGTCCGCACCGTAGCGTCGCCGCTCGTGACTCGCGTGCACAAACGCGGCCCAATCGGGTGCCAGCGCCCACTGCCAGCCCGCGCGCAGCCCCCTCAGGCGGTGGCCGAGATGCTCGACGCCGGCCGCGTCAGGCGATTCACGCCCTGCGTACACGCCCGCATAGCCCAAGCTGCCGTTGCGCAGCACATGCACATACGAGGTGCCCGCCACCACGCGCTGGCCATCGCGCAGCGACTGGCCGGGGTAGCGCAGCGTCTGCCATTGCACAAAGCTGTCCCACTGCCGGAAGCCGTCGAGCCGCCAGATCCACTCACCCACCAGGCCTGCGGTGTTGCGCAAGGTGCTGCCATCCTGCTGCCAGGTGCTGCCCTGGGCGCTGAGCAGCCATTCGTGGCGCTCGCGCCGGTAGGCCAGGCCCGCGCTAGCATCCCACTGGAGCGCGTCGTAGTCTTGCGCACGGCGCGCGTGGCCGCGCAGGTCGGCGGTGGTCGCGCCCACCAGCGACCAGCGCGCGTCGATCACATGGCGCCCCCGCAGATGGCCCTGCAAGGCTGCAAAACCCGCGCCCTGCGCTGCGCTACCCGGAGCCAGGCTCCAGGCCGGTGTGCCGGGGGGCGAGAGCGACGGTGCGTCGGGAACAGGACCCGCGTTGGCATTGCTGTCGTGGCCCAGCGTGAGGTCGAGGTGGCCCTTCCAGGTCGAGCGGCCCTCGTGGCCACGCCGATCAAACGAGACGAGGAACGGGTCGAGGCTCAGGGCCGCATCCACCGGCACGCCGCGCAGGCCGAAGCGCTGCAGCACGGCCTCGGCGCCCGGCGCATCGCCCACGGCGTGCAGCGCACGCGCCAGCGCACGGGCTGCGTCTGCATCCTGCGGCCGGTTGGCCAACACGCGCTCCCAAGCCAGGATGGCGCGCGGATAACGGCCGGCCGCATGCGCGGCGTGGCCCATCAGAGCGTCAAATGCCGGATCGCCCGCCTCGGCCGCTTCCAGCCCAGACAGCAGCGCCAGGGCTTGCTCAGCCTGGCCCGCAGTCAGCGCCAGCTGCGCGGCCTGCCAGCGCGGCACAGCGGTCTGAGCCGCGGCCGACAGCGCCATGGCCCACACCGCTGCGGCCAGGGCAAGCTGCTCTTTCAAGTGTCTGCGCGCTCTGTCCCGCATCACGCCCTCCGTGCAGATACGCTCTGATCGCGGCCACTGTAGCGCTTTTACAGTCTTTTGGGTGGCGATTTGAAACCGCCGCGCGATCAACCGGCATCAGTGCCCGGCTGACGGCGGGGCATGTCCCATGCGCCAGGCCGTCCGCGCTCCCAAGCCCACCGCCGCGCCCACCACCCAGAACAGCCCGGCCACGCCGATCACCGCGCCAGCCGTGCCGAACAGCATGGGCATGAGCACGCTGGAGGCGTTGATGGCCATCAGGCGCAGGCCCAGCGCCTCGCCCTGGCGGTGGGCGGGCGTAATCTGGTGCAGCAGGCTCATCACCATGGGCTGCACCGAGCCCAGCGCCAGGCCCAGCAGCACCGAGCACAGGCCCATGGCCCAGGCGGTGGGCAGCAATGGGTACAACCCGAACAGCACCGCCGTGATGCCCATGGCCGCGGCCACCACCACGGCCTCGCGCAGCCTGTCGGCCACCAGCGGCATGAGCACGCGGATGCAGGCCGCCGCAATCGCAAACGCACCCAGGATGGTCCCGATCACCGAGGCCGACAGGCCGCGCTCGTGCCCGAGCAGCGGCACCACGAAGGTGTGCACGTCCCAGCACGAGGCGAGCAGCCAGTTGACGAACAGCAGACGGCGCAGCGGTGGATCGGCCAACAGATCCCACGCGCGGCCACGCGGGGCGTCGGCCGGCGTCTCGGTGCGGGGCAGCTCTTGCGTATGCCTCACCCAGAACCAGGTCAGCACCGGCAGCACGGCCATGAAGGCAAAGGCCGCGCGGTAGCCCTGGCTGCTGCCGGCCACCGGGCCGGCGTGGTCGATGAGCAGCCCGGCCGCAAACGGCCCCACGAAGTTGGACACCGCCGGCCCGATGGCCAGCCAGCTGAACACCTGGCGCAGTTGCGTGGCGTCGTGCGCCGCACGGCCCACATGGCGCTGCAGCGCAATGATGGCTCCGCCCGCCGCGCCACCCGTGCACAGCGCGGCGATGCACAGCGTGACGAAGTGCGGCCAAGCCAGCGCCAGCGCGCAGCCCGCCACGGCCACCAGCACCGCCCAGCCCACCGGCCGGCGCAGGCCGTGCCGGTCGGCATAACGCCCGGCGGGCAGCGAGAGGAACACCTGCGTGAGCGCGAACAGCGCCAGCAGTACGCCCACGGCCGCAGGGCTGTAGCCCTCGTTCAGGGCCCACAATGGCGCGGCCATGCGCATGCCCGCCATGGCCGCGTGGATGCAGACTTGGCCTGCAATCAGCCGCGCCAGCTCGCCGGTCACGGCGCGTCGTCCCCCAAGCCATCGAGCGGCAGGCCTGGCTGCGCCAGCCCCCCGCCGGGCGCGGGCAGCTCCTGGACGTCGCGCAGCTTGCGCTGGATGGCGCGGGTGCGCACGCCCACCTCGTCGAACTTGCGCGCAGCGGCGTCGATGGACTTCTTGGTGGCCTCGACCACGTCGCCGAACTTGGCGAACTCGGTCTTGACCACGCCCAGCAGCCCCCAGACCTCGGACGAGCGCTTTTCGATGGCCAGCGTTTTGAAGCCCATCTGCAGGCTGCTGAGCATGGCTGCAAAGTTGGCCGGGCCACTCACCACCACGCGGCAGTCGTTCTGCAGCGCCTCCACCAGGCCGGGGCGGCGCATCACCTCGGCAAACAGGCCTTCGGTGGGCAGGTACAGCACGGCAAAGTCGGTGGTGTGCGGTGGCGAGACGTACTTGGCACTGATCTTCTTGGCCTCCAGCCGGATGGAAGCCTCGAACGCATTGCCAGCCGCCGCAATGGCCCCCTTGTCGGCGGCATCGTGAGCGTCCATCAGGCGCTGGTACTGCTCCACCGGGTACTTGGAGTCGATGGGCAGCCACACAGGCTGGTCATCCTTGCGGCCCGGCAGGCGAATGGCAAATTCCACCAGCTCGTCGCTGCCCGGCACCGTCTTGACGTTGCGCGCAAACTGCTCGGGCGTGAGCACGTTCTCGATGATCGCGCCCAGTTGCAGTTCGCCCCAGGTGCCGCGCGACTTCACGTTGGTCATCACGCGCTTCAAGTCGCCCACGCTGCCGGCCAGGCTCTGCATTTCGCCCAGGCCCTTGTGCACCTGCTCCAGCCGCTCGCTCACGAGCTTGAAAGATTCGCCCAGGCGCTGCTCCAGCGTGGCGTGCAGTTTTTCATCGACCGTGCGGCGCATTTCTTCGAGCCGCGTGGCGTTGTCGGCCTGGATGGCGGCCAACCGCTCGTTGAGCGCGTTGCGCAGCTGCTCGGCATTGCTCTGGCTGCCCTGCACCAGTTGCGAGAGCTGCTCCGACACCGTCTGCTGCAGCGCGCCGAACTGGTTGCGGATCAGCAGGCCGTTGGATTCGAGCTGCACCTGCAGCGCACCGGCCATGGTGCCCAGCTGCTGCTGGATGTCGCCCTTGAGCGAATCGAGCGTGGCGCGCTGCGCGAGCGACAGCGCCTCGAAGCGCTCCTGGATGCGCTGCTCGAACAGTGCCGCGCTTTCGGCCAGGGTTTCACGCGACTTCACGCTCTCGGCGGCCAGCGCGCCCGTGGCCTGCACCAGGTCGGCGCGGAAGGCGCCCAGCGTCTGGGCCATTTCCTGGCGCGCGGTGGCTGCGTCGGTCTGGGCCTGGGCCAGGTGGGCCAGCAACGTGCGCTGGCTGTCGTCCAGCCGCCCGGCCACGGCGTGTTGCAGGGCCTCAAAGCGCTGGGCCAGGGCCGACTCCTGCACGGCCTGGCGCTGCAGCAGCGCGCTGTCGAGCGCGGCCAGGCGCTGCTCCAGCTTGGCTTCGAACACCCCAAAGGCGGCCAGCAGCTCGTTGCGCCCGGTGCGCGATTCGGCCACAGCCTGGGCCAGGCGTTCGTCCACCGCATGGCGCTGGGCATCGAGCGTGGCCTGCGTGGCCTGGGTGAATCCGCCCACCTGCTGGGCCATGCGGTCCAGCGCGCCATCTTGCCGCGCCACGGCCAGTTGCGTGGCCTGGGCGGCCTGCTCCAGCGCCTGCAGGCGCGTGGGCCAGTCGGGCGGCAAGTCGACGCGCGGGCGCCGCCACAGCAGCACGCCTTGCAGCACCAGCACGGCCAGCAAACCAGCCCCCAGCCCGAGCACCCAGGTTTCCGTCATCGCACACCCACCACTATCAAAACAGTAGCTGATTGTGCTTGACTTTGCTGCGTCGCGGGCCAGTTTGCACCAAATCCGAGCACGCTGCAGCGCTATGCGCAGCGCTGCACGCGGGCCCCGGGCGGTCGATCAGGGGCGCGGGGCGCCCGGGTAGGGCACGGTATTCACCGGCGTGAGCGGGCCGCGGCCGTCGAAGAACGCGATCAGGTTGTCGGCCGCCAGTTGCGCCATGGCCCGGCGCGTGGGCACGGTGGCGCTGGCGATGTGCGGCGTGAGCACCACGTTGGGCACTTCAAGCAGACCCGGGTGCACGGCCGGCTCGCCCTCGAACACGTCCAGCCCCGCAGCGGCAATGCGGCGCTCGCGCAACGCCCGGGCCAGGGCCGCGTCGTCCACGATGCCGCCGCGCGCAATGTTGACCAGCGTGGCCGTGGGCTTCATCAGCGCCAGCTCGGCCGCGCCGATGGTGTGGTGCGCCTCGGGGCTGTAGGGCAGCACCAGCATCACATGGTCGGCCTCGCGCAGCAGCGTGGCTTTGTCCGTATAGGTGGCCTTGCATTCGGCTTCGAGCGCCGGGGCCAGGCGCGAGCGGTTGTGGTACAGCACGCGCATGCCAAAGCCGTGGGCCGCGCGCCGGGCAATGCCCTGGCCGATGCGCCCCATGCCGACGATGCCCAGCGTGCTGCCATGCACCTCGGCCCCGGCAAACATGTCATAGCTCCAGCGGTTCCAGAGGCCGGCGCGCAGAAAGTGCTCAGATTCCGTGAGCCGCCGCGCCGTGGCCAGCAGCAGCGCAAAGCCGAAGTCGGCCGTGGTTTCGGTGAGCACGTCGGGCGTGTTGGTGCCCACCACGCCGGCGGCGGTCATCGCCGCCACGTCGAAGTTGTTGTAGCCCACGGCCATGTTGGCCACGATGCGCAGCCGCGGGCTGGCGGCCAGCAGTGCGGCATCCACCCGCTGGCTGCCGGTGGTGAACGCGCCGTCCTTGTCGGCCATGCGCGCAGCCAGCTCCGCCGGGCTCCAAAGCACATCGTCCTGGTTGGCTTCCACGTCGAAGTGTGCGGCCAGGCGCTCGACGATGTCGGGGAAGATCGCACGGGCGATCAGGATGCGGGGTCGGCTCATCAATGCATCTCCAGTGAATGTGCCCGGCACGCCACTCTGTGACGCGGGCGCTGCCCAAACCAGGGCAGCCGAGCAAGGGCAGCCCCGCAGCGAGGGCTGCGTCCCCCTACCCGCAGTGCGCAGCGCCACGGGCGCTCAGGGGGATGCTTCATCTCACCTAAACCAGATGAAGGTCATGACGATGAACAGCGGAATCAGCACACAGCCCGACCAGGCCATGTAGCCGAAGAAGCTGGGCATCTTCACGCCGCGGTCTTCGGCAATGGCCTTGACCATGAGGTTGGGCGCATTGCCGATGTAGGTGTTGGCCCCCATGAAGACCGCCCCCGCCGACACGGCCGCCAGCGTGGGCGCCAGCGTGGTCATGAGCACCGCCGGATCGCCGCCGGCCGTGTTGAAGAACACCAGGTAGGTGGGCGCGTTGTCCAGGAAGGAGCTGAGCGCACCGGTGGCCCAGAAGTACATGGCCGGATCGGGCGTGCCGTCGGGCCGCGTCACCGCGCGCACCACCGCACTGAACGGGCCGTCCACCCCGGCCTTGAGCATGGCGATCACCGGAATGATGGTGAGGAAGATGCCTGCAAACAGCTTGGCCACCTCTTGCATGGGCCCCCAGCCGAACTGGTTGGCCTCGTGCACCGCGCGCGGCGTGACCGCGAGCGATACCAGGGTCACGGCGATCAGGCCGATGTCGCGCACCAGGCTGGGCAAGGCCACCGGGGTTCCAGCCACGTCGAACACGACGCTGGACTTCCAGATACCGCTGAGCAGCACGAAGCCCACCACCACGGCCAGCAGCAGCAAGTTGACCTGGCCCTGCAGCCGGATGCCGCGCGTATCGGGCGTGGGGTCGCGGGGCAGCAGTTCTTCGCGCTTGCGCCAGTACCAGCTGTCCAGCGCATAGAAGATGGCCAGCAGCGAGCCCAGCATGAACAGCGTTTCGGGAAAGATGTGGCGCACCGTCCAGAAGAACTCCACGCCCTTGAGGAAGCCCAGGAACAGGGGCGGATCGCCCAGCGGCGTGAGCGAGCCGCCCACGTTGGAGACGATGAAGATGAAGAACACCACCACATGGGCCACGTGCTTGCGGTTGTCGTTGGCGCGGATCAGCGGGCGGATCAGCAGCATGGACGCCCCGGTGGTGCCCATGAAGCTGGCCAGCACCGCACCCAGCGCCAGAATGGCCGTGTTGGTGCCCGGGCTGCCGTGCAGATTGCCTTGCACGAAGATGCCGCCAGCCACGGTGAACAGCGCCGTGAGCAGGATGACAAAGGGGATGTACTCGGCCACCAGCGCGTGCGCCACGCCCGCGCCCGCAGCCCCCACCCCGAACACCGCCGCAAACGGCACGAGAAACGCGAGCGCCCACGCCGCGGTGACCTTGCCGTAGTGGTGGTGCCAGAAGATCGGCGCCAGCAGCGGCATCAGCGCGATGGACAGCAGCATCCCGGCGAACGGAATGCCCCACCACACTGCCAATTCAGCACCGTTGAGTTCGCCCGCATGGGCCATGAAGGGAAGACCCGCCACGCACAGGGCCAGGCAGCGGCGCTGCCAGATCGAGAGCTTCATCGGAATTGCCTCCTGTTGTTGTCGTTGGAGGCCGGAGTGTCCCCCATCAGGCGGGACTGGAGATGTCAAACACCTGACGAAGATACGCGAGGTACTTCTCGTCGTCGCACATGCCCTTGCCTGGGGTGTCCGACAGCTTGGCCACGGGCTGGTCGTTGCAGCGCGTCATCTTGATGACCACTTGCAGCGGCTCGTGCGCGGGCGGGTCGCCCAGGTCGTTGGTGAGGTTGGTGCCGATGCCAAACGCCAGCTGGCAGCGGCCGCGAAAGCGCTGGTAGAGCTCGATGGTGCGCGGCACCGTCAGGCTGTCGCTGAAGATCAGCGTCTTGGTCAGCGGGTCCACGCGGTTCTTGCGGTAGTGCTCGATCAGGCGCTCGCCCCAGGAAAACGGATCGCCGCTGTCATGGCGCGCGCCGTCGAACAGCTTGCAGAAGTACAGGTCGAAGTCGCGCAAAAAGGCGCTCATGCCGTACACGTCGGACAGCGCAATGCCCAGATCGCCCCGGTATTCCTTGGCCCACATCTCGAAGCCGAACACCTGGCTGTCGCGCAGCCGCGGGCCCAGCGCCTGGCAGGCCTGCAGATATTCGTGCGCCATGGTGCCCAACGGTGTCAGGCCCAGCTTCATGGCATACAGCACGTTGCTGGTGCCCGCAAACTGCCCTGGGGCCGAGGCCGAGCCCGGCCGCCGCGCGCCAGCACCCAGCCGGGCGCAGAGCACACGCAGCACCTCTTCATGCCAGGCACGCGAAAAGCGGCGGCGCGTGCCGTAGTCGGCAATCTTGAGATCGTCGAGCCCCTCGGCCTGCAACTGGGCGATCTTGGCATCCAGCCGGCGGCGGCCTTCGGGAAAGTCGGGCACCTTCTGCGTGTTGCGGAAGTACACCTCGTTCACGATGGCCAGCACCGGAATTTCGAACAGGATGGTGTGCAGCCAGGGCCCGCGGATGGTGATGTCGATCTCGCCAGTGGGCAGCGGCGTGATCTGGATGTACTTTTCGTTCAGGCGGAACAGCCCGAGAAAATCGACGAAGTCGCTTTTGATGAAGCGCAGCGAGCGCAGGTAAGCCAGCTCGGCATCCTGAAACGACAGGCTGCACAACGAGCGTACTTCGTCGCGAATCTCCTGCACATACGGCGCAAGCTGCACGCCCGGGTTGCGGCACTTGAAGCGGTATTCCACCTGCGCGCCCGGAAACTGGTGCAGCACCACCTGCATCATGGTGAACTTGTACAGGTCGGTGTCCAGCAGGCTGGTGATGATCATGGGCGGGGGCGCAGGCCGTGCGCAGGTTCAGAGCCAAATCGGCTGCTCGTGCTTGTTAATCAAGCACAAGCAGCTCATATTTTGATAGCAAATACCGGTCAGGCCACCACGAGGCGCTGCAGCGCCTGGCGCAGGGCGTCCGGCAGCGGCACGGGGCGGCGCGTGGCGCGGTCCACGTACACATGCACGAAGTGGCCGGCCGCGGCGGACAGCGGCTCACCTTGCGCGAACAGGCCGACTTCGTAGCGCACGCTGCTCGTGCCCAGCCGGGCCACACGGATGCCCGCCTCCACCATTTGCGGAAAGGCCAGCGAGGCAAAGTAGTTGCACTGCGTCTCGATCACCAGGCCAATGGTCTCGCCCGCGTGGATGTCGAGCACGCCCTCGTCGATCAGGTGCGCATTCACGGCCGTGTCGAACCAGCTGTAGTACACGACGTTGTTCACGTGGCCGTACACATCGTTGTCGCTCCAGCGCGTGCTGATGGTGCGGAACACGGGGTAGCTGCTGCGCGGCTGCGGCGCGGGGCGGGCGGCCGGCGCGGCCGCGGGGGTGTCGGGTGCGCTCATGGCCGGCCATTGTGCCAGCGGGCGTGGTACGACAGCGCCACACGCCAGGTGGTGAGCTGCACCTGCACCGTGCGCGCAATGTCGCGCCCGTAGCCCCCGGCCATGGTGAACGCCAGCGGAATGCCGCGCCGCCAGGCCCAGTCGAACACGCGGCGGTCGCGCGCCTCCATGCCGTCATCGGTCACGGCCAGGCGGCCCAGGCGGTCGCCTTCGTGGATGTCGGCCCCGGCCAGGTAGAGCACAAAATCCGGCGCAAAGCGCAGTTCCAGCGCCAGCAGCGCCTGCTCCACGCAGGCCAGGTATTCGTCGTCGCCGCAACCATCGGGCAGTTCCACGTCGAGGTCGCTCGGCTCCTTGCGGAAGGGGAAGTTGCGCGCGCCGTGCAGCGACAGCGTGAACACGCTGTCGTCGCCCTGGAAGATGCGCGCCGTGCCGTTGCCCTGGTGCACGTCCAGGTCGATCACCGCCACCTGCAGCGGCCCCCGAGCGCCGCGCCGGGCTGCGTGCTGCGCCTGCAAGGCCCGCGCGGCCACGGCAATGTCGTTGAACACACAGAACCCGCCGCCTTTGTCAGCGTAGGCGTGGTGCGTGCCGCCGGCCACGTTGCCGGCAATGCCCTCGCGCAGCGCGGCTTCGCAGGCGGCCAGGGTGCCACCCACCGAGCGGCGCGCACGCTCGGCCATGGCCTCGCTCCACGGAAACCCGATTTCGCGCTGCGCCATGGGCGGCAGCGTGCCCTGCGCAATGTGGGCGATGTATTCCGCCGTGTGCACCCGCGCCAGGTCTTCGGTGGCGGCGGCCGGGGCCTCGTGCAGCTGCACGCCGGGCAACTCTTGCGCCAGCGCATCGCGCAGCATGCGGTACTTGGCCATGGGAAACCGATGCCCCTCGGGCAAGGGCAGAACGAAGTGGTCGGCGTAGTACGCATGCATGGGCCGCGATTGTGTCGGGGATGCGATACCCGAGAAGCGCCTCTAATTTTTGCTGCAACGCAACAAAATCGCTTGCCAAGGCGGCTGGGGCACCGCAAAATCCACCCCATGCTGCACTGCAACATGAACGGCGTGAACCGCAGGTCCATGTCAGCGCAGATGTCCGCAACCCTTCCGGCCCGCGGGGGCCGATTTCTCTAGGAGAACCGACATGACGCTGACCGCAGAACAGATCCTGGCTTCGCACAAGGCCAACCTCGAAACCCTGTTTGGCCTGACCTCCAAGGCCTTTGAAGGCGTGGAGAAACTGGTCGAACTGAACGTGACCGCCACGCGCGCCGCCCTGAACGAAGCCGCCACCCACAGCCAGGCCCTGCTGAGCGTGAAGGACGCCCAGGAACTCCTGGCCCTGCAGGCCGGCATGTTCCAGCCCCTGGCCGAGAAGACCGCCGCCTACAGCCGCCACCTGTACGACATTGCGTCGGGCACCGGTGCCGAGTTTGGCAAGGCGTTCGAAGCCCAGGCCGCTGACGCGCAGAAGGGCTTCACCAACCTGGTGGACAGCATGGCCAAGAACGCCCCGGCTGGCTCTGAAACCGCCGTGGCCGTGATGAAGAGCGCCGTTTCGGCCGCCAACAACGCCTTTGAATCGGTGCAAAAGGCTGTGAAGCAGGCCTCCGACGTGGCCGAAGCCAACTTCAACGCCGTGGCCTCCACGGCAGCCAATGCCGCCAAGACCGCCGCTCCGCGCAAGCGTTGAGCACCGGCTGTCCGGGTGCTCTCTGGAGAGCCAACTCTAGGCACGCTTCAGGGATTACCCGGATAATCCGCCCACAGATCGACGGCATTCCCGGCGATCTTCCAGTTGTCTCCTTGGATCCTCTCGAAACCCCCGTTTCAAGGATCCTTTCAAGCCCGGTGTCTCCACCGGGCTTTTTTTTGGTCGCTGCGTGCGCCCCCCCTGCTCCACCATCACCGTCCACAGACCTTGGCGCATACGGCCGGCCTGCAATGCGACTGCTCCCACGCCGCCCACAGGCCCGAGGCTTGGCCGTCTCGCCGCACGCGCGTTTACGCAACGACGGCGGCGCAAGACGCGGGGCTCGGCGCCGCGCGCGAAATTCCCCTCCGCTTGCCCCACCATCTGCGTGGATCCTCAAGGTACGCGCCGCTGCTGCAGAGCCCCCTCCAAGACGTGGAAATTATTAAGAATAATTCGCGTTTACTTTATCATTGCGATGTTTCCATCCTGAAGGACTTGATCCACCATGTTGTCGAAAAACGCGAAAGCCTTGGTCTCGGCCTGCCTCATGGCCACTGCTGCTCTGGGCGCCCATGCACAAGAGCAGGTGTTGAACCTTTACTCGGCGCGCCATTACTCCACCGACGAGGCCCTGTACACCGGCTTTACCAAGGCCACCGGGATCAAGATCAACCGTGTGGACGCCGATGACGCGGGCATCCTGGCCCGCCTCAAGGCGGAAGGCTCGGCCTCGCCAGCCGACGTGATCCTGCTGGTGGACGCCGCTCGCCTGCACAAGGGCGAAGTGGACGGCCTGTTCCAGCCGATCAAGTCCAAGGTGCTCAACGACGCCATTGCGCCCAACCTGCGCGGAGCGCCTACCGCCGATGGCTCCATCGCCTGGTATGGCCTGTCCACGCGCGCCCGCATTGTGGTGTTCAACAAGACGAAGGTGCAAAAGGACGATGTGGACACCTACGAAGAGCTTGGGGATCCCAAACTCAAGGGCAAGATCTGCATCCGATCCGGCTCGCACCCGTACAACCTGAGCCTCTTCGGCGCTGTGGCCGAACACATCGGCATGGAGAAAACCGAGGTCTGGCTCAAGGGCATCGTGGCCAACCTGGCGCGTCCGCCCAAGGGTGGCGACACGGACCAGATCCGCGCCGTGGCCGCCGGTGAGTGTGATGTGGCGGTGACCAACAGCTATTACCTGGCCCGCCTGATGCGCTCGACCAAACCGGAAGATGTGGCCGCGGTCAACAAGCTGGGCGTTGTGTTCCCGAACCAGCAGTCCTGGGGCACGCACCTCAACATCGCCGGCGGTGCGGTGGCCAAGCACGCCAAGAACCAGGCCAACGCCATCAAATTCCTAGAGTATCTGGTGAGCGCCGAAGCCCAGAACTACTTCGCCAACGGCAACAACGAGTGGCCCACCGCCAAAGGCGTGACCACCGACAACCCGGCCCTGCGCGCCATGACCGGCAACGCGCCCTTCAAGAGCGAGACCATCCCGATCAGCGCAGTGGGCGCGAATGCGGTCAAGGTGCAACAGATGCTGGACCGCGTCGGCTTCCAATAAACACGCGCCACTGGCAGGCGCCGCGTGGGCGGCCCTGCCCTGCCTTTTCACAGCCCGGCCCCGCCGGGCTGTTTTGCTGGTGGGGCCTGACTCGGCCATAATTGACGTTTACGTTAACGTCATTTGCGGAGGCAACATGGAGATCCAGGGCAAAGTTTTCATCGTCACCGGCGGCGCATCGGGTCTGGGCGAAGGCACGGCGCGGCATCTGGCACGCCTGGGCGGCACCGTGGTGGTGGCCGACATGCAGGCCGACAAGGGTGAGGCCGTGGCCCGCGAGATCGGCGGCGCCTTCGTGCGCTGCGACGTGAGCAGCGAGGCCGACGGCCAGGCGGTGGTGGCCCAAGCGGTGTCGCTGGGCAAGCTCATGGGGCTGGTCAACTGCGCGGGCATTGCCCCGGCCGAGAAGACCGTGGGCAAAAACGGCGCGCACGCCCTGACGCTGTTCCAGAAGACCATCACCGTCAACCTGCTGGGCAGCTTCAACATGATCCGCCTCGCAGCCGAGGCGATGTGCAAGAACGAACCCGAGGCCACAGGCGAACGCGGTGTGCTGATCTCGACGGCAAGCGTGGCGGCGTATGACGGCCAGATCGGACAGGCGGCCTACAGCGCTTCCAAGGGCGGCGTGGTTGGCATGACCCTGCCCATCGCACGCGACCTGGCGCGCAACGGTATCCGCAACATGACCATCGCCCCGGGCATCTTCGGCACGCCGATGCTGTTTGGCATGCCCCAGGAAGTGCAGGACGCACTGGCCGCCGGCGTGCCCTTCCCGAGCCGCCTGGGCACGCCGCAGGACTACGCCAAGCTCGTGCAGCACATCTTCGAAAACGACATGCTCAACGGTGAAGTGATCCGCCTGGACGGCGCGATCCGCCTCGCGCCGCGCTGAAGCACTCGCCCCCCCCCAGCCCGCGCCCGGCGCAGGCGCGCGGCGGGTCCTGACACGAGGGCTGCGCCGTAAGCGCGTCCCTCGACCTTGCATGCCGCTCGCCTAGAATGGCAGGCTTTCCGGCGCAACCGAGGACCTGCATGATCACCGAAAAAATCGACGGCGTTTCCGTCAGCACCCAGGCCAATGTGTACTTCGACGGCAAGTGCGTGAGCCACAGCATCACCTTCCCCGATGGCACACGCAAGTCGGTGGGCGTCGTCCTGCCCGCCACGCTGACCTTCAACACCGGCGCACCCGAGATCATGGAATGCGTGGCCGGCAGCTGCGAATACCGCCTTGCGGGCTCTGACACCTGGCACACCTCCAAGGCTGGCGACCGCTTCAACGTACCCGGCCAGTCGAGCTTCGACATCCGCGTGACCGAGGCCTACCACTACATCTGCCACTTCGGCTAATTCCGACTTCGCACCATGGCAACCATTCTTCAGAACCTTCCCACCGGCCAAAAAGTCGGCATCGCTTTCTCGGGTGGCCTGGACACCAGCGCCGCGCTGCACTGGATGAAGCTCAAGGGCGCTGTGCCCTACGCCTACACGGCCAACCTGGGCCAGCCGGACGAACCCGACTACGACGCCATTCCGCGCAAGGCCATGGAGTACGGCGCCGAGAAGGCACGCCTGATCGACTGCCGCACGCAGCTGGCGCATGAAGGCATTGCCGCCCTGCAGGCCGGCGCCTTCCACATCAGCACCGCCGGGGTGACCTACTTCAACACCACGCCGCTGGGCCGCGCCGTCACGGGCACCATGCTGGTGGCCGCCATGAAGGAAGACGACGTCCACATCTGGGGCGACGGCAGCACCTACAAGGGCAACGACATCGAGCGTTTCTACCGCTACGGCCTGCTCACCAACCCGGCGCTCAAGATCTACAAGCCCTGGCTGGACCAGCTCTTCATCGACGAACTCGGCGGTCGTGCCGAAATGTCGGCCTTCATGACCAAGGCGGGCTTCGGCTACAAGATGAGCGCCGAAAAGGCCTACAGCACCGACAGCAACATGCTGGGCGCCACGCACGAGGCCAAAGACCTGGAGCATCTGAACAGCGGCATCCGCATCGTGAACCCGATCATGGGCGTGGCCTTCTGGAAGGACGACGTGGCCGTGAAGGCCGAAGAAGTCTCGGTGCGCTTTGAAGAAGGCCAGCCCGTGGCCCTCAACGGCATCGAGTTCAACGACCCGGTCGAACTGATCCTGGAGGCCAACCGCATCGGTGGCCGCCATGGCCTGGGCATGAGCGACCAGATCGAAAACCGCATCATCGAGGCCAAGAGCCGCGGTATCTACGAAGCCCCGGGCTTGGCGCTGCTGCACATCGCCTACGAACGCCTGGTGACGGGCATTCACAACGAAGACACGATTGAGCAGTACCGGATGAACGGCATGAAGTTGGGCCGTCTGCTCTACCAAGGCCGCTGGTTCGACCCGCAAGCCATCATGCTGCGTGAAGCGGCCCAGCGCTGGGTGGCCCGTGCGGTGACCGGCACGGTCACGCTGGAACTGCGCCGCGGCAACGACTACTCGTTGCTCAACACCGAGTCGCCGAACCTGACGTACCACCCCGAGCGCCTGACCATGGAAAAGGGCGAATCCATGTTCTCGCCGCGCGACCGCATTGGCCAGCTCACGATGCGCAACCTCGACATCGTGGACACCCGCGACAAGCTGGGCATCTACAGCTCGGCGGGCCTGCTCTCTGGCGGCCAGCATGGCGATCCGTTGAGCCTCACGGGCCAGCGTTGAGCCGATCGAGCACACTCAAGGCTGCCCCGGGCAGCCTTTTTTTCGCCTACCACCGCTGAATTGGGCATCATTGTTAGCATTTGGGTTTCTTTTTAACTAGAATAATCACTTTCAAACCGCGGACTCTGCCATGACCACTTCGCCTTTTCGTCGTGCCCTGCTCATCGGTGCCCTGGCGTGCGCTGCCCAGGTGCTGCCTGCCCACGCCACACTGGCCCAACCCGAAGGACCGGTGATCCTGTCCATCACCGGCAAGATCGACGTCCGCAACCAGGGCGATCAGGCCGCATTCGACCTGGAAATGCTGGAAAAGCTGCCACAACGTAGCTTCACCACGCAGACGCCCTGGGACAAGAAACCCACCAAGTTCACCGGTCCGTTGCTGCGCGACGTGCTCGCCGCGGCCAAGGCGCGCGGCCAAACCATCACGGCGCTGGCCTTGAACGACTACAAGACCACCATCCCGATGGACGACGTCACGCGGTTTGACGTGCTGCTGGCGCACCGCATCAACGACGAACCGATACCGGTGCGTACCAAGGGCCCGCTGTTCATCATCTATCCCTTTGATGCCAAGCCCGAACTCAAGGCCGCGCGCTACTACGAACGCTCGGCCTGGCAACTGCGCTCTTTGACCATCGACTGACCGGGCTGCACGCGTCCTCCATGCCGTCCCGCCCACGCGACCCGCGCCACCAACGCTATCTGCTGCGACTTGCCGCAGTGACGGCGGTGATGGCGGTGGTGATGGCGGTGGTGCTGGCCTTGCAGGTGCTGCAGCGCCAGGCGATTGCCCAGTCGGCGGCCTTGCGCAGCGATTCGGTCACCGCATTGGCGTTCCAGCTGGAGCGCGAATTCCTGCGACTGCGTTTTGAACTGGGCTCCGCACTCGCCACCGAAGGCCCGGTGGACACGGCGCCCCTACAGCTGCGCCAGGAGCTGTTTGCCAGCCGCTACCAGCTGATGCACGACACCCCCAGTGCGTCGGCATTGAGCGACAACGCCGAGTACCAGCGGGTCATGCCCAAGGTCAAGGCCCTGGTCGAGCGCACCGATGCCCTGCTGGCGCAGCGCCCCGTCGATCGCTCCGCGCTGCGCACCCTGGTGGCCGACTTCCAGGCCGCAGGGCCCGATGTGCTGGCGCTGACGCTGGCAGCCAACTCCCATGTGGCCCACCTGCTGGAAACGCAGGTCAACACCATGCTGGAGCAGGCCGACCAGATCGTGTGGCTGTCGCTGGCGCAGCTCTTGATGCTGCTGGTGGCGGCGACTGCGCTGCTGGTACGGCAGCGCCGCCAGGAGCGTGAGCGGCTTGCGCTGGAGCAGTTGACCCGCGACCTGAGCGAAGCCCATCGCACGGCCGAGGCGGCCAACCGTGGCAAAAGCCAGTTTCTGGCCAACATGAGCCACGAGCTGCGCACGCCGTTCAATGGCATGCTGGGCATGCTCACACTGCTCGAAGGCACGCCTTTGAACGCCCAACAGGGCGACTATGTGCGCACGGCGCGTACCTCGGCATCACACCTGCTGCAGCTTCTGAACGACATTCTGGACGTGTCGGCGCTCGAATCAGGCCGCATGGGTATCCACCCCAGCCCTGTGCAGCTGGGCGCTGTGATGACCGAGGTCGAAAGCCTGATGCGCCCGCTGGCAGAAGGCAAGGGACTGCGCCTGGAGGTGCGCCTGGACCCGCAGCTGCCGCCCTGGCTGGTGGCGGACGCCACGCGCATCCGGCAGATCCTGCTGAATCTGGTCTCCAATGCCATCAAGTTCAGCGAACATGGCACGGTGCGCGTGGACGTCGATCGCCTGCCCCCACAGGCCGACGCCGCTCCGGGCACCGTGCACCTGAGCCTGCAGGTGCACGACCAGGGCATCGGCATGGATGCGCACACCCTGTCCAAACTGTTCCAGCGTTTCTCGCAGGGCGACGCCAGCACATCGCGGCGCTTTGGCGGCACCGGGCTGGGGCTTGAGATCTCGCGCAGCCTGGCACGGCTCATGGGCGGCGACATCACGGTGAGCAGCCAGCCCGGCAAGGGCAGCACGTTCAGCGTGCACCTGCCGCTGCCTGAAGGCGCCCCGCCCGCTGCCCAGCTCCTGCGGCCAGCGGCAGAAGCCGACCTTGGCGCTCCGGCCGACCGCCCGCATCTGTCCATCCTGGTGGCCGAAGACCAGTGGGTGAACCGCAAATACCTGGGCGAGCTGCTGCAACGCATGGGCCACAGCGTGCGCTTTGCGCAAAACGGACAGGAGGCGGTGGAGGCCGTGAAGGCCCGCACGCCCGACGTGGTGTTCATGGACTTGCACATGCCGCTGCTCGACGGGCTGCAGGCCACCCGCGCCATCCGGGCGATGCCCCCGCCCGCAGGCGCGGTGCCCGTGATCGCTCTCACCGCCGACGTGCTGCGCGAGACGCGGGACAACGCCGCACAGGCGGGCATGAGCGCCTTTCTGACCAAGCCAGCGTCGGCAGAGGCCGTCACATCGGTGCTGTTGGAGCTTTTCGGTGAGCGTGCCACGGTGCCCGCCTCGCTTGAACCAGTGCCTGCCCCCACCCCCGCTGCAACGCCTGCTGCCAGCCCCCCGGCAGCGCCCCCACCCCGGGCGCCATCCAAAAAGAGGCGTTTTCGCCCCGGGGATGTGGCCGCGCACATCGACATGGCGATGGTGGGCGAGGTGTGCATCGGGGTGTCTCTGGCGTCGTACAGCAGTCTGGTGCAGTCCTTCTTCTCCGACGAAAGCGGCACCCGCGCCCGGCTCAACGAGACCCTCCAGGCACAGGCAGCCGATGCGGCCCACGAGGCCGCCCACGCCCTCAAGGGCGCAGCCGCCAACCTGGGCTTTCACCACATCGCCCAGCTGGCACGGCAGATCGAGCACCACTGCGGCGACGCAGGCTTTGACTGGGCGGGCGCGCAGCAGGCACTGGACCAGGCCTTCGACATGGCACAGGCCCTGAGCGAGCGCATGGGCCTGTACCGCGCGCAGGCACCGGCCTCCTGAACACACCGCCCGCGCCCCGGGCTGGCGTTTGCGCAGCGCTGGACTCCCTGAGGGCCGGTGTCGCCACACCCAGCACTGCACCCGTCGCCAGGGTCAAGCGCCCGCCGAATGGGCAATCCATTCAGCATCAAATAGGCTGCTCGTGCTTGAAAAACAAGCACGAGCAGCTATCAATTCAATAGCAAACGTATTGCAGGCCGGTCTGGCTCCACCCACACCAGGTCGGCTGCTGCGGCCCTGTGGAACAGCCGGTGCGGCGCATGGTCGTGGCTTGGAGGCGGGGTGTGCGGCGGCGCGCTTTACAGCACCACGGGTTCGGGCTCCAGACGGATGCCGAAACGCTCGTACACGCTGGTCTGGATGGCACGCGCAAGCGTCATGACCTCGCCGCCCGTCACGCTGTCGTCCTGCGTGCCGCGGTTGACCAGCACCAGCGCCTGCTTGTCATACACGCCTGCCTTGCCGATGGTTTTGCCCTTCCAGCCGCAGGCCTCGATGAGCCAGCCGGCCGCCAGCTTGATCGAACCGTCGGGCATGGGGTAGTGCACGATGCGGGGCTCGCGCGCAATGATGTCCTGGCACTGGTCTGGCGTGACCGTCGGGTTCTTGAAAAAGCTGCCCGCGTTGCCCACCACCTGCGGGTCGGGCAGCTTGGCACGCCGGATGTCGCAGACCCAGTCGAACACCTGCTGCGCCGTGGGCTGCTCCACGCCTTCCAGCTGGCGCCGGCGTTCGAGGTCCAGATAGCCCAACTCGGCGCGCCAGGGTTTGGGCAGGCGCAGGCGCACGCGCGTGATCACGCAGCGCCCCGCCAGCCCCATGCCGCGCACGGCACCGGTGTCGGGCGCGGGCTGCGGCAGGGCATGCTTGAACACCGAGTCGCGGTAGCCGAACGCGCACTGCGCCGCGTCCAGCCGCAGGCGCTGCCCGGTCTCCAGGTGGATTGCATCCAGCGACTCAAAACGGTCCTGCAATTCCACCCCGTAGGCGCCGATGTTCTGCACGGGGGCCGCGCCCACCGTGCCAGGAATCAGCGCCATGTTCTCCAGGCCGGGCAGGCCCTGCGCCAGCGTCCAGGCCACGCACTCGTGCCAGCCCACGCCCGCGCCCACCTCCACGATGGTGGCCCGCTCATCGTCGCGCACCACCGCCATTCCGCCGATTTCCATCTTCAGCACCACGGGGCGCACGTCCCCGGTGATCACGATGTTGCTGCCGCCCCCCAGCACGAAGAACGGGCCTCGGCCCAGCTCGGGATGGGCCAGCAGGTCCAGCAGGTCCTGCTCGCTGCGCAGCCGCACCAGGGTGTGGGCCCGCGCGGCGATTCCAAAGGTGTTCAGCCCCTGCAAGGGGACGTTTTTCTCGACTACCATTGGCGCGATTGTCGCACCCGGCCCCCGTGCCGCTGTGGTGCGACGCCGTCCCCTACACAGCCTCTGCGAGACCCATGCCCTCTTTTGATACCGTCTGCGAACCCAACCTGGTCGAAGTGAAGAACGCGGTGGAGAACGCGTCCAAGGAAATCGGCACCCGATTCGACTTCAAGGGCACGTCGGCCAGCGTCGAGATCAAGGACAAGGAAATCACCCTGACCGGCGACGCCGAGTTCCAGCTCACCCAGATCGAGGATGTGCTGCGCAACAAGCTCACCAAACGCAACGTCGATGTCCGCTTTCTGGACGCCGGCACCGTGCAAAAGATCGGCGGCGACAAGGTCAAGCAGGTGTTCACCGTGCGCAGCGGCATCGAGGCCGAGCTGGCCAAGAAGATCCAGCGGCTCGTCAAAGACAGCAAGCTCAAGCTGCAGGCCGCCATCCAGGGCGACGCCGTGCGCGTGACAGGCGCCAAGCGCGACGACCTGCAGGCGGCCATGGCGCTGATCCGCAAAGACATTGCCGACGTCCCGCTGAGCTTCAACAACTTCCGGGACTGACCTCCCCCCCGCCCCATGATGCCTGCAGCCCTCCGCCCTCGTCGCCTGGTGCAGGCCGCATGCGTGGCACTGCTCGGGGCCATGGCACTCGGGCAGGCCAGTGGCCAGACGGTGGCCCTGGCCGGCGTGCTGGGCAGCAAAGCCCTGCTGGTGATCGATGGCAACGCACCGCGCGCCCTGGCACCGGGCGAAACACATGGCGGGGTGCGGCTGATGGCCCTGCAGGGCGATACCGCGCAGGTCGACGTGGGCGGCGACCGCCGTACCTTGCGCCTGGGCGAGGCCCCAGTGAGCGTCGGCACGCGCGCCAACGGGCGGCGTGTGGTGCTCAGCGCAGACGGTCGCGGGCATTTCGTCAGCCTTGGGCAAATCAACGGCCGCACGATGCAGTACATGGTGGACACCGGGGCATCGACCGTGGCCATTGGGGTATCCGATGCCGAGCGCATGGGACTTGACTACCGGCAGGGACAGCGCGTAACCATGGGCACGGCCAATGGCGTGGCCCAGGGCTGGCGCATCGTGCTCGACACGGTGCGGCTCGGAGACGTGATGCTCTATGGTGTTGAAGCCGTGGTCACGCCACAGCCCATGCCCTTCGTGCTGCTGGGCAACAATGTGCTTGGCGAGTTCAAGATGACCCGCACCCCGGATCAGATGGTGCTGGAAAAGCGCTGACGCCTGATGACCCACCCGCTGCTCCAGGGCGCCCCTGCCCGTGACGCCGAATACGAGGATCTGCTGAGCCTCTGGTCGGACCTTGAAAGCGGCCTGTCCACGCTGCTGGCGCGCCCGCTGCAGGTGCAGGATTTCCCGGCCAAGGTGCGTCAGCTCGATGGATGGCTGCAAGACCTGGTGGCGCACGACATCGATGCGGCGCTGTACCTGATGTTCCAGCTCGCCACCACGTCGTCGGTGGGCTACAGCGCATCGCACGCACTGGTATGCGGCACGCTGTGCCACATGATGGCGCATGAGCTGTCGCTGTCAGGTTCCGAGCGCGACAGCCTGGTGCGCGCCGCGCTCACCATGAACATCGGCATGACCGCGCTGCAGGACGAACTGGCCGAACAGCGCGAGCGCCCCACGGGCCCGCAGCAGGAGGCGATCCGGCAGCACCCGCAAGACGGCTTGGCACTGCTCAACCGCCTGTTCATCCGCGACGAGCTGTGGCTGGACGTGGTGGGTCAGCACCACCACGCCGTGCCCGAGCACGTGCCCCTGCGCGAACAGACGCCGGTGGACCGGCTCACGCGCATCCTGGGCACCATCGACCGCTACGCCGCCATGATCAGCCCCCGCAAGTCGCGTGCGGGGCGCAGCGCCACAGACTCGGTACGGGCCATCGTGGGGCAGGAGGTGGACCGCCGTGACGAGGTGACGTACACCCTGATCCGCCTCGTCGGTCTTTGCCCGCCGGGCACCTTTGTGCGGCTGGACAACGGCGACACCGCGGTCGTCCTTCGACGCGGCGACTCGGCCAGCCACCCACTGGTGGCCAGCGTTCTGGACGCCCAGGGGCAACACTGCAGCCCCCCGACGCTGCACCACACCTCACGCGGCAAGCCGGGCATCCAGTCGGCGCTGGCCCGCGCTGCCGTCACACTGGAACTGGACCACCGCACCATGGTGCGGCTGGGCTGGTACGCCGCTCAGGGGCACTCGGGCCTGCGCAGCCTGGTCAGTGGCCCAGCCACACTGACCTGAGACCGTCCGCCACGATCCGACTGCGCAGCGTCAGGACGAACCCCGCGCACCAGCCGATTTGCTGCCCAGGCGCGACTCCTTGCCCTCCAGCAGGCGGCGGATGTTGTCCTTGTGGCGCCAGGCCAGCAGCATGGCCATGACCCCCAGGGCCAGGGTGATGCGCGCATCGGCGTACCACACCACGCCGCTGGCGATCAGGTAGTACACCGGCGCAAACACCGCGGCCACCAGCGACGCCAGCGACGAGTACCGGAAGAAGAACGCCACGATGATCCAGGTGGCGCCTGCGGCCAGGCCCAGCCAGCCGCTCACCCCCACCACCACGCCCAAGGCCGTGGCCACGCCCTTGCCGCCCTCAAAACGGAAAAACACCGGCCACAGGTGTCCCAGGAAGGCCGCCACGCCCACAAGCGCCATCGTGCCCTCTTCCATGCCATAAGGCGCGCCCCACACGCGCACCGCAAACACCGGCAACCAGCCCTTGACCGCATCGAGCAGCAAGGTGAGCACGGCCGCAGCCTTGCTGCCCGAGCGCAGCACATTGGTGGCCCCCGGGTTTTTGCTGCCATATGTGCGGGGATCGCTCAGGCCCATGACGCGCGTGACGATCACGGCAAACGACAGCGAACCAAGCAGGTAGGCGGCGACGGCCGCCAGCAGCGGATAGACGGTGTTCAAGACGGAGCTCCTTGCAAACGACAGGCACGGGGCACACCCGGCGGCCCGCTATTCTGCCAGCGCACACTGCACTGGCCGGGCCTGCAGCAACCGCACACACACCGCCGGTTCGATCTGCACGAGAAACCCTCGCCGCCCCCCGTTGATGGCGATGCGCGGCAGTTCCAGGATCGTGGACTCGATGAACACCGGCATCGGCCTGCGCGTGCCAAACGGGGAAGTGCCCCCCACCAGATAGCCCGAATGGCGGTTGGCGACCTCCGGAGCACAGGGCTCGACCGACTTGGCGCCAATCTGCCGCGCCAGATTTTTGGTGGACACCTTGCGGTTGCCGTGCATGAGCACAATCAGGGGCTTGGCATCCTGGTCCTGCATCACCAGCGTTTTGACCACCTGATATGGGTCGAGGCCCAGCACCTGGGCGCTGTGCAGGGCGCCGCCATGCTCCAGGTACTCATATGGATGCTCGGTGAATGCAATGCCGGCCTCGCGCAGCGTGCGCGTGGCCGGCGTTTCAGAAACATGTTCTCGCTTGGCCATGCCCCGATCATGCCGCAGCGCGCCGCGGCTTTCGCCCACCGGCACCCACAGCCTTCCGCGCCCGCGGCGGTTGGGCCTGCTGCAAGGCACGCACCAGTGCCTGCGCGAACTGCACGGCACCGGGGGCCAGCGCGGCGCCCTGGCGTGCCAGCAACTGCGACTGTCGCTGCTGCAGCGGTGCATCCGACAAAGGCCGGGCCACCAGCCTGCCTGCTTCGACCCAGTGGGCGGCCGTGGCGTACGAGGCGAGCGCCACGTCGCGCGGACCCAGCATGGGCAGCAGGGCCGACGACACATTGCTCTCCATGGCGGGCACGCAGTGCAATCCCTCGAGCGCGCAGGCGAGGTCGAACAACTGCCGTCCTGTGGTGTGCGGCTCGCCGGTCAGCACCGGGTAGTCCACCACGTCACGCACGCCCAGACGCGCCCGACCAGCCAGCGGATGCGAGGGCACCATGAGGGCGAAGACCGGAGCTGGACTGGCATGCAACACAGCCACACCCGGCTCCGGTGCGAGGCTGAACCGCAAGGCCAGATCCACCTCCGAGCGCAGCAGCAAGGCCGACACAGCTGCCGGACTTTCCACCCGCAGCTGGAACTGCGTACCGGGGTGGACCTCTCGGTAGGCCGCGATACAGCGCGGCACCAGACCGGCCGCAAAACCCTCGGTACAGGCCAAGCGCACACGCTGCTGGGCCTGACGGCCAAGGTCGAGCAACTGGGGCACCAAATGCTCGGAGTCCGTCTCCAGGCCGGCCACATGCTGCAACAGCCGCTCGCCCGCCAGCGTCAGTTGCATGCCCCGCACCTGCCGCTCGAACAGCGCCACGCCCAAAGCCCCCTCCAGCTTGGACAGTTGTCGACTGACCGCCGACGCCGCCACGTGCAGATGCTGGGCTGCCTGGCTCACGGAGCCAGTACGCGCCACCTCAAGAAAGTGGCGCAAGGGCAGACTCACCAGGGCAGCATGCAGATCGGCTTTCATTGCTCTAAACAGCATGATAGCTTGCCTATTTGCTGATTGGAGCAAGGCTGCGACCGGTACATGATGGCTGGGTCCCTGCCATCGGCTCCCCGTGCCACACGCCCCATGACCTTGTCGCGCCGCCTCCTACTGTCTTCACTGGCCTCGGCCGCCCTGCCCGCCTGGACGTCCAACGCGGCCCATGCGTCCCCCCCTAGCAGCCGGCCTCAGCGGCCCATCAAGCTGGTGGTGCCTTTCCCGCCTGGTGGTGGCACCGACGTGGTGGCACGGACGCTGGCCCAAAGCCTGGGAGAGCGATTGGGCAAGCCGGTGGTGGTCGAGAACAAACCGGGGGCCTCAACCATCATCGGCACCGAGTCCGTGGTGCGCGCCGAGCCCGACGGGCACACGCTGCTGGTCTCGGGCTCGACCAGCTTCACGGTAAACCCAGCCTTGCGCGCCAGGTTGCCCTACGACCCGGTGCGTGACCTGCTGCCTGTGGGCGTGCTGGCGCGCGCACCCCTGGTGCTGCTGGTGCCTGCACAGTCACCGCACGCCGACCTGGCTGCCTTGCTGGCGGCCGCGCGGTCCAAGCCCCGCAGCCTGCACTACGCCACCTTTGGCGCCGGTTCGGGCCCGCACTTGGCAGCGGCACTGCTGGAACAAGCCGCCGGTGTGCGCCTGCAAGACGTGCCCTACCGCGGCAGCAGCCCCGCGCTGATGGCGCTCATCGCGGGCGAAATCCAGCTCGGAATCGATACCGTGGCCGCTGCTGCGCCGCAGGTGAAGGCAGGCAAGCTGCGCGCGCTGGCCATTGCGGGGCCGGCCCGATCCAGCCTGATGCCGCACGTGCGCACCGTGGCCGAGCTGGGCCTGCCCGATGCGCAGTTCGACGCCTGGTACGCCGCCGCCCTGCCCGCACGCACCCCGACCGCCATCCATGCACGGCTGGCGGCCGAGTTGGCCCGCATCGTCGCCAGCCCCGGCATGGCCGAGCCCTTGCGAGCCCAGGGCATGGAGCCGGTGTTCATGGACACACCGCGCCTCAAAGCCCTCATCGACGAAGAAATCGTGCGGTATCGCGCACTCGCCTGGCGCGCCCAGATCGTGGTGGAGTCCTGATCATGACGAACACACACCGCAACACGGCCATTGCACGCGCCGTTGCCTACCTCGAGGAGGGCGGCTTTGCTGCCGACCTGGCCCGCCGTGTGGCTCTGCGCACCGAGAGCGACACCGGCGCGCCCGGCCCCGCGCTGGATGCGTACCTGGTCGACGAAATGACGCCCTGGCTGGGCACCCTGGGCTTTGACTGCGGCATCCACCCCAACCCCGACCCGCGGGGCGGCCCGTTCCTGATCGCACGGCGCGTGGAAGACCCGGCCCTGCCCACGGTGCTGACGTATGCGCACGGCGACGTGGTCAACGGCATGGCCGCGCACTGGAAGGACGGGCGCACGCCGTGGGACTTGCACGCCGACGGCGAGCGCTGGTATGGCCGTGGCACGGCCGACAACAAAGGCCAGCACACGGTGAACCTGGGCGCTCTGGCGCAGGTGATCGCCGCGCGCGGCGGGCGGCTGGGCTACAACGTCACGCTGCTGATGGAGATGGGCGAGGAGGCGGGCTCGCCGGGGCTCGCCGCCTTCTGCGAGGCCCAGCGTGCCGCCCTGCGGGCAGACCTGCTGGTGGCCTGCGACGGCCCGCGCATGCGCGCCGAGGCGCCCACGCTGTTCCTGGGCTCGCGCGGCGCGGCCAACTTCACGCTGCGGCTGCGCAGCCGCGACAAGCCCTACCACTCGGGCAACTGGGGCGGCGTGCTGACCAATCCGGCCGTGGTTCTGGCCCATGCGGTGGCGAGCATGGTGGACCGGCACGGCCGCATCCAGGTCGAAGGCCTGCGCCCTGCGCCGCTGGACGCCCGCCTGCGCAGCGTACTGCAGGGTCTGCACATGGGCGGCGGCCCCGACGACCCCGTGATGGACCCCGCCTGGGGCGAGCCCGGGCTGGGCCCGGCCGAGCAGCTGGTCGGCTGGAACACGCTCGAAGTACTGGCCTGGGGTGCGGGCTCGGCCGAACGCCCGGTGAACGCCATCCCGCCCGCGGCCGTGGTGCACTGCCAGCTGCGCTTTGTGGTGGGCACGCCGGCCGACGCCATTGAACAGCGGCTGCGCGCCCACCTGGACGCGCACGGCTTCGCCGAGGTGACGCTGGAGATGGGCATGCTCTGCGCGGCCACACGCTTGCCGCTGGACAACCCGTGGGTGGACTGGACGCTGAATTCGATGGCGCAGAGTTGCGGCCGCCCAGCCACGCTCATGCCCAACCTCGCAGGCTCACTGCCCAACGATGTGTTCGCCGACCTGCTGGGCCTGCCCACGCTGTGGATTCCGCATTCGTACCCGGCCTGCGCACAGCACGCGCCCGACGAGCACCTGCTGGTGCCCGTGGTGCGCGAGGGCCTGGCCCTGATGGCCGGGCTGTATTGGGACCTGGGCGAGCCCCACGCCCCGTGGCACCGCGCGGCCGCGGTGTAGCGCCGCGCGGCCTGGTGCCCGGTCAGAGCGCCGGGTCGCGCACCTCCCAGCGGATCGCGTCGATCGCAGCCAGCAGCTCGGGCGATAGCGTGGTGCCCCAGGCGTCCAGGTCTTCGTCGAGCTGGGCGCGCGACGTGACGCCGATGATGGTGCTGGCCACCTGCCACTTGGTGTAGCAAAACGCCAGCGCCATGCGCGTGGGCGACAGGCCATGCTCGCGTGCCAGCGCGTTGTAGCGGCGTGCGGCGGCAAGCGATTCGGGCCGCCCCCAGCGCTGCTTGCGCACGCTCTCGTAGCGCGCAATGCGCGCGCCCTGCGGCGCACCCGGGTCGGTGGGCGCATGCTGATCGTACTTGCCCGTCAGCAGGCCAAAGCCCAGCGGCGAATACGCCAGCAGCGACACGCCCAGGCGGTGGCAGGTTTCGTCGAGCGCGTTCTCGTAGGTGCGGTTGATCAGGCAGTACGGGTTCTGCACCGACACCACGCGCGGCAGGCCGTGCTGCTCGGCCAGGCGCACGAATTCGTGCACGCCGTAGGGCGTTTCGTTCGACAAACCCACGTAGCGCACCTTGCCAGCCCGCACCAGCCCGGCCAGCGCATCCAGCTGCTCGTGGATGGGGGTTTGCGAAGTCTCTTTGGCAGGGTCGTAGTACAGCGTGCCGAAGGCCGGCACATGGCGCTCGGGCCAATGGATCTGGTAGAGGTCGATCACGTCGGTCTGCAGGCGGCGCAGGCTGCCTTCGCACGAGGCCACGATGTCGGCCGCCGTCATGCCCTTGCCCTCGCGGATCCAGGGCATGCCGCGCGACGGCCCGGCCACCTTGGTGGCCAGCACCACGCGCTGGCGCAGGCCCGGCGTACGCGCCAGCCAGCGGCCGATGATGGATTCAGTGGCGCCGCAGGTCTCGGCCCGCGCGGGCACGGCGTACATCTCGGCCGTGTCCAGAAAGTTCACCCCGCGTGCCAGCGCGTGGTCGAGGATGTCGTGGGCCTCGGCCTCGGCGACCTGCTCGCCAAAAGTCATGGTGCCAAGGCAGATGGGTGTGACAGCCAGATCGCTGTGCCCCAGACGGATGGTTTGCATGCGTGCTCCACAGGAATGAGCGCCGCAGTGTACGGCGCATGCGCAGGCTGTGCAGGCGCTGCGCTGTCCCTGCCATGACTGCCGGCACAGGCCCTGCGCCGGAATAATGCCGCCATGCTCGAGACTGCCTACCCGCCCCGCCACCACTCCCGCACCGAAACCGTGCCCCTGCGCACGCTGCGCTACCACGTACGCCGTTGGGGCGCCGACCAGGCCGCCCCAGGCACAGTTCCGCTGGTGCTGGTGCACGGCTGGATGGACGTGGCCGCCTCATACCAGTTCGTGGTGGACGCATTCTCCGACGCCTTCCTGCAGGGCAGATGCATCATCGCGCCCGACTGGCGCGGCTTTGGCCACACCACGCTGCCTTCCCCTTGCGACCACTATGTGTTTGCCGACTACCTGGCCGACCTGGACCGGCTGCTGGACCATTACGCGCCCGGCCAGCCGGTAGACCTGGTGGGCCACAGCATGGGTGGCAACATCGCCATGATGTATGCGGGCGTGCGCCCGGCGCGGGTGCGGCGGCTGGTCAACCTCGAAGGCTTCGGTCTGCCCGCCACGCGGCCCGAACAGGCGCCCAAGCGGCTCGCGCAGTGGCTCGATGAACTGCGCGGCCTGGACAGCGGTGCGCACGACCTCAAGGACTACGACAGCGCCGACGGCGTGGCCCAGCGCCTGATGAAGACCAACCCCCGCCTGCCGGCCGACAAGGCGCGCTGGTTGGCGCAGCACTGGGCGGCGCCCAACGCCCAGGGGCGCTGGCAGATCCTGGGCGACCCGGCCCACAAGATCACGAGCGCCCAGCTCTACCGCCTCGAAGAAGCCTTGGCCACCTACGCCGCCATCACTGCGCCGGTGCTGGCCGTGGAGGCCAGCGACGACAGCCTGGGCCTGTGGTGGAAGGGCAAGTACACGCTGGACGAATACCACCAGCGCCTGCGCCATGTGCCGCAGTGCGAGGTGGCCGTGGTGCAGGACGCGGGCCACATGCTGCACCACGACCAGCCCGAGGCAGTGGCGGCGCACATCGAACGCTTTGTGACCGGCACCCCGGGCACGCCCCCGCGCGCCGTGCCCGGCGCGGTGGCCATGGACCACTGAGTGCCAAAATGGCTGCTCGTGCTTATGAATCAAGCACGAGCAGCTATCAATTCAATAGCAAACAGATGAAGCGCGGCTCCCGTGCGGGCTGGTACGCTGGCGCGCCCGCGGGCCAACGGCCCTGCGTCCGGGCGGGCGGGCCCGGGCATGAGAAAATCGCCGGTTGACCCGAACATCCGCCTTCGCAGCGCGCGCAGGCCCACCACCGAAAGAACACCATGGACGCAGAACGCATCAACCTGATTGGCAACACCCTCTCCGACCTCGCGGTGCGCACGCAAGAGTTACGGAGGTATCTTTGACTTCGATGCCAAATTCGAACGCCTGAGAACCGTCAACGCATCGCTCGAAGACCCGGCCGTCTGGAACGACCCCAAGAAGGCCC
The DNA here is from genome assembly GCF_039540375.1 of Acidovorax lacteus. Lineage (NCBI taxonomy): Bacteria > Pseudomonadati > Pseudomonadota > Betaproteobacteria > Burkholderiales > Comamonadaceae > Acidovorax > Acidovorax lacteus. Next base: position 712,263 of record NZ_BAABEX010000007.1, read on the forward strand.
AGGAGCTAGGCAAGGAACAGAAATCGCTCTCCAGCGTGGTGGTCACGCTGGACAAGCTCACGCGCGAGCTGGCCGACAACGCCGAGCTCTATGAAATGAGCAAAGACGAAGGCGATGAGGCCGGCCTCATCACCATCGAAGGCGAGACCGACAAGCTGCGCCCGCTCATCGAGGAGCTGGAGTTCCGCCGCATGTTCAGCAACGAGGCCGATCCGCTGAACTGCTTCCTTGACATCCAGGCCGGCGCAGGCGGCACCGAGGCCTGCGACTGGGCCAGCATGCTGCTGCGCCAGTACCTCAAGTACGCCGAGCGCAAGGGCTTCAAGGCCACGGTGGAAGACGAAACCCCGGGCGACGTGGCCGGCATCAAGAGCGCCACGATCAAGATTGAGGGCGAGTACGCGTTTGGCCTGCTGCGCACCGAAACCGGCGTGCACCGCCTGGTGCGCAAGAGCCCGTTCGACAGCTCGGGCGGCCGCCACACCTCGTTCGCGTCGGTGTTCGTGTACCCCGAGATCGACGACTCCATCGAGATCAACATCAACCCGGCCGACGTGCGCACCGACACCTTCCGCGCCAGCGGCGCGGGCGGCCAGCACATCAACAAGACCGATTCGGCCGTGCGCCTCACGCACATCCCGACCGGCATCGTGGTGCAGTGCCAGGACGGCCGCAGCCAGCACAGCAACCGCGACGTGGCCTGGCAACGCCTGCGCAGCCGCCTGTACGACTACGAGATGCGCAAGCGCATGGAGGCGCAGCAAAAGCTCGAAGACACCAAGACCGACGTGGGCTGGGGCCACCAGATCCGCTCGTACGTGCTCGACCAGTCGCGCATCAAGGACCTGCGCACCAACGTGGAAATCTCCAACACCCAGAAGGTGCTGGACGGCGACCTCGACGCGTTCATCGAAGCCTCGCTCAAGCAGGGCGTCTGATGGCCAGACCCCTGCCCTGCGCACCAGCCGCTGCGCCTGCCCATGCTGGCGCGGTGCGCGCGATCATCTTCGACATGGACGGCACCATGGTCGATTCCATGCCCGCGCATGCGCAGAGCTGGGCCGAATTTGCCCGCCGCCACGGCGTGGCCATGGACGTGGCCGAGATCCTGCGCCGCACCACGGGCCGCACCGGGGCCGAGTGCATGCGCGAGGTGCTGGGCGCCGACCTCGACGAAGCGCGGGTGCAGGCGCTGGTGACCGAAAAAGAAGTCATCTACCGCGAGCTGTTTGGCCCGGCGTTCCGGGAGGTGGCGGGTTTTCGCCACTTTGCGCAGTGCGTGCGCGCAGCGGGCCTGCCGCTGGCCGTGGCCACGGCCGGCGACCGGCACAACATCGCCTTTGTGCTGCAGCACCTCCAGCTGGCCGAGCCCCCGCAAGCGATTGTGGGCGGCGACGAAGGCCTGCCGGGCAAGCCCGAGCCGGCGCTGTTCCTCGAAGCGGCCCGGCGCCTGGGCGCCCACCCCGCCGATTGCCTGGTGTTTGAAGACGCGCCCTTCGGCATCGAAGCCGCGCGCCGCGCGGGCATGCGCGCCGTGGCGGTGTGCAGCACCCACACGCCCGAGCAACTCGCCGGACCCCACGTGGTCGCGCAAGTGCGCGACTATCACGAACTCATGAACACGAACTTCCTGGAGACCCTCGATGCGTGAAGGCCAAGCCGCGGTGATCCACCGCACCGACTACCAGCCGCCGGCATTTTGGATCGACCATGTCGAACTCACGTTCGACCTCGACCCTGCCAAGACGCGCGTGCTCAACAAGATGCGCGTGCGCCGCAACGCGGCCGTGCCCGCACAGCCGCTGCGCCTGCACGGTGAAGACCTGAACCTGGCGCGCGTGATGGTCAACGGGGCCGGCACCTCGTTCAAGATGGAGGGCGCGCAACTCGTGCTGGAGAACCTGCCCGAGGGCGACGCCCCCGTGGACCTGGAGATCTTCACCACCTGTGCGCCGGCCAAGAACACCCAGCTCATGGGCCTGTATGTCAGCCAGGGCACCTTCTTCACGCAGTGCGAGGCCGAGGGCTTCCGCCGGATCACCTACTTCCTGGATCGGCCGGATGTGATGGCCAGCTACACCGTCACGCTGCGTGCCGACAAGGCCCAGTACCCGGTGCTGCTGTCCAACGGCAACCTGGTGGAGCAAGGCGAACTCGACGATGGTCGCCACTTCGCCAAGTGGGTGGATCCGCACAAGAAGCCCTGCTACCTGTTCGCCCTGGTGGCCGGCAAGCTGGTGGCCCGCGAGCAGAAAATCCGCACCCGCGCGGGCACCGACCACCTGCTGCAGGTGTACGTGCGCCCCGGCGACCTGGGCAAGACCGAACACGCGATGAACTCGCTGATGGCCAGCATCGCCTGGGACGAGGCACGCTTTGGCCTGCCGCTCGACCTGGAGCGCTTCATGATCGTCGCCACCAGCGACTTCAACATGGGCGCGATGGAGAACAAGGGCCTGAACATCTTCAACACGAAGTACGTTCTGGCCAGCGAGGCCACGGCCACCGACGCCGACTTCGCCAACATCGAGAGCGTGGTGGGGCATGAGTACTTCCACAACTGGACGGGCAACCGCGTCACCTGCCGCGACTGGTTCCAGCTCAGCTTGAAGGAAGGCCTCACCGTCTTCCGCGACCAGGAGTTCAGCCAGGACCTTGCAGGCGATGCCTCGGCGCGCGCCGTCAAGCGCATCGAAGACGTGCGCGTACTGCGCACCGTGCAGTTCCCGGAGGACGCAGGCCCCATGGCCCACCCGGTGCGCCCGGACAGCTACCTCGAGATCAACAACTTCTACACCGTCACGATCTACGAAAAGGGTGCCGAGGTCGTGCGCATGATGCACAACCTGGTGGGCCGCGACGGCTTTGCCCAGGGCATGAAGCTGTACTTCGAGCGCCACGACGGCCAGGCCGTGACCTGCGACGACTTCGCCCAGGCCATTGCCGACGCAAACCCGGGCAGCGAACTGGCCCAGCGCCTGGATGCCTTCAAGCACTGGTACAGCCAGGCGGGCACGCCCCGCGTGCAGGCGCATGGTCACTTCGATGCCGCAGCGCGCACCTACACGCTGACCTTGCGCCAAAGCTGCCCTGCCACGCCCGGGCAGCAGGACAAGCCCGCCTTCGTGATCCCGGTCGAGCTGGGCCTGCTGAGCGCCGAGGGCGCCGCGTTGCCACTGCAATTGCAAGGCGAACCCGCCGCTGCGGGCAGCAGCCGCACCGTGGTGCTCTCGGAGCCCGAGCAGCAATGGGTGTTCACCGGCATCGACGCAGTGCCGGTGCCGTCGCTGCTGCGCGGCTTCAGTGCCCCGGTGGTGCTGGAATGCGCCTACTCCGACCAAGACCTGCTCACCCTGCTGGCACACGACCCGGACCCGTTCAACCGCTGGGAAGCTGGCCAGCGCCTGGCGCTGCGCACCGCACTCGCGGCGCTGGACAACCCCGAAGTGGTGGCAGACGCTGCGGGGCACATCGCCGCGCCGCTGCTACCCGACGCCTTCGTGCAGGCCATGCGCAGCGTGCTGCGCCACCCGCAACTGGATGCCGCCTTCAAGGAACTGGTGCTGACGCTGCCGTCGGAGACCTACATCGCAGAGCAGCGCGACGTGGTGGACCCGCAGCGCATCCATGCCGTGCGCGAAGCCATGCGCGCCCAGCTCGCACAGGCCCTGCATGACGACTGGCAGTGGGCCTGGGAAGCCCACGAGAACACGGGTGGCTACTCGCCGGACCCGATCTCCACCGGCCGCCGGGCGCTGGCGGGCCTCGCGCTGGCCATGCTCTGCCTGAGCGCCGTGCGCACCGGCAACCCGGTGTGGCCCGGCAAGGCCTACCAGCGTTTCAAGTCGGCCAGCAACATGACGGACCGCTTCAACGCGCTCACGGCCTTGGTCTACAGCGGGCACGAACTGGCCCAGCCGGCGCTTGCGCGCTTTCACGCCCTGTTCAAAGACGAGCCGCTGGTCATCGACAAATGGTTTGCCTTGCAAGCCGGCGCGCCAGACCGCGCGGGCCATGTGCTACCGGTGGTGCGCCAGTTGATGCAGCACCCGGACTTCAGCCTCAAGAACCCCAACCGTGCGCGCAGCGTGATCTTCAGCTACTGCAACGGCAACCCCGGCGCTTTCCATCGCGCAGACGCCGGTGGCTACGTGTTCTGGAGCGACCGCGTGATCGAGCTGGACGCGATCAACCCCCAGGTGGCCGCACGCCTGGCGCGGGCGCTGGACCGCTGGCGCAAGCTGGCCGAGCCCTGGCGCACAGCCGCCCGCGAAGCCATTGCACGCGTGGCCGCACGCCCCGACCTCTCGAACGACGTGCGCGAGGTGGTCACCCGCGCCCTCAACGACTGACCCGAAGGAAACACCCCATGGCCCAACGCATCAGCCTCACGCGCTACCTGGTCGAGCAGCAGCGCGCGGATGGACGCATCCCCTCCCAACTGCGCCTGCTGCTCGAAGTGGTGGCACGCGCCTGCAAAAGCATCAGCCAGGCCGTGAACAAAGGCGCGCTCGGCGGGGTGCTCGGCACGGCGCACAGCGAGAACGTACAAGGCGAGGTCCAGAAGAAGCTCGACATCATCGCCAACGAGGTGCTGATCGAAGCCAACGAATGGGGCGGACACCTGGCCGCCATGGCCAGCGAAGAAATGGACGGCATCTACCTCGTACCCAACCGCTACCCCCAAGGCGAGTACCTGCTGCTGTTCGATCCGCTGGACGGCTCGTCCAACATCGATGTGAACGTGAGCATCGGCACCATCTTCAGCGTGCTCAAGAAGCCCGACGGGGACCGTGGCGTGGAGGAATCCGACTTCCTGCAACCCGGCACCCAGCAGGTGGCGGCAGGCTACTGCATCTACGGCCCCCAGACCACCCTGGTGCTGACCGTTGGAGACGGCGTGGCCATGTTCACACTGGACCGCGAGCAGGGCTCCTTCGTGCTCACCGAAGAGAACGTGCGCATTCCGGAAGACACCAAGGAATTCGCGATCAACATGAGCAACATGCGCCACTGGGACGCGCCGGTCAAGCGCTACATCGACGAATGCCTGCAAGGCAAGGACGGCCCACGCGGCAAGGACTTCAACATGCGCTGGATCGCCTCCATGGTGGCCGATGTGCACCGTATCCTCACACGCGGCGGCATCTTCATGTACCCCTGGGACAAGCGGGAGCCGAACAAACCGGGCAAGCTGCGCCTGATGTACGAAGCCAATCCGATGTCCTGGCTGGTCGAACAAGCTGGCGGTGCCGCGACCAACGGCCGCCAGCGCATTCTGGAACTGCAGCCAGCCCAATTGCACGAGCGCGTGAGCGTGATCCTGGGCTCCAAAAACGAAGTGGAACGCGTGACAAGCTACCATTCCGTTGTATAATTTAAGTCTTCGCCGGTGTAGCTCAGTCGGTAGAGCAGCTCATTCGTAATGAGAAGGTCGGGTGTTCGATTCATCTCTCCGGCACCACATTAAAGCCCCTGATTCGCAAGATTCAGGGGCTTTTTGTTGCTTGCCGCACGGCCCATGCCACCGATGAGAGTGCAACAACCGCGCCTGCATCGAATGCAGCACCACAACGAATACCAACACAGTACCCGTTCGACCCCTCCCCGTCCGCCCCTCTAGCAGCGCCACGCCCAAAAGAGCAGCGCTAAAAACAAAAAACCCCGCTACGTTTTTGTAGCAGGGTTTCCAGCATTCACAAGGAATTCGGTGGTAGGACGTACAAGATTCGAACTTGTGACCAACGGATTAAAAGTCCGCTGCTCTACCAACTGAGCTAACGTCCCACTCGAAAAAACCAAACGGGTTGGTTTTCAGCGAAGACCGAGATTATAGCGCTTTTTCATGCGATCCAATCTCTTACCCGGACACCTTTAGCCGGCAGCCAATCGCTCGAGCAGTCGGCCAGCCGCCACCAGCCCAAACGTGGCCGTGACAGTAACCACCGAGCCGTACCCGTGACAGTTGAGCGAGCCGTCTCCATCGATCTGGCAGGACGGATCGGGAGGCGCTACCGCCTCCCGGCTGAAGACCGCCTCAACACGCATGGCTTTACCATCCTTGGGCGCGCCATGGTGTTTGCGCAGCTGGTAGCGCAATTGCGCCAGCAGAGGATCGTGGGTGGCTTGCGAGATATCTGCGAGTTCAACACGGTGTGCCTGACGCTTACCCCCAGCCGCTCCCACGCTCAAGAAAGGCATCCCCTCGGCCCGGGCCCACGCGGCCATGGTGACCTTGGCCCGCATCTGATCGCACGCATCCAGCACCGCGGAGAGCGGGCTGACGGTAGTGGCGCTCACAAGGTCCAACCAGTTTGCGGGTTCGACAAATTCCTCGATGGCCTGCACCTCACAATCCGGATGGATGCTGGCAATGCGCTCGCGCATGGCCTGTACTTTCGCCTGCCCAACGGTAGCGTTGGTCGCATGAATCTGGCGGTTGATATTGGACTCGGCCACATGGTCCAGATCGATCAGGGTCAACCGCGCGACTCCACTGCGGGCCAGCGCTTCCGCAGCCCAAGAGCCCACGCCGCCGATACCAACTACAGCCACATGAGCGCTCCGGATCCGGGCAGCGCCCGCTTTGCCGTACAAGCGCTCAAGGCCAGAGAAACGCCGGTCCAAGTCTAGCGATTCGGTACTGGTGGCAGGCGCAGTAGCCGACATCACTTCAGCCGCGCAAGTCGCTCGCGCGCAGCCGCTGCGGCCTCGGACTGCGGATAGGTCTTGATCAGCTCCTCCAACGTCTTGCGCGCACCGCGTGTGTCTTTGAGTTCCACTTGGCAGCTTGCAATCGACAAGGCCGCCTCGGGGGCTCTCGCATGCTGCGGGGCCTCCGAGAGCATCGCGCGGAACTGGGCCATGGACTCTTTGTAATCGCGGCTCGAAAAATGTGCATTGCCCATCCAGAACCGCACAGAGGGCACATAGCCGCTGCGTGGGTACTGTCGCAGGAACGCAGTGAACGCCTGCACCGACTCGCTCAAACGCCCTGCCCGGAACTGCGCCCATGCAGCGTCGTAATCACGCTTTTCGGCTGGGTCGGCCATGAATTCCTGACCGTCCACCGACACCTTGACAGGCTCGAACTGCCGCAGACGCTCGTCAACACCCTGCGCCATGTCCTTCTGGCGGCGCTGCAGCTCTGTCACCTCGCGCTGCAGTTGCTCGTTCAGTCCTCGCAGCTGCGCCTGCTCTGCGCGCAGGCCTTCAATCTGCGAGGCCAACTCCAGAAGGCTACGGCGCAACTGTGCCGACTCTTCCGCAGCGCGCCGAAGTTCTTCGGCGCTGCGCTGCTGCTGGGTCTGCAGCGCGTCAAAGCGCTGGCGCAACTCCAGGATGGCGCGCCGGGCGTCGCCATCCTCGAAGATGGCCGCGTGTCCGGGCAGAGCCAAGAGCAGAGCGGCCGCGAAAGCGCTGGCGCGAACGCTCCAGCGAGGGCATGCCTTCATGTGAACACTGCGCATCAGCGGTACGACAACTCAGTGCGTCGGTTTTGGGCGTGCGCGTCTTCGGTGCTGCCCTGAGCGGCCGGTTTTTCCTTGCCGAAACTGACCGCCTCCATCTGGCTTTCCGGCACGCCAAGTAGCGCCAGCGAACGCCGTACTGCCTCGGCACGCTTCTGTCCGAGTGCGAGGTTGTACTCACGACCGCCGCGCTCGTCGGTATGCCCCTCAATCATGACTTTCCGCTGGCCGTTGCTGGCTTTGATGAAGCGGGAGTGCGATTCGATCAGGGACTGAAACTCAGGCTTGATGACGTAACTGTCGTAGTCGAAGTACACGATCCGTCCCACGCCTGCGGGGCCCATGGTGTCGCGCGACGAGGCACCCAGATCCACTCCAGCCACACCGCTCTGGCTCGAAGCGCCAGTATTGGCGCCTGCACCGGCCGCTGCCGCCGACGAAGCGTTTTTGTCTTCCACGGGCACGTCGTTGAGCTTGACGCCAGAGCTGCAGGCCGTCAGAGCGGCCACGATTGCGAGAGTGAGAGAGAGTCGTTTGATCATGATGGTGTGAAGTTCCTTGAAGGCTTGAGATAGAAAGAAAACGAAAAGTTCACTGCTTTTGGAAAGGGCCCCAGTCGGGCTCGCGCAGGTCGCCGCCTTGTCCGGCAAGTCGTGTCTTGATGCGACCGTCAACCGTGGTGGTCATCAGCGCCTCCCGGCCTTGCTGCTGGGTCGCATAGACAATCAAGCGACTGTTGGGAGCGAAACTGGGGTTCTCATCGGCCGTGGTATCGGTAACGGCCGACACGGCTCCGGAGGCCAGATCCATGGCATGCAGCTTGAAAGCTCCACCAATGCGCGAGATATAGGCCAGCCATTTGCCATCAGCACTCACGCTCGGAGAGATGTTGTAAGACCCCGAGAACGTCACCCGCTCGGCATTGCCACCCGCCACCGGCACACGGTAGATCTGCGGTGCGCCACCACGATCGCTCACAAAGTAGATCGTGCGCCCATCGCTCGAAAAAACAGGCTCGGTATCGATGCCACTGCTCTGCATCAGCCGGCGAGGCTCGCCCCCGCCAGCATCGATGGTGTAGAGCTGCGAGTTGCCGTCGCGGCTGAGCGTGACCGCGAGGGTGCGGCCGTCTGGAGACCACGCAGGAGCGCTGTTGGAACCTCTGAAGTTGGCGATCAGACGGCGCCTTCCCGTGGCCACTTCATGCACGTACACCACGGGTTTGCGGGACTCGAAGGACACATAGGCCAGTTGGGCCCCGTTGGGCGACCACGCGGGAGAAATGATGGGCTCAGGACTGGTCAATGCAGACTGAGCGTTCTCACCGTCGGCATCGGCCACCCACAGGCTGTAGCGCGTTCCGTTCTTGGTGACGTAGGCGATCCGCGTCGAGAAAATGCCACGCTCTCCGGTGAGCTTTTCGTAGATGTAGTCGGCAATGCGATGTGCCACCAAACGCAGATCGGCCTGGGTGACCAGAAAACTCTGCCCTCCCAAGTCCGCGCCCTTGACCACGTCCCACAACCGGAAACGGATGTCAAAACGACCGTCCGCCAATCGTGTGATGCTGCCAGTGGCCAGGGCGTCGGCGGTGCGCTGACGCCACAGCGCCAGGTCAGGACGCGAAGCTTCGTCCAGTTGCGACCCAGAGGTATCGACCGAGCGAAACTGCCCACTGCGCTCCAGATCGGCCTGCACGATGGCCGCGATTTTCTGAGGCGCGAGCGCGTCGCCACGAAAAGGCGCGATGGCCACGGGCAACTGGGTGAGGCCGACACCCGTCACCTCCATACGGAACTGCGCCAGCGCTGGTGCCGCCGGAACGCTGAGCAAAGAGGCGAGACAAAGGCGACGCGACGTGCGGGACCCGCCCGCGCCATGGTTTTCAATGGTCATAGAGAAAGCGGCTTCATGGAGGGCTGCGGCAACGCTGTGCATTCGCGCCGCCTGAAGGCCGTGAATGTTACACACTGGGTCAAAGTCCCTGTGACAAACTGTGCCGATCATGGTCCATGCCCACGGTGCAGGCGCCCCGTAGAATCGCAGCCGCCATGGCCGATGCCCCCTCCTCCCCCGACACCACGGCCCCGGCCGCTCCACCCAGTACCCAGTCCACTGCTGGTACGCCCACTTCCACCCTGCCCCTGCGCCAGCGGCTTCAACGGCTGATGGTGTACTTCGGCGGCCAGACTGCCGCATGGACCGTGGCCATCCTGGCCACGTTGATCGGTGCCGTCACGGAGCCAATGATTCCGGCGCTGCTGCAACCCTTGCTGGACCAGGGCTTCACACAGGGCACCCTGTCGCTCTGGTGGGTGCCAGCGGCCATCATCGGTGTGTTCCTAATCCGCGGCATTGCGCAGTTTGCAGGCCAGTACGCGTTGGCGCGCATTGCCAATGAAGGCATGCTCAGGCTGCGCAAAGAGCTCTTCCAGCGGGTACTGGCTGCCGACATGGGGCTCTTTACGAAGCAGTCTGCCAGTGCACTGTCGAATACCGTGGTGTACGAAGTGCAGACCGGCGCCAACCTCCTGGTGCAGGCCATGCTGGGCATCTCGCGTGACGGCTTTACGCTGATTGCGCTGCTGCTCTATCTGCTCTATCTCAACTGGCAGCTCACCCTGATCGTGGCAGCCGTGGTCCCAGGTGTGGCCTGGATCATGAAGACCCTGTCCAAGCGCCTATACCGCATCACCAAGACCAGCCAGGAGGCCACGGACGCACTGGCCTATGTGGTGGAGGAAAACGTGCTGGCGCACCGCATGGTGCGACTGCACGGCGCAGAGGCTGCCCAGGCGACACGCTTTGACGGACTGAGCCGAACCCTGCGGCGACTGGCCATCAAGGCGACCATCGCCTCAGCGGCCATGACGCCCTTGACGCAGCTGTTGGCCGCCGGCGCGCTGTCGGCCGTGATCTGCGTGGCGCTGTGGCAAAGCCGGCTGGGCACCGGCACGCAAGACGTCACGGTGGGTGGCTTCGTGGCGTTTATCACGGCCATGCTCATGCTTATTGCACCGATTCGCCGGCTGGCCGATGTGGCCAACCCGATTACACGCGGCGTCGCAGCGCTGGAACGGGGCCTGAACCTGATGGGTCAGACGGCGGCGGAACCGTCCGGCCCACACGCGCCGGGCCGAGCGCGCGGCCACATCGTGCTGGAAGGCGTTCAGGTCCAGTTCCGTGAAGACCACGGCAAAGCCCTCGACGGGGTGGACCTGCAGATCCAGCCGGGGGAAGTCGTGGCCCTGGTGGGGCCGTCGGGTGCAGGCAAGACAACGCTGGTGAACCTGCTGCCGCGGTTCCTGCTCCCCAACGCCGGCACGGTGCAACTCGACGGCGTCTCGCTGGGCGACTGGAACCTGGCCGCGCTGCGCGCGCAGTTCGCCATGGTCAGCCAGGATGTGGTCATGTTCAACGACAGCATTGCTGCCAACGTGGCGCTTGGTGCGCAGCCTGACGAAGCCCGCGTGTGGCAATGCCTGGAAGCCGCCAACCTCGCACAGCATGTGCGGCAGCTCCCGCAAGGTATTCACACGGTGGTCGGGCACAACGCAGCGCAGCTCTCGGGTGGCCAGCGCCAGCGCTTGGCCATTGCCCGCGCGCTGTACAAGGACGCGCCGGTGCTCATTCTGGACGAGGCCACTTCGGCGCTGGACACCGAGTCCGAGCGGCTCGTCCAGGATGCGCTGCAACGCCTGATGCAGGGCCGCACGACGCTGGTGATTGCGCACCGGCTGTCCACCATCGAACACGCCGACCGTGTGGTGGTGATGGAGCGCGGGCGCATTGTCGAACAAGGCACCCACCACGCGCTGCTGGCGCTGGGAGGGCTCTATGCCCGCCTGCAGGCACGGCCAGCCGAGGCAGGGGCCGAAGAAGGCGTGGGCACGCAGACTTGAGCGGCCGCGCAGCCCTGCCTACCACTGCCCGCGCTTGGGCTGCCGCTGCCGAATGGCCTCGACCACCATGTCGGCAATCGGCTGCCTGCTTGCACGCAGCGCGAAGTCGGCAGCCGTCAGCCCGAGCGCATTGCGCAGCGTCGGATCGGCGCCCTCCTGCAGCAGCAGGCGCACCGCTTCGGCCGTGCCATAGTGCGCGGCCATCATCAGCGGCGTGGTGCCATTGGGCGAAGCGGCGTCAATGTAGGCGTGGTGCTCGATCAGCAGCGCAATCAGCTCGGTCTGCTGGGCCGAGGTGCCCGTGGCTGCGTAGTGCAGAGGCGTCCAGCCCGTCTTGTTGACATCGGCATCGCGCGCGATCAGGGTGCGTGCCTCGGCCACATGGCCCTTGAGCGCTGCCATCATCAGAGGGCTCTCGCCGTTGCGGTTCAATGCGTTGACGTGGAGCATGCGAGAGGCCAGCAGCGCTTGCGCCGCCTTCAGCGCCCCGCCCTGCAGCGCCAAGGTGATGGCAACCTCGCCCTTGGGATCGCGGGTGTTGGGGTCAAAGCCGCGTCGCAGCAATGCCGCAATCGTGGGGGCGTCGTCCCGCTGAACCGCTACAAAAAAGTCCTCGTAAGACCCCGCGTGGGCCGGCAGTCCGAGGCCCATGCCCAGACACCAGACCAGGGCGTGTCGGCGGCTGATGGGGGCGCTCATGCGGTCACTCCCGCAAAAAGTTGTTCGAAGTTGCGGCTTGTCACTTGCGCAATCTGTTCAAGCGGAACCCCACGCACATCGGCAAGCTGCTGCGCCACGTACGGCACGTAGGCGGGCGTGTTGACCTTGCCGCGATACGGCACGGGTGCCAGATAGGGGCTGTCGGTTTCGATCAGGATGCGGTCCTCTGGCACAAACGCTGCCACCTCGCGCAGCGCCTGCGCGCTCTTGAAGGTGACGATGCCGGAAAACGAGATGTAAAAACCCATGTCCAGCGCCTCACGCGCCACGTCCAGCGATTCGGTGAAGCAGTGAAAAACACCGCCCGCCTGGCCTTCGCGACCGTCCTCACCGTGCTCGCGCAGAATGGCCAACGTGTCGTCGGACGCGCTGCGGGTGTGAATCACCAGCGGCTTGCGCACGGTTTGCGCGGCCTCGATGTGGGTGCGAAAGCGGGTGCGTTGCCACTCAAGGTCGGCGATGCTGCGCCCGCCCTTGCGGTCTTCCATGCCGTAGTAGTCGAGTCCCGTCTCGCCCACCGCCACCACACGGGTCTGGCGCGCGCAGTCCACCAAACGCTCCAGGGTCGGCTCTTCTACGCCCTCGTTGTCGGGGTGAACACCCGCAGTCGCCCAAAAATTATCGTGCGCCAGCGCGAGCGCGTGCACCTCCGGAAACTCTTCCATCGTGGTGCAGATGCAAAGCGCCCGGTCGACGCGCGCCTCGGCCATGGCGACCCGGATGGCGGGTAGCTGGCTGCGCAGTTCTTCGAAATTCAGGTGGCAATGCGAGTCGGTGAACATTGGGGGACCCCAAAACAAAAGGCCGACACCGCAGTCCGGGTCGGCCCGTCGGCAATCGAAGCGGTCAGATGGTCTGGGTCGGTCGGTCAGATCCGAGCGCCGTCCCGAGCAGTTCCTCGATCCGGACCTTGAGCTGGCGAGACTTTTCGTCTTTCGGAAACTGGATGCCCACCCCCTGCGTGCGGTTGCCCGACGCACGCGCCGGGGTCACCCAGGCCACGCGGCCCGCCACCGGGTAGCGCTGCGTGTCCTCCGGCAGGGTCAGCAGCACATACACGTCGTCGCCCAGCCGGTACTCGCGCGGGGTGGGTACAAAAATGCCGCCCTCGTTGAAGAACGGAATGTACGCCGCGTACAGTGCCGCCTTTTCTTTGATGGCGAGCTGCATCACGCTCGGGCGCGGGGTCGAAGAGGGTGTGCTCATGGTGGGGCCTGTCAGGCTCTGGAGTTTAGGGCGTTTCGCGCCTGGGCGACAAGCGCTTCGGCCATCAACCCGGCCTGGAACGGATGATCGGCCGTGCGCGCCGCCTGCGCCAGGGCCTTGGACCAGCGCACCAGCGCGGGCAGTGCCGCACCCCGGGGCAGCGCATCGGGTGCAAAAAACCGCGGGGCAGCGCCCACAGCCACGGCCATGGCGTCGTGGCAGACCTTCTGCAGCAGAGCCACGGCCTGGGGCCCGCTCAGGTCGGCAAGCGCTGCCACTTCGCCCCGCTGCAAGGCCCGTGGCACCTGGGCCAGCGCTGCCGCCGCACCTGCGCTCTGCGCGAGGCGCAAGGCATCGTCCGGGCGCCCGCCAGCGGCCTGCAGCGCGGCCACCGCATCTGCGGCCGACACGCCTTGCGACTGCAGCCAGGCCTGCGCCTCATCGGCCTGGGGCCACTGCAGGGTGTGCGCAAGACAGCGGCTGCGGATGGTGGGCAGCAACTGGTGCACGGCCTCGGTGGCCAGCACAAAGCGCACATCGCCTGCGGGCTCTTCCAGCGTCTTGAGCAGCGCGTTGGCCGCCACGGTGTTCATCTGCTCTGCGGGGTACACCAGCACGGCCTTGCCGCGGCCGCGGCCCGAGGTGCGCTGCGCAAACTCCACGGCATCGCGCAGCGCCTCGACGCGAATTTCCTTGCTGGGCTTGCGTTTCTTGTCGTCCAGCTCGGCCTGGGCTTTCTCGGGCAGCGGCCAGCCCAGGGCGAGCATCTGCACCTCCGGCATGAGCACGCACAGGTCGGTGTGCGTGCGCACCTCGATGCCATGGCAGCTCGGGCACTGGCCGCAGGCACCGCCCGGGCCGGGCTGGTCGCAAAGCCAGGCGCGCACCAATTCGAGTGCCAGCGTGTACTGCCCAAGGCCCGAGGGCCCGTTCAGCAGCCAGGCGTGGCCCCGCTGGGCCAGCAGCTGGGCGCGCTGGCGCGCAATCCAGGGCGGGATCGAAGCCTCGCTCATGCGAGCCCCTGGGGCGTGGGCACCATGATGGCCAACCAGCCCCGGCGCACCAGCTGCGCGGTGACCTGCTGCCAGACGCGGTGGCGGTCCTGCCCGGCGTCGATGCGCGCAAAGCGCTGCGGTGCGGCGGACGCGCGCGCCGCGTAGCCCTGGGCGACCCGCTCGAAGAACAGCGCAGGCTCTGCCTCAAACCGGTCGGGCGCGCGGGCATCGGCAAGGCGGGCTGCGGCCACATCGGCTGGCAGGTCGAACCACAGCGTCAGATCCGGCTCGCGCAGGCGGGACGGATCAGGCCCCAGCCCGCTCTGCACCATGCGCTCGAGCTGCGCGAGCTGCCCGAGGTCGAACCCCCGCCCTGCACCCTGGTAGGCAAACGTGGCGTCGGTAAAGCGGTCGCACAGCACCACCTCGCCGCGTGCCAGCGCAGGCTCGATCACCTGCTGCAAATGGTCGCGCCGCGCCGCAAACACAAGCAGGGCCTCGGTCAGTGCGTCCATGGGCTGGTGCAGCACCAGCGCGCGCAGTTGCTCGGCGAGTGGGGTGCCGCCCGGCTCGCGTGTGACGACCACGGTACGCCCCTGCGCACGGAACGCCTGGGCCAGGCCATCGAGGTGCGAGCTTTTGCCCGCGCCGTCGATGCCTTCGAGACTGATGAACAGGCCGGTACGTGACATGGGGCTCTTTCAAGGGGCACGCTGGTACTTGTTGACCGCGCGGTTGTGTTCGTCCAGCGTGGCGCTGAAATGGCTGCTGCCATCGCCGCGCGCCACAAAGTAGAACGCCCGCGTGGCCTCGGGCTGCACGGCCGCCAGCAAGGCCGCCTTGCCGGGCATGGCAATAGGCGTGGGCGGCAGGCCCGGGCGGGTGTACGTGTTCCAGGGGGTGTCGGTGGTCAGGTCGCGGCGGCGCAGGTTGCCGTCGAACTTCTCGCCCAGGCCGTAGATCACGGTCGGGTCGGTCTGCAGCAGCATGCCCTGGCGCAGGCGGTTGACGAACACGCCGGCAATCTGGCCGCGGTCTTGCGCGCGGCCAGTTTCCTTCTCGACGATGCTGGCCAGGATCAGCGCTTCATCGGCCGAGCGCAGCGGCAGGTCGGGCAGACGCTGGGCCCAGGCGGCTTCGAGGCGCTTGTCCATCGCATGCAGCGCGCGCCGCAGCACCGCCAGGTCGCTCGCGCCTTTGGCGTAGGTGTAGGTGTCGGGGAAGAAACGGCCTTCGGGATGCACGCCCGGGCGGCCCAGCCGCTCCATGATGGCGGCGTCGGCAAGCCCGGCGGTGTCGGGCTTGAGGCCTTCTTCCCGCGCCAGTGCCTGGCGCACCTGGCGGAAGGTCCAGCCCTCGACCAGCGTCACCGCCCGCAATGCCTCCTCGCCCCGCACCAGCTTCGACAGCAGCGCCCGGGGCGTGGTACCGGCCGGAATCTCGTAGTTGCCCGCCTTGATCTGCCGGTCTTGCCCCGACAGGCGGAACCACCAGTACAGCAGCCCCGGATGCACCTGCGCACCTGCGGCAGCAACGTCGCGCGCAATCGCGCGGGGCGAGGTGCCGGGCTCGATGGCCAGCTCCAGCGGCTCTGCAGCCTGTGTGATGGGCTGGTGCAGCCACCAGGCCACGGCACCCGCGGCGAGCAGGGCCATCACAACGATCCAAGCGAAGAAACGACGCACAACCCTGCTGCCTGTGTGTATGGAGCCGGCCATCATAATTCAGGCATGTTTGCACCTCTCGACGGCGTGGCCGCGCTGTCTCACCTGGGCGTGATCCGGGTCACAGGCGAAGACGCGGCCCGATTCATCCACGGACAACTCACGCAGGACTTCGCCCTGCTCGACCCCCAGCACGCGCGTCTGGCGGGCTATCTATCGGCCAAGGGCCGCATGCTGGCCAGCATGGTGGGCTTCAAGCGCAGCGCCGACGACATCCTGCTCGTGTGCCACCGCGAGCTGGCGGCGTCCACGGCCAAGCGCCTGGCCATGTTTGTGCTGCGCGCCAAGGCGCAAGTGCGCGACGAAAGCGATCAATGGTCGCTGCACGGCCTGGCAGGCAGCGCGGTGCCCGGCGGGCCGCAGCCGCCCTGGACGCTGGCCACCCACGGCGAGGCCCGCATCGTCCATGGGTACCCGGCCGATGGCACGCCGCTGGCGCTGCACGTGGCCCCTGCCGGATCGCCCCCGCCCGCCGGCGCGCTGCTGGATACGGCCCTGTGGGCCTGGGCTGAGGTGCGCAGCGGCGTGGCGACGGTCTCGCCCGCCGTGGCCGACCAGCTGGTGCCGCAGATGCTCAATTACGAATCCATCGGCGGCGTGAGCTTCAAAAAGGGCTGCTACCCGGGGCAGGAAGTCGTGGCGCGCAGCCAGTTCCGCGGGGCCATCAAGCGGCGCACCTACCGGGCGCTGGCGGCTGCCGTGCTGCCCGCAGGCACCGAAGTGTTCAGCCCGGCCGACCCCGAGCAACCCTGCGGTCTGGTGGTCCAGGCCGCCCCGGCCCCACACGGTGGGGCGGCGCTGCTGGTGTCGCTGCAGATCGCGGCGGCCGAAGGCCCGCTGTATGCGGGCGCAGCACCCGGTATGGCGCTGCAGATCGACAGCTTGCCCTACCCGCTGCTGGAAGACCTTTGAGCGCCCGCGGGGCGGCCTGGGGTGGTGTTGGGCGACGTGCCCCCAAAAAGCACAGCCCCAAACGGGGGCTTGTGCTTATCCCCGCTCAATAGTTTGCTACCAAATCAGTAGCAAACCAGTTGCCGCGGCCTCCTGCCGCCATCCTCACAGTGCCCGTGCCATCGGCACATGCAGCAGACCCGCTTCGACATAGGACTCGCCGGTGACGGCAAAGCCCGCGCGCTCGTAAAAGCCCTGGGCGCTGGCCTGGGCGTGCAGTTCCACGCTGCGGTCGCCGCGCTCGCGTGCGGACTGCACGAGCGCATCGAGCACCCGCAACCCCCAGCCCGATCCGCGCAGCGAGCGATCCACCGCCATACGGCCAATGCGCCCCAGGCCGGGTGCAGGCTGCAACAGCCGGCCCGTGGCCACGGCCATGCCCAGGCGGTTGTAGACCACAGCGTGGCGGGCGGTGGCGTCCAGGGCGTCGGCCTCCACCTCGGGCGCAATGCCCTGCTCGCGCACGAACACGGCCGTGCGTACGCGGGCGGCGTCGCGGCCCAGTGCGTGCCAGTCGCCGCTGCGCACCTCCACCACATCGGCCCCGGCTTCGTAGCCCTCAAACAGCGCGCGCAAGGCCGGTGGCACGGGGCGCGAGGTCTGCGTGTGCGGGTCGGCAAACACGTACAGCAATTCGCCCGACACGAGCAGCCGGTCGCCCGCGAAGATGCCGCCCTCGAACAGGCAGGACGAGTTGCCGATGCGCGCACAGCGCAGGCCCACGTCCAGCGTGTCGTCGAGTCGGGCCGACGCGTGGTATTCGAGCGTGGCCTTCTTCACGTACATCTCGCCGCCCAGCACCTCCATCGAGGCCTCGTAGGGCAGCGCGAGCGCCCGCCAGTACTCGGACATGGCCGTGTCCAGGTACGTGAGGTAGTGGCCGTTGAAGACGATTTTCTGCATGTCCACCTCGGCCCAGCGCACACGCAGGCGCAGGAACGAACGGAAGGCAGCACGGGACGGGGCAGCAGCCGGCATCAGGACTCCAGGGCAAACGCGCGCCGCAGGGCCGCTGCGGCATCGGCATGGGCCTGCCGCGCTTCGGGGATGGCACGGCCCATTTTGATGAATTCGTGGGTCACACCGCGGTAGATCTCCAGGTCCACCGCCACGCCCGCAGCGCGCAGCTTGTCGGCGTAGTCGATGCCTTCGTCCACCAACGGATCGCATTCGGCCAGGCCTATCCAGGCCGGGGCCACGCCGTCCACGTCGGGCGCATTCAGCGGTGCAAAGCGCCAGTCTTCACGCTGCTGCGGGCCCTGTACATAGTGCGCAAAGAACCACTCGATGGCCGCGGCTTCCAGCACCAAACCTTCGGCGTAGGTGCTGTGCGAAGGCGTGTCCTGGTGCGCGGTGCAGCCCGGGTAGAACAAGAGCTGCAGCGCCAGCGGCAGGCCCCGGTCGCGCGCCAGGATGGCGTTGACCGCGGCCAGCGTGCCACCCGCGCTGTCGCCACCCACGGCCAGGCGCGCGGGGTCGGCGCCCAGCTGCGCCGCGTGGGCCGCCAGCCACGCCAGGGCGTCCCAGGCGTCGTCGCTGGCCGTCGGAAAGCGGTGTTCGGGCGCCAGGCGGTAGTCGAGCGACACCACCATCGCGCCCGACAGGCGCGCCAGCTCGCGGCACAGCACATCGTGCGTGGCGATGCTGCCCACCGTGAAGCCGCCGCCGTGCAGGTACAGCAGCAGCGGCAGGCCCGCAGCGGTGCTGGGCGCGTACAGGCGAGCGCGCAGCCGGGAGCCGTCACGCGCGGGCAGGTCGAAATCTTCGACCCGCGGGAGTGTGGCCACCGGCACTTCGAGCACGCCCGCCCCCGCCTCATAAGCGCGGCGTGCTTCGGCCGGCGTGCGCGTGTGCAGCGGCGGATGCCCTGCGCGCGCCATGCGGTCCAGCACGCTGCGCATCGCGGGCGTGAGGCGGGTGAGGTGGATGGACGGATGGCGCTGCGTCACGCGAGAACCCCTTGCGCCGTCACTTGAACTGCACGCGCACCGGCGCAGCGCCGGGTAGGCCGTCGTAGGTCACCGTCACGCTCTGACCCGCCTTGGGCGGCAGCAGCGGCGAAAACGAGCCCAAGCTCAGCAGATCGCCCGGCTTGAGCGTGATGCCCTCCTTGGCCAGCGCTTCGGCCAGCCACACCACGGCGTTCAGCGGATGTTCGAGGATGTCGGAGCCCTTGCCGCCCCCCAGGCGCGCGCCGCTGCCGTCGGTGAGCGACACGTTCATGTCGCGCAGCGCATCCAGCAGCACATAGCGCTCGGCGCGGTAGGCCGGAATGGCGAGCGGTGCTCCGGCCACGCCCAGGCGTGCGCCCACGTTGATGGCGGCCACACCCGCGCCATTGAGCTGCGGGGGGGCCTGCACCACCAGGTCGGGAAGTTCGATAAACGGGATCACCTGGTCGATGGCGTCCAGCACCTCGGCCGGCGTGCGCGCCCGGTGGATGGCGCTGCTGCGCACGCGCACGAGCATGTCGGCTTCAAACAGCGGGCGCGCGCCGAAGGCAGCCTCGACCGTGGCCCCATTGGCCAGCACCATGCCCTCGTACAGCACGCCCCACACCGGCTTGTCGGTGTTGAAGCGCTTTTGCACGGCCGGGTTGGTGAGCCCGGCCTTGTAGCCGATGACCTTGCCCAAGCGCGGCGCAAGCGCGGCGTTGAGCTTGGCGCGGGTGCAGGCGCCATCAGCATCGCTGAGGTTTTGTGGGTTGGGGGCAGGCGTGCGGGCCATGTAGTGGCCTGCAAGCTCGGTGACCTGGGCATCGGTCAGGCAGGCGGCGTGGGCGCTTGTCACGCAAGCGACGGCCCAGGCCGCGGCCAGCAGGGTGCGGGGGTGCTTCATGTTCGTCTCCGGTTGTACAGTGTGCGCAATGGCCGGGGCGGCGTCCGCGCCTGCGCGACAGCCCCCCGTGGCCGGCCGCGGGTGTCGTGTCTCCCTCCCCCGGCGCAGCCAATCGTAGCCGCATGCGCAGCGCTGTGCGCAGTGCCCAACCCTTTGCTCCGGACCATGGCCCTCATCTACTACGTCACCCAGATCCAGTTCGACTTTGGCGCTGTGCAACTGCTGCGCCAGGAATGCGCGCGCGTGGGCATCACGCGGCCCCTGGTGGTTACCGACGCCGGCGTGCGCGCCGCAGGCGTGCTGCAGAAGGCGTTGGATGCGCTGGGCGATCTGCCCCATGCCGTATTCGATCAAACCCCGTCGAACCCCACCGAAGCCGCCGTGCGTGCGGCCACCGCGCTGTACCACGCGCAGGGCTGCGACGGCCTGATCGCCGTGGGCGGCGGCTCGGCCATCGACTGCGCCAAGGGCATCGCGATTGCGGCCACGCACGAGGGACCGCTTACCCACTACGCCACCATCGAAGGCGGCTCACCGCGCATCACCGAGCGGGCGGCGCCCCTGATCGCCGTGCCCACGACCAGCGGCACGGGCAGCGAGGTGGCGCGCGGCGCGATCATCATCGTGGATGACCACCGCAAGCTGGGCTTTCACTCCTGGAACCTGGTGCCCAAGGCCGCCATCTGCGACCCTGAGCTCACGCTGGGCCTGCCGCCGCTGCTGACCGCCGCGACCGGCATGGACGCCATTGCGCACTGCATGGAAACCTTCATGTCGTCCGCCTTCAACCCGCCGGCCGACGGCATTGCGCTGGATGGGCTCACGCGCGGCTGGGCGCACATCGTGCCCGCCACGCAGAACGGTGCCGACCGCGAGGCCCGCCGCCAGATGATGAGCGCGAGCATGCAGGGCGCGATGGCCTTCCAGAAGGGCCTGGGCTGCGTGCACAGCCTGAGCCACAGCCTGGGTGGCATCAACCCACGCCTGCACCACGGCACGCTCAATGCCCTGTTCCTGCCCGCCGTGGTGCGCTTCAACGCCGACTGCGACAGCGTGCGCGCCGACCGCCGCCTGGAGCGCATGGCCCACGCCATGGGCCTGGGCTCGGCCAGCGACATCCCCGAGGCCATCCGCGACCTCAATGCCCGTCTGGGCCTGCCCACCGGGCTGGCCGCGCTGGGCGTGACGCCCGACGTGTTCGACGACGTGATCCGCGGCGCACTGGCCGACCACTGCCACAAGACCAACCCGCGCCTGGCCAGCGCCGACGACTACCGCGCGATGCTGCACGCCTCTCTGTAAAGCGGCCTGCGCGGGCGCCACAGGCCCGGTGCGGTATCGCACAATGGTAACGAAAGGCTACACTTCGTTACCGCCGTGCCCCCCCCTGCTGCACGGCCTGCTGCGGAGCCGCCCCCACCCATGCGCGGAATCGATTTCAAGACCTGGCTGACGCAGGGCACCTACCCGCGTCTGCTGGGCCCTGTGCTGCTCATCATCGTGCTCGTCACGGTGGTGCGTTACCACACGCTTGTCACCACCGAAACGCAGGAAGCCCAGCAGCGGGCCGAGGTGGAGGTGGGCCGCATTGCACAAGCCCTGGGCCCGATGCTGGCGCAGCGCCAGGCAGAAGGCCCAGCGGTGCAGGCAGAGCTGCTGCGCGAGGCATCCTGGTCGCTCCAACCCCATGTGCAAGAGCTGCTCTGGCAGGCACCGGGCCAGGCGCCGGTGCGCTGGGCCGCGCAGCCACTGCACCCGCTGGCGCCCGATTGGTTCATCGACTTTGCCGGCATCCAGCCGCCGCGCAGGCACCTGGCACAGCTGCTGCCCGATGGCCGCACGGCCCGGCTCACCGTGGCCCTGCAGCCTGGCCCGGTGGCCGATCCGGTGTGGCGCACAGTGGTCGGGCAGGCCCGGCTGACCACGCTCAACATTCTGGTGATCCTGGTGCTGTTGACGCTCCTGCTGCGTGCCAATGCCCGCCTGCTGCACCGCTTGCGCGAGGCCACCGACCAGTTTCGGCAAGGGCGTCTGGATGTGCGCATGCCGGTGCAAGGCACGCTCGAAGCCCAGGCGGTGTCGCGCACCTTCAACGACATGGCGGGCAAGGTGCAATCGCTCGTGCTGTCGCTGCACGACACCCAGCGCCAGCAAAGCGAGCAACTGCACCTGACCCGGGAGCTCATCGACGCCCTGCCGTGGCCCCTGGTGATGCGAGGCGCAGACGGTGAGGTGCGTGCGACCAATCAGGCCTGGCATCGCCTGATGGAAGCTGCGGGCAGCGCGGCCGAACGCATCGTGGCCCTGCAGTCGGTGCGAAGCCACCTGGACCCGAGCGACCCGGTCGAGCTGCAACTGCCCGGGCAAGCGCCGCGCTACATGGCCTGCCACCATGCCCCGCTGCGGGCCGTGGAAGGCACCCCTGCGGGCACGCTGTGCACGATCACCGACGTCACCCCGCAGGTACAGGCACAGGAACTGACCGACGCTCTTTCCCAGCGCCTGAACATCTGGTGGGAGCACGGCAGCGACCCACTGCTGGCGCTGGACGCGCATGGCCGGGTGCTGCGCACCAACCCGGCCGCAGCGGCCCTGTGGCCCGCCCCCGCCACGCCCGACGGCCGCGCACTGCGTGAACTGCTGGGCCCGGCAGATCCTGTGCAACGCGTACTCGAACGGGTGGCGCAGGCCGCCTCCGGCGCGACAGCCGACACGCTGGACGGGCTGGCCGTGCGGCCCATCCCTGGCGGGCCGGTACAGCCGCAACGGCTGACGGCCCACTGGCTGCCCGCTGTGGCACCCGATACGCCCGAGCGCGGCTGGCTACTGCTGCGCCCTGCTGCCTAAGACGGCCCACCGGGCCTGCGTCGCGGGCTCGGGAAGCTCTGCACAACGCCCTGCGGTCTGCGCAGGCACGGCATCGGGCGGCCCGCTGCGTTGCGTTTCGTGCCCATCGCGCGGCTGTGGGCTGCAAAAAGCGCCTTGCGATCCATCCCGACCCGCACCTGCGCACCCTCGCCAGGATGATGCAGAGCGTCCCTCGGTCACAGCGGATGCACAACCGACAAATCGGGCCGCGCGAGCCACTGCGCAAACTCGTCTGCCAACTGCCGGCTGGCCGCCGTGGCCGCCGACCAGGCCTTCACCCGCGCCGCCGTGTCGGTGCCGTAGCGTGTGAAGTCGGTACGGTCTGGCAGCTTGCCATTGGGCAGGCTGGCCACCCATTCGGCCGAGGGTGCCAGCACCACCATGCGATTGAGCGCGGGCGTGGCCCGGTGCCGCCAGCGCAGGCCCTTGTCGAGCCAGCCCGGGATCACCGCCTGCTGGAAATGCGGGTACAGCACCAGGCCCTGCGCCGCGCCGTTGGCACCACCAGCCCCTGCTGCGCTTTGGGAGCCCGGGTCAAAATGGCTGGTTGTGCTTGTCTGCGCTTCTTCTGAAGCTATCGTTTCAGGAGCATTTGGTGCGATGACCTGCTGCGGCCGGTACTGCAGGTGCAGGTGGTAGTCGGTAATGCCGCCATCCCAGTACGCACCGCGCGGCGCCCCCGGAATGTGGTGCACGGCCTGCAGCACAAACGGAATCGAGCAACTCGCTTGCAGCGCAGGCATGAAGTTCGCCTCCGACAGCAGCACCTGGCGCGTGCGGTAGTCGGTGGTGGCAAACGGCAGCGCCGCAGCGGCCCCCGCCTCGGGGCTGGAAAACACCACGCGCTCCAGCCACGCGCCCATGGCCTTGCGGTGCACAGTGTTGGTCAAGAACGCCCCCAGATACCCGAGCGGCGTGGCCACGCGATGTTCCTGCCCCAGCAGGTGTCGCCCGCGCGAGGTGACGATGTGCAGCCGATAACGCGGGTGCTGCAGCACCTCGGCCACGCGGCCGCCATAGAACAGCGCCAGGTTCTGGCCAAAACGTTCGCTCACATGCGCGGCCGTGGGCCGCTTCTGGCCCGGGGGCAGGTCGTAAGCCTGGTGGATGTAGTCGTGCTCCAGCCGCTCAAACGCCGCCACCGACTGCTGCAAACACGCCGTGGCCATGCGCCAGGCACCGATCGACGCCCCCACCAAGTCCACAGGCTGATCCGACTGCGGCAGCCAGTCGCCAAACAGAAAACGGTCCAGCGGCCCCAGGATCAAACCCTTGGGCCCCCCGGCCGCCGCCGGAATCACCCGCACATGCGAAGGTGCAAGGCCATGGCGTTCAAGGTGTTGTCGGGCCACCGGCCCGGCGTGGATGCGCAGCGCTTTCATGCGCGGCATTGTCGCAAAGGGAGGGGGGGCGGGGCGTCCGCAGCGTGACGCAAGGGGCAGGTGCTCAGACCGGACAGAACGAGCCGACGCCTGGAGCAGCAGGTTTTAAAGAGGGCCTGGCAATCAAAAGGCCGCCCGCGCGAGAACACCCAGAAGACGCAGGCGACATGGACGGCCATGCAGGCGGCCTTCAACCGACCATGCTCCACCGAAAGCGCGCCTGGATGGCCTCTCACGAGTCGGGCGCAGCAGCGGGCGCTGAAGCCCAGGGTCACAGCGCGCGCATTCGCCACCACACGGCAGCGCGGCCCACGCCCAGTCCCGGCCTAGACCATGTAATCCGCCACCTCGGGCTTCACATGCCAGTCGATCGGGTCTTGCTGCAGCACCATGTCGATGTCCAGCCCCAGCATCACCCCCACCTCGCCCGGGAAGGACACGGCCAGTTCCTTCTCACCCATGCCGGCCTCGCGCGCACGGGCACGCCAGGATGCAAGGTGGATAACGCCCGCCAGCGGCTCGTAGGCCTTGTTTTCAAACGGGGCGTCCTGGTACTGCAGGGCGTCTACCACCCCCTGCGGCAGTTGCCAGCGGCGGGCCAGCGCGGCGCTGGCCTGGGCGTAGGTGTAGCCCACCACACGGCGCTCCACGCGGGCGCGGCGCACGTCCAGCGGTGGGGCCAGTGTGGCCAGATGGGGCACCCGTTCGGGGTCGCCCAGGTGCAGCACCAGTTCGCCCAAGGCGTGCAGCAGGCCCGCTGTGTAGGCTGCAAGCTGGTTCTGGTGGACGATGCCCGCCAGCGATCGCGCGAGCTTGGCGGTGTTGAGGCTGCAGCGCCAGAACTGCTGCATGTTCACGCCCGGAACCGAGCGCGAGGTGGTGCCCAGGCGGGCCGATGACACGATCTGCCGCACCTGGGCGGTGCTCAGCAATGCCAGCGCCTCGGGCACACCGGCCACCTTGCCCGGGGCCATGAACACCGGGCCGTTGGCCAGCTCCAGCACACGGCCGGTGAGCACCGGGTCCATGCCGATGAACTGGTTGACCCGGCGCAGGTTGGGTTCGTCGTGCGCCAGCTCGGTCATGAGCAAAGCCACCGCGCGCGGCAGGCTGGGCAAGACCATTGGTTGCGCCATCAGCGCAGACAACTCCATGTCGGGGCACCGGGTTGTGACGATGTTGCCGATTATGTACCCGGTGGTTACAGCCGCGTCAGCGGGGCCGCCCCTGCTGCAATTTGGCAAAGGCCGAGGCCATGGCCGACTGCGGGGCCGGGTCGGCCGCGCGGCGCGGGCCGCCCTGGCGCGGCGCAGGCTCGAAGCGGTTGCCATGCCCTGCCCCGCCCTGGCGCGGCGGCGCGTCGCCCAGCTTCATCGACAGGCCGATGCGCTTGCGCTCCACGTCCACTTCCATGACCTTGACCTTGACGATGTCGCCGGTCTTGACCACTTCGCGCGCGTCGTTGACGAACTTGTGGGCCAGCTGGCTCACGTGCACCAGCCCGTCCTGGTGCACGCCCAGGTCCACAAAGGCGCCGAACTGGGCGACGTTGCTCACCGTGCCTTCGAGCACCATGCCCACCTTGAGGTCGCGGATGTCTTCCACGCCCTCGTTGAAGCGCGCCACCTTGAAGTCCGGGCGCGGGTCGCGGCCGGGTTTTTCCAGCTCAGACAGGATGTCCTTGACGGTGATGACGCCGAACTTCTCGTTGGCAAACAGCTCGGGCCGCAGGGTCTTGAGCATGTCGGCGCGGCCCATCAGCTCGGTCACGGGCTTGCCCGTTTGGGCCATGATGGCTTCGACCACCGGGTAGGTTTCGGGGTGCACGCCGGTCATGTCGAGCGGGTTGTCGCCGCCACGAATGCGCAGGAAGCCCGCGGCCTGCTCGAAGGTCTTGGCCCCCAGGCCCGCCACTTCCATGAGCTGCTTGCGGTTGGAAAACGCGCCGTGCGCCTCGCGCCAGCGTACCACCGCTTTGGCCACACTGGCCGACAGGCCCGACACGCGCGACAGCAGCGGCACGCTGGCGGTGTTCAGGTCCACCCCCACCGAGTTCACGCAGTCTTCCACCACCGCGCCCAGGGTGCGGGCGAGTTCGCTCTGGTTCACGTCGTGCTGGTACTGGCCCACACCAATGCTCTTGGGGTCGATCTTCACCAGCTCGGCCAGCGGGTCTTGCAGGCGGCGGGCAATGCTGGCCGCGCCGCGCAGGCTCACGTCCACATCGGGCATTTCTTGCGACGCGTATTCGCTGGCGCTGTACACCGAAGCCCCGGCTTCGCTGACCACCACCTTCTCGATGGCGCGCTCGGCCTTGGCGGCCATCTTGATGAGGTCGGCGGCGAGCTTGTCGGTCTCGCGGCTGGCGGTGCCGTTGCCAATGGCGATCAGGTTCACGCCGTGCTTCTCACACAGCTTGGCGAGCGTGAACAACGCGCCGTCCCAGTCGCGCTTGGGCTCGTGCGGGTACACGGTGGCGGTGTCCACCAGCTTGCCGGTGGCGTCCACCACGGCCACCTTCACGCCGGTGCGGATGCCCGGGTCCAGCCCCATCACCACGCGGGGGCCAGCGGGCGCTGCCAGCAGCAGGTCGCGCAGGTTGTCGGCAAACACCTTGATGGCGACTTTCTCGGCCTCCTCGCGCAGGCGGGCAAACAGGTCGCGCTCGGTCGAGAGGCTGAGCTTCACGCGCCAGGTCCAGGCCACGCATTTGCGCAGCAGATCGTCGGCCTTGCGGCCCTGGTGGCTCCAGCCCAGGTGCAGGGCGATCTTGCCCTCGGCGATGCTGGGCTTGCCCGGCTCGGGCTCCACAGGCAGCACCAGCTTGGCATCCAGGATTTCGAGCGCGCGGCCGCGGAACACGGCCAGCGCACGGTGGGAGGGCACACGGCCGATGGGCTCGTCGTAGTCGAAGTAGTCGCGGAACTTGCTGACCTCGGGGTCGGCCTCGTTCTTGCCTTCCACCTTTTTGGAGCGCAGCAGGCCCTCGGCCCAGAGCCATTCGCGCAGGCCCTGCACCAGCACCGGGTCTTCGGCCCAGCGCTCCGACAGGATGTCGCGCACGCCGTCCAGCACGGCGGGCACGGTCGAGAAATCGGCACCGGGCTTGCCGTCGTCCAGCACCTCGGGCGGCCGGGTGAAGGCCACGGCCTCCACGGCAGGGTCCAGCGTCGGGTCGGCCAGCAGCTTGTCGGCCAGTGGCTCGATGCCGAACTCGCGCGCAATCTGGCCCTTGGTGCGGCGCTTTTGCTTGAAGGGCAGGTATAGGTCTTCCAGCTCCTGCTTGGTGGGCGCGGCGGCAATCGCGGCGCGGAGCGGGTCGGTCAGCTTGCCCTGCTCGTCGATGGCCTTGAGCACCACGGCGCGGCGGTCTTCCAGCTCGCGCAGGTAGGCCAGGCGCGCTTCCAGCTCGCGCAGTTGCACATCGTCCAGCCCGCCCGTGGCCTCTTTGCGGTAGCGGGCGATGAAGGGCACGGTGGCGCCCCCATCCAGCAGCTCCACGGCGGCGCTGACCTGCTGGGGGGTGATCTTGATCTCGGCGGCGATCTGGCGAAGGATGTTCTGCATGCGGCACAGGCCCCGAAGCCGGGGTGCGGAAACGGAAAAACGCGCGAGTGTGCCACAGCCCGGGGGCGGAATTTCCCGCTGTCGCGACCGCCGATTTGCCCGAGCGCACAAGGCGCTGCTACGCTCTGGGCCTCTGCCCGCACGCCATGAGCCTGCCCCCGCCCCTGCGCCCCCAATGCCCGCCCGCGGCCTGCACCTGCGGGCTGGCCGCGCTGCTCGACCAGGGACAGGGCGACCTGCGCATCCTGATGCTGAGCCGGCCCGAAGAAAAACGCTTGGTCGAGCGGCTGGAACGCATCGACAGCCTGGCCGACCTGCGCCACATGCTCGCGCGCATGCACGCGCAGCTTGGCATTGTGGTGGCGCTGGCCCGCAGCCCCAACGAGGTGCGCAGCCTGCGCGGCATCACCGTGCGGGTCGAGGAGCAGCCCGGCCTGTGCCGCAAAAGCCGCCAGGCCATTGCCGCGGCCATCCGCCGCGCGATGGAGCAGCGCCCGCAGATCGCCTACGATTGGCTGGACGAAGGCGGCCTGTTCGCCGCCTGAGGCCCCGCGCGCCCCCGCCCTGCCCGCTGCGCAGGCACCCTCCAGGTGCAGCCCCCTTTTTTCCTGCCATGCAAGACGACCTGTTTGGTGACCCGGCCACCGCCACGCAGCCCGCCAAGAAGCCCGACCTCCAGCATCCTGCTGCGCACCATGCAGCGGGCGCGCGCGCTCACACCGCCGACACGCCCTCCGCCCGCCCGCGCCGCAGCGCAGGCGGCATCGCACCGGCGGCCTGGAGCGAGGCCCTGCATGCGCTGGGTGCGCAGTTGCCCGCGCGGCTGCGGCTGGGCACGTCGTCCTGGGGCTACCCGGGCTGGCAAGGCCTGGTATGGGCAGGCGCACACAGCGAGCAGGCCCTCTCGCGCAACGGCCTGCCGGTGCTGGCCCAACACCCGCTGCTGCGCACCGTGAGCATCGACCGCGGCTTTTACCGCCCGCTCACAGTGAGCGACTACGCCCGCTATGCGGGCCAGGTGCCCGAGGACTTCCGCTTCGTGGTCAAGGCCCCGAGCGTGGTCACCGACGCGCTGGTGCGCAGCGAAGACGGCCGCGGGCGCGAGGCCAACCCGGCCTTCCTCGACCCCACCCTGGCCGTGCAGAGCTTCGTGGCCCCCGCGCTCGAAGGCCTGGGGCCCAAGGTGGGCGCGCTGGTGTTCCAGCTCAGCCCCCTGCCCTGGCAACAGCTCGACCGGCTCGATGCCGTGATCGAACGCCTGCACACGCTGCTGCAGGCCCTGCCGCCGCTGGCCCCGCACGCGCCCGACGGCGTGGTGGCGCTGGAAGTGCGCGACCCCGAATGGCTGTCCCCCGACTACCTTCCGCGCCTGGTGGAGGTGCTGCAGGCCGGCCGCGCCACGTGGTGCCTGGGGCTGCATCCCAAGATGCCGCCGCTGCAAGACCAGCTGCCGCTGCTGCGCCGCCTGTGGCCGGGCCCGCTGGTGTGCCGCTGGAACCTGCACCCGGCCAACGGCCCCTATGGCTACGAAGCGGCCGAAAAGCGATACGCCCCCTACGACCGCATCCACGACCCCGACCCGGCGCTGATCGATGCACTCGCGCAGCTCGTGCATGCCTTCACGCAACGCGGGCAAAACGCGTACGTCACCATCAGCAACCACGCGGAAGGCTGCGCACCGCTGTCGGCCGAGCGCTTGGCTCAGAAGGTTTCGTCGCTACCAAAAATGTAGCGGCTTGTGCTTGATTTTGCTAGGCTGCAGGCCTTTTGGGGCCTGCAAAGCCTGGCACAGTGCGGCGAGAAGGGTCAGTCGGCGCGCAGCGCAGCGCGCAGTTGCGCGCCCAGCTCGGGCTTGCCGGCAAACGGGTCGGTGGGGTTGCGGCCCATCATCACGTCTTCCATGCGCGTCTGCACCGTGGCCAGGGCCTTGGGGTGGCTGTAGATGTAGAACTGCCCCTCTGCAGCAGCGTTGAACACCTTCTGCGCCACTTCGGCGGCCGTCACCTTGCCACTGCTCACGGCCTTGTCGCTCATGGCCTGCCCGATGAGCTGGCTCTTGGTGGGCTTGTCGGCGGCCACGTCCTGCGGGCGGTTGCGGTGGCTCTGGCTGATGCCGGTGGGCACGAAGTACGGGCACAGCACGCTCGCACCGATCTGGTCGGTGACGAGCGACAAGTCCTGGTACAGCGTTTCCGACAGCGCCACCACGGCGTGCTTGCTCACGTTGTAGATGCCCATGTTGGGCGCGTTGAGCAGCCCGGCCATGCTGGCGGTGTTGACGATGTGGCCGCGCCAGGCCGGGTCGGCCTTGGCGGCGGCGAGCATCATGGGGGTGAACAGGCGCACGCCGTGCACCACGCCCCACAGGTTCACGCCCAGCACCCATTCCCAGTCTTTGACCGAGTTCTCCCACACCAGGCCGCCCGCGCCCACGCCAGCGTTGTTGAACACGAGGTGCGGCGCGCCAAAGCGGGCCTGCACGTCGGCGGCCAGCTGCTCCATCTGCGCGGCGTTCGACACATCGACCTTGCGCGCGAGCACCTGGCTGCCTGCGGCCTGCGCTTCGGCAGCGGCTTGGTCGAGGGCGTCCTGCTGCACATCTACGAGCACCAGGTTCATGCCCAGTTTTGCGCCGATACGCGCACATTCGAGCCCGAAGCCCGAGCCTGCGCCGGTCAGGACGGCGGTTTTGCCTTTGAAGTCGTCGATCATGTGGGGGTCTCCATGGGTCTGTGAGCTGGTGGTGCCTGCGGACAGGCCGCAGGCGTTAAGAACTGGCGCGGCCCAGGCCAGGGGTGCCGAGCAAGGGCCGCCCCGCAGCGAGGGCACCGTCCCCCTTCCCGAATCGCGCCAGCGATTCGAAAAAAGGGGGAAGGCGCGCAGCGCCTCAGGGGGTTGCCTTTAATGCATAGCCGATGCGCGGGAAATGCACATGCACCGTGCCCGCGCGCGGGTCGGTGCGGCGCAGCGTGTAGCGGGTACGCGTGGCGGCCACGAGTTCGCCTTCGGTCGGCTCCAGGCCAAAGCTCTCGGCGGTCACGGTGACGTTGCTGCCCAGCGCAATGCCGTGGTCGTCCTGGAAGGCCTCGCCCGCCACGGGCAGCGGCTCGGCCCCGGCGGCCACGGTGATAGCGTCTTGCGCGCTGAACTTCTCCATGCGGCCGTGGCCCAGCGCGGCCATGCGGTCCATCCATTCGAGCACCGCGGGCGTGGCTTGCAGGATGCCCGCCATCACCGGCACGCAGTGCCGCGTGAACCACAGCGGGTGGTAGGCCGCAAAGTCGGCCGCGCAGGGCTCGGCGCCGAACAGGAAATCGTGCTCTTCCACCATGTGCGCAATGCGCCGCAGGTACGAGCGGTAGGCGCTGGTGGCGTCGGCCGGGCGCAGGCGCTGCATGCCGCTGCTCATGGCCTTGCGGTCTTCGCCAAACGCCTGGGCGGCGGCGGGCGGCAGGTTGGCAAACAGCGCAGCCGCGCCTTGGGGCTGCAGGTTGTAGGCCATGGCAGCCCAGAACAGCGACGAATCGGCCCACTGCGCGAACACGCGGCACACGCCCTTGAGGTGCGGCGGGTACAGCGTGGGCGCGGGCTGCAGGTGTTCGAGCACATCGAAGATCAGCGCCGTGTCGCAGTAGATGTCGGCCCCGACCTGCAAAAAGGGCGTGCGGCGGTAGCCACCGGTGAGCGCCACCACGTCGGGCTTGGGCGCAACGCTGGGCACGATGACCGACTTCCACGCCAGTTGCTTGTACCCGAGCGCGAGGCGGATCTTCTCTGAGAACGGCGACGAGGGGTAGTGGTGCAGGATCAGGGCAGAGGACATGGTGGTCATGGGATGGCTCCTGAAGGCGCTGCGCCGCCGCCGGGCGGGCGCAGCATTTCGATGTGGGGAATGTCGTCTTCGAGGTACACGTCCGACACGGTCTCGAAGCCGAACGCGGCATAAAAGCGCTGCAGGTGCGCCTGGGCGCTGATGCGCACCGCGCGGCCCGGCCAGTGCGCATCGCACAGTGCCACACCCCGCGCAACCAGCGCTTGGCCCACGCCCTGCCCGCGGCATTCGGGCGCGGTGACCACGCGGCCGATGGAGGGCTCGGCGTACTTGACGCCCGCATCCACCACGCGCAGGCAGGCCTGCAGCGCGCCGCTGTCGGCATAGCCCAGCAGGTGCCAGGCCTGCTTGTCGGCATCGTCCGGGTCTTGGTAGGGGCCCTGCTCCAGGATGAACACGCGGCAGCGCAGCGCCAGGGCGTCGTGCAGCGCGTGCACGCCCAGGTCGTCAAAGCGGGCACACACCCAGCGCAGCGTCATTCAGGCACCCCAGGACGTGCACAGCGCACAGGGTCGGCCGATCGGGCGCTGCCCGGGCCAGCGCGCAAGGGCCGCCCCGCCGCGCCGGGGGCGCCCCCTCTCGACTCGCGCAGCAAGCCCAGCGAGGGGAAAGGCGCGGAGCGGCTCAGGGGGTACTCCATTCAAATCAACTTCACGAGCTGCTTACCGAAGTTCTTACCCTTGAGCAGGCCCAAAAACGCCTCGGGTGCGGCGGCGATCCCCTGCGCAATGCTCTCGCGCGGGCGCAGCTTGCCGGTGCCCACGAGCATGCCCAGCTCCTTGAGCGCCTCGGGCCAGACTTCCATGTGTTCGCTGACGATGAAGCCCTCGACCTTCATGCGGTTGACCAGAATCAGCGCGGGGTTCTGCAGCGGCAGGGGCTGGCCGTCGTAGCCGGCGATCATGCCGCACACGGCCACGCGCGCGAACGCGTTGGCGCGCAGCAGCACGGCGTCGAGGATGTAGCCGCCCACGTTCTCGAAGTAGCCGTCGATGCCGTTCGGGCAGGCTTCCTTGAGCGCCTTGGACATGGACTTGAGGTCGCCGTGCTCGCGGTGGTCGATGCAGACGTCAAAGCCCAGTTCTTCGACCGCGTACTTGCACTTGTCGGGCCCACCGGCAATGCCGACCACGCGGCAGCCGCGAGCCTTGGCCAGCGCGGCCAGCGCGCTGCCCACCGCGCCCGTGGCGGCGCTCACCACCACGGTTTCGCCCGCCTTGGGCGCAATGATCTTGACCAGGCCGTACCAGGCCGTCACGCCTGGCATGCCCACGGCACCCAGGTAGTGCGACAGCGGCACGTGGGTGGTGTCGACCTTGCGCAGCGCGCCGGGCTGCTCGGCGTTGACCACGCTGTATTCCTGCCAGCCGCCCATGCCCACCACCTTGTCGCCCACGGCGTACTTGGGGTTCTGGCTTTCCACCACCTCGCCCACGGTGCCGCCGATCATCACCTCGCCCAGGGGCTGGCTGGCGGCGTAGCTTTTGCTCTCGTTCATGCGGCCGCGCATGTACGGGTCCAGGCTCAGGTAGTGGTGGCGCACCAGCACCTGGCCCGCAGTCAGCGGCGGCGTGTCGGTGGTCACCAGCTTGAAGTTGCTGGCCGTGGCCTCGCCCACCGGGCGGTTGTCGAGCAGGATCTGCTGGTTGCGTGGCATGGAATTCTCCTTGTATTTGCTATCAATTCAGTAGCTGCTCGTGCTTACAAAACAAGCACGAACAGCCGATTTGGCTCAAAACCTCAGTCGGTCGAGATCCTGCGCAGGTCGTGCGTGCTGCGCCCGTCCACCGGCAGGCGCTTGACGTACTTGAAGGTGCCGGTGGCATGGCAGCACAGCCGGCCCTCGGCGTCGTAGACGCTGCCTTCGGTGAACGCCATGGTGGCCGTGCGGTGCAGCAGCCGCCCCCGCGCCACCAGCGGCCCGCGCGCGGGCTGCAGAAAGCTGGTCTTCATTTCGATGGTGACCACGCCCATGTCGGGCGTGATGCTGCGGGCTGCCGTGGCCATGGTCACGTCCAGCAGCGTCATCGACGCCCCGCCGTGCGTGACCGAAAACGAGTTCAGGTGCTCGGGCCGGGCCTCGTAGCGCAGCTCCGACTCGCCGCCCTCCATGCGGTGCAGCGTGAAGCCCAGGTGGCTCACGAACGGGATCTCGACACCAAAACTCAACACGGCAGCTTCCTTCTTGGATCACGGGGGTCGATAGGCTACGCCCCCGTCAGGGCAGCCGAGCAAGGGCCGCCCCGCAGCGAGGGCTGCGTCCCCCTTCCCGAAGCGCGCCAGCGCTTCGAGAGAAGGGGGAAGGCGTGCAGCGCCTCAGGGGGTTGTACCCCAGTCACCCCCCCGTCACCACGCTCACGCCGCCATCCACCGCCAGCCACTGGCCGGTGATGTGCTTGCCCGCGTCGCTTGCATACAGCAGGCACAGGCCCTTGAGGTCTTCGTCGTCGCCCAGGCGGCCCAGCGGAGCGCCGGCCTTGAGCTTGTCTTCACCCAGGGCTTTGAGCGTGCCTACCGTCATCTTGCTCGGGAAGAAGCCCGGGCAGATCGCGTTGACGCGGATGCCGTACTTGCCCCATTCGGCCGCCAGCGCCCGCGTGAAGTTGATCACCGCGCCCTTGGAGGTGTTGTAGGCAATGGTGTTCATGCCGCTGGGGTTGCCGCCCAGGCCGGCGATGGAGGCCACGTTGATGATGCTGCCGTGCTTGCGCGCGATCATGCTGTGCTTGGCGATGTGCTGGCTCAGGATGAAGTAGCCGCGCACGTTGAGGTTCATCACCTTGTCCCAGGCGTCCACCGGGTGGTCTTCGGCCGGGGCGCCCCAGGCGGCACCGGCGTTGTTGACCAGGATGTCCACGCCGCCCAGGCGCTGCAGCGTCTCGTCGGCCAGGCGGCGAATGTCGTCTTCGCGCGCGCAGTCGGCGGCGATCCACTGGGCGTCGATGCCGGCGGCCTTGAGTTCAGCGGCGGCTTCCTCCAGGTCTTCGGCCTTGCGCGAACTCAGCATCACGCGGGCACCAGCCTCGCCCAGCGCGTGGGCCAGTTGCAGGCCCAGGCCGCGCGAGCCGCCGGTGACGAGGGCCGTCTTGCCCTTGAGGTCGAAGAGTTGCTGGATGGTGCGATGGGTCATGGCGTGTCTCCTTGTGCCGGTTGAATTTGGGGCCCTGCCCGCGTGGCGCGCACGGCGGCCGGCGGGCATGGCGGGGTGCGCTGCATTCTGCGGTGGCGCAGCGGGTGGCGGTGTCGCCAGCGCGATCAGGCGCCGGGCGGATTGCGTGGCGGCTGGGCCGGTGCGGCAGGGGTGCCGCTGCCCAGGCGCGAGCGTACCGCGATCAGCACCACGCCCACCACGGCCGCCACGGCCCCGGCCACGCCCAGCGACCAGCCCTGCGCCGGGCTCTCGCGCCCGGTGGCAATGCCCAGCACCAGCGTGAGCAGGCCGCCGTAAATCAGCACCCAGATCAGGCGGTGCAGCCACTGCCAGCGGTCGGCGGGTGCGGGCATCAGAAGGCCTCCTCGGGGAAGTCGGCGCAGGTCGGGTCGCGCTGGCTCACCACCTGCAGCCAGGCGCCGATCTTGGGCAGCTCGTAATGGAAGAAGTACTGCGCCGCGCCCAGGCGGCCCTGGCTGGCGGGCTGCGCGGTGGCTTCATCTTGGCCCAGCGTGGCCAGCGCCACATCCAGCCACACCCAGGCCAGCACCGTGTGCCCAAAGGCCTGCATGTAGGGCACGGCGTTGGCCAGTGCCTCGGCCGGCTGGCCCGTGGCCCAGGCGGCCTTGGTGGCTGCGCCCACCTGCTGCAGCGCACCGGCCAGCGCGTTGGCCTGTGCGGCCAGGCGCGGCACCTGCAGCGCGCGCTGCACCGTCGCGTTGATGCGGCCGGCCAGCAGTGTGAGGCCGCGGCCGTTCTCCATCAGCACCTTGCGGCCCAGCAAGTCCATGGCCTGGATGCCGTGTGTGCCCTCGTGGATCATGTTAAGGCGGTTGTCGCGCCAGTACTGCTCCACCGCGAAGTCGCGCGTGTAGCCGTAGCCGCCGTGCACCTGGATCGCCAGGCTGTTGGCCTCCAGGCACCACTCGCTGGGCCAGCTCTTGGCAATGGGCGTGAGCACTTCGAGCAGCAGGCGCGCCTCGTCGGCGGCGGCGGCATCGCCGGTGTGCATTTCATCGACCAGGCGGGCGCAGTACAGGTTGAGCGCGAGCGCGCCTTCGCCGTACGCTTTTTGCGCCAGCAGCATGCGCTTGACGTCGGCGTGCTCGATGATGCGCACGGGCGGCTTCTCGGCGTCTTTCACCACGGCGGCAGCGCCGTCTTTGGGCCCCTGCACGGGGCGGCCCTGCGGGCGGTTCTTGGCGTAGTCCAGGCTGGCGTAGTAGCCGGCCAGGCCCAGCATGGTGGCGGCCATGCCCACGCCGATGCGAGCCTCGTTCATCATGTGGAACATGCAGGCCAGGCCCTTGCCCGGCTGGCCCACCAGGTAGCCCACGGCACCGGCCTCGCCGCCCACGGGGTACTTGCCTTCGCCAAAGTTGAGCAAGGTGTTCGTGGTGCCGCGCCAGCCCAGCTTGTGGTTCAGGCCGGCCAGCGCCACGTCGTTGCGCACGCCGGTCAGTTTGCCTTCGGTGTCCACCAGCTTTTTGGGCACGATAAACAGCGAGATGCCCTTGGTGCCCGGCACCAGTTTGCCGTCGGGCCCGGGGATCTTGGCCAGCACCAGGTGGATGATGTTCTCGGTGAGTTCGTGCTCGCCGGCCGAGATCCACATCTTGTTGCCCTTGAGGCGGTAGCGGGGGCCCAGCGGGTCGCTGGCGTAATCGGCACCATCGGGCACTGCACGGGTGGCGATGTCCGACAGCGACGAGCCCGCCTGGGGTTCCGACAGGCACATGGTGCCCGAGAAGCGGCCCGAAAACTCGTTGAGCGCGAACACCTGCTTTTGCAACTCGGTGCCGTGTGCCATTAGCAGGTTGGCGTTGCCCACGGTGAGCAGGCCCGAGCCGATGCTGACCGAGGCCAGGCCGAAAAAGCTGTTGGCCGCGGCTTCCACGGTGTAAGGCAGCTGCATGCCGCCAATGTCGTAGTCCTGCGCTGCGCTGAGCATGCCCGACTCGGCATAGGCCTTCTGCGCATCGTGCGTGCAGGCTGGCAGGATGACCTTTTCACCGTCGAAATGCGGCTCCTGCGTGTCCACCGTGCGGTTGAAGGGCGCGTATTTTTCGCGCGCGATGCGTTCGCAGGTGCCGAGCACCGCATCGAAGGTTTCGCGCGAATGGTCGGCAAAGCGCGGACGCTGCTGCAGCGTCTCGGCCTGCAGCCATTGGTAGAGCAGGAATTCGAGGGTGGGACGCAGACTCATGGCAGTTCAGGCAAAAAAAGGCTGCTGGCGCTTCAAAACCAAGCACGAGCAGCTATCAAAACAAGAGCATCCGGTGGCGCTGCCGGCCTACCGGTAGCGCCACCAGGGCGACAGGCCCGGTCACCCGGGCCCGCGGTGCTCAGAACACTTCAAAAATACCGGCAGCGCCCATGCCGCCGCCGATGCACATGGTCACGCACACGCGCTTGGCGCCGCGGCGCTTGCCTTCGATGAGGGCGTGGCCCGTGAGGCGCTGGCCCGACACACCGTAGGGGTGGCCCAGGGCAATGGCGCCGCCGTTCACGTTCAGCCGATCGGCCGGAATGCCCAGCTTGTCGCGGCAGTACAGCACCTGCACGGCAAAGGCTTCGTTCAGCTCCCACAGGTCGATGTCCTCGACCTTCAGGCCCAGCTTCTTGAGCACCTTGGGCACAGCGAACACGGGGCCGATGCCCATCTCATCGGGCTCGCAACCGGCCACCGCAAAGCCCAGGAAGCGGCCCAGGGGCTTGAGGCCCTTCGCGCTGGCGTAGGCTTCGCTCGTGACCACGCAGGCGCCTGCGCCGTCGCTGAACTGGCTGGCGTTGCCGGCCGAGATCAGGCCACCGGGCAGCGCCGGGCGAATGCCGCTGATGCCTTCCTTGGTGGTGCCTTCGCGCGTGCCTTCGTCCTTGCTCACCGTGACTTGCTTGGTGATCAGGCCCAGCGTCTTGTCGGCAATGCCTGCGGTCACGGTGATGGGGGCAATTTCCGCATCAAACAGGCCAGCCGCCTGGGCTGCGCAGGCCTTTTGCTGGCTGGCGGCACCGTATTCGTCCATGGCGTCGCGGCCGATGTGGTAGCGCTTGGCCACCTGTTCGGCGGTCTGCAGCATGCTCCAGTAGATCTCGGGCTTTTGCTTGGCCAGCGCGAGGTCCTGGATCATGTGCAGGTTCATCTCCTGCTGCACGCAGGAGATGCTTTCCACGCCACCGGCCACATACACATCGCCCTCGCCCGCGATGATGCGCTGGGCGGCGGTGGCGATGGTCTGCAGGCCCGACGAGCAGAAGCGGTTGATGGTCATGCCCGAGGCGGTGATGGGCAGGCCGGCCTTGAGCGCGATCTGGCGCGCGATGTTGCTGCCCGTGGCGCCTTCTGGCGTGGCACAGCCCATGATGACGTCGTCCACGTCGGCACCGTCGATGCCGGCGCGCTGCACGGCATGCTGCACCGCATGGCCGCCCAGGGTGGCGCCGTGCGTCATGTTGAACGAGCCCTTCCAGCTCTTGGCGAGCGGCGTGCGGGCGGTGGAAACAATCACTGCGGAGGTCATGTGAATTCCTTGGTTCGGTAGATCGTGGCGCGGATTACTGGAATGCCTTGCCTTCGGCGGCCAGCTTGGCCAGCAGCGGTGCAGGGGTCCAGGCGCGGGCGTCGTCGAGCGGGTTCTTGGCGAAG
The DNA here is from genome assembly GCF_039540375.1 of Acidovorax lacteus. Taxonomy (NCBI): domain Bacteria; kingdom Pseudomonadati; phylum Pseudomonadota; class Betaproteobacteria; order Burkholderiales; family Comamonadaceae; genus Acidovorax; species Acidovorax lacteus. Next base: position 750,514 of record NZ_BAABEX010000007.1, read on the forward strand.
CGCTTCATCGACTCGACCACGTTGAACAGGCCCACTTCGCTGGCGTAATGCATGGGGCCGCCGCGGTGGATGGGGAAGCCGTAGCCCGTCAGGTACACCATGTCGATGTCGCCCGACTTGCTGGCGATGCCCTCTTCCAGGATCTTGGCGCCTTCGTTCACCAGTGCGTACACCAGGCGCTGCACGATCTCTTCGTCCGACACCTTGCGCGGCGTGACGCCCAGCGCCTTGCGGTGGTCTTCGATCATCTTGTTCACCACGTCGCTCGGGATCGCGTCGCGCTTGCCCGCCTGGTAGTCGTACCAGCCAGCGCCCGTCTTCTGGCCAAAGCGGCCCATTTCGCACAGCAGGTCGGCGGTCTTGCTGTACTTCATGTCGGGCTGCTCGACCGCCCGGCGCTTGCGGATCGCCCAGCCAATGTCGTTGCCGGCCAGGTCGCCCATGCGGAACGGGCCCATCGCGAAGCCGAACTTCTCGATGGCCTTGTCCACCTGCTGCGGCGTGCAGCCTTCGTCGAGCAGGAAGCCCGCTTGCTGGCTGTAGCGCTCGATCATGCGGTTGCCGATGAAGCCGTCGCACACACCCGACACCACAGCGGTCTTCTTGATCTTCTTGGCAATCGCCATGACGGTGGCCAGCACGTCCTTGGCCGTTGCCTTGCCGCGCACCACTTCGAGCAGCTTCATCACGTTGGCCGGGCTGAAGAAGTGCATGCCCACCACGTCCTGCGGGCGCTTGGTGAACGAGGCGATCTGGTCCACGTCCAGCGTGGAGGTGTTGGAGGCCAGGATCGCGCCGGGCTTGGCCACGGCGTCGAGTTGCTTGAACACGGCTTCTTTGACGCCCATCTCTTCGAACACGGCCTCAATCACGAGGTCCACGTCCTTGAGGTCGTCGTAGCTCAGCGTGGTGCTCAGCAGCGCCATGCGCTGTTCGTACTTCTCTTGCTTGAGCTTGCCCTTCTTGACCTGGGCTTCGTAGTTCTTGCGGATCGTGGCCACGCCGCGGTCCAGGGCCTCCTGCTTGGTCTCCAGGATGGTGACCGGGATGCCCGCGTTCAGGAAGTTCATCGAGATGCCGCCGCCCATGGTGCCGGCACCGATCACGCCCACCTTTTGCACATCGCGCTTGGGGGTGTCCGAAGGCACATCGGGGATCTTGCTGGCCGCACGCTCGGCCAGGAACAGGTGGCGCAGCGCGCGGGATTCGGGCGTCCACATCAGGTTGATGAACAGCTCACGCTCAAAGGCCAGGCCGTCGGCAAACTTGCGCTTGGTGGCGGCCTCGACGGCGTCCACGCACTTGGCGGGGGCCGGGAAGTTCTTGGCCATGCCCTTGACCATGTTGCGCGCGAACTGGAAGTACGCGTCGCCCTCGGGGTGCTTGCAGGGCAGGTTGCGCACCAAGGGCAGCGGGCGCACATCGGCCACGCTCTTGGCAAACGCCAGGGCCTCGGCAGCCAGCGACTCGGCGGATGCGGCCATCTTGTCGAACAGCTTCTGGCCGGGCACGGCGCCGATCATTTCGCTCTTGACGGGCTCGCCGCTCACGATCATGTTGAGCGCAGCTTCCACGCCCACCACGCGCGGCAGGCGCTGCGTGCCACCGGCACCCGGCAGGATGCCCAGCTTGACTTCGGGCAGCGCCACGCTGCAGCCGGGGGCTGCAATGCGGTAGTGGCAACCCAGGGCCAGTTCCAGACCGCCGCCCATGCACACCGAGTGGATCGCGGCCACGACCGGCTTGCCGGCGTTTTCCACGGCGTTGATCACCGAGTGCAGGTTCGGCTCCTGCAGCGACTTGTCGGTGCCGAATTCCTTGATGTCGGCGCCGCCCGAAAAAGCGCCGCCGGCGCCGGTGATCACGATCGCCTTGACGGCAGCATCGGCTTCGGCCTTGGCCAGTCCGTCGACGATGCCCTGGCGGGTCGAGAGGCCCAGCCCGTTGACGGGCGGATTGGCCAGGGTGATCACGGCAACGTCGCCGTGGACTTGGTATTCAGCGGTCATGCTGGTGTTCCTTGTGAAGTGAAAAAGAACGGTCGTGCGTTTTTGATTGTAGGGAGTTCAAGTGCCTTGAACACCCCGTTTTGTCCCGCTTGGGACAAAGAGCCAGCCGCCCCTCGCTGCGGCGCAGCAAAACCCCGGGAAAGTCCTGAGCGCCCAGGACCATCAAAGCCCTCAAAACCGCGGGTAAACCCGGGCATTGCCAGTGCTTTGGCGGGGATTTGGCACCGCTGCAGGCGCGACACGCGCGAGCAGACCGGCCACCCACAGAACGCTGGGGGCAAAGCGCTTGATCGGGAGGTAGTCCGGAATGGCGGGCGCACGGCGGCGGCATACGGACGGGCGCACAGGCCTGCGCAGGGATGCATTGCAGGCGTGCAGAGGACCCAGACCGCAGTGGCACAGGCCCGAAGGGCCGATCGCCCCAGCGGGGGCTCGGGTGGGCGGCGCCATCGCGCGCGATGCGCAGCACCGCGCAAGTCCTGCCAAAGGCGCACGGCAGCGGCCCGGGGGCCACCCGCCGCGCGAGGCTCAGACTTCGAGCCACTCCTTGCGGATGTAGTTGTCCGCACGCAGGGCTTCGGGCGTGCCCTGGAAGACCACACTGCCGTGGCCCATCACCAGTGCCCGGTCAGAGATGGTCATCGCGATGGTGAGCTTCTGCTCGATCAGCAGCACCGACACGCCGCGGGCCTTGATCTTCTGCAGGTACTCGCCCACCAGCTCAACGATCTTGGGCGCCAGGCCTTCGGTGGGTTCGTCGATGATGATCAGATCGGGGTCGCCCATCAGCGTGCGGCAGAGCGTGAGCATCTGCTGCTCACCGCCCGACATCACGCCCGCCTCGGTGTGCTGCCGCTCCTTGAGGCGCGGGAACATGGTGTACATGTCGTCAAACGACCAGCGGCTGCCCTTGCCCTTGCCCTTCTGCCCGAGCAGCAGGTTCTGGTGCACGGTGAGGTTGGGGAACACGTCGCGGCTTTCCGGCACATAGCCGATGCCCAGATGGGCGATCTCATAGGCCTTCTTGCCCAGCAACTGCTGGCCCTTCCATTCGATGGAGCCCTCCCAGTCGACCAAGCCCATGATGGCCTTGGCCGTGGTCGAACGGCCCGAGCCGTTGCGCCCGAGCAGCGCCACGATTTCACCGGGTTGCACTTCCATCGAAACGCCATGTAGCACATGGCTTTTGCCGTAGTAGGCGTGCAGGTTGTCGATCCGCAGCATGTCAATGTCCTCCCGCCTGCTGCTGGGCGATCACTGAGCCCAGGTAGGCCTCCTGCACGCGCTGGTTGGCGCGCACCTTCTCGGGCGTGTCGTAGGCAATCACCTCGCCGTACACCACCACGGCGATCTTGTCGGCCAGGCCGAACACCACGCCCATGTCGTGCTCCACCGTGAGCAGGGTGCGGCCCTCGGTCACCTCCTTGATCAGGTGGATGAAGCGCGAGGTTTCGCTCTTGCTCATGCCCGCGGTCGGCTCGTCCAGCAGGATCACGTTGGCACCGCCGGCAATCGTGATGCCGATCTCCAGCGCACGTTGCTCGGCGTAGGTCAGGTTCATGGCGAGGGTGTCGCGCTTCTTGTCGAGCTTGATCATCTCCATGAGCTGCTTGGCGCGCTCGTTGGCGTCGTCCAGCTTCGACAGAAAGCGCAGGAAGGTGTAGCGGTAGCCCATGCTCCACAGCACCCCGCAGCGCAGGTTCTCGAACACGCTCAGCTTGGGAAAGATGTTCGTGATCTGGAAACTGCGCGACAGCCCCATGCGGTTGATCTCAAACGGCTTCTTGCCGTCGATGCGCTGGCCGTTGAGCAGCACCTCGCCACTGGTGGGAGCGAAGCGGCCGCTGATCAGGTTGAACAGCGTGGACTTGCCCGCACCGTTGGGCCCGATGATGGCCACCCGTTCACCGGGCGTCACCAGCAGGTTGGCGCCACGGATGATCTCGGTCTTGCCGAAGCTCTTGCGCAGGTCTCGCAGTTCGAGCGCGTATTTAGCGTTGTCCGCCATGGTCACAGGCTCTCCCCACGCTTGATTTCATGTTCGATTTCTTCCTGGATCTTGCTCCACTGGCGCGCAAACTCACGGCGCGTCAGCTCGAACAGACCCAAGCCAGTGAGCAGCACGAAGATCGATCCAAACCAGGCCGTAAAGGACTTGGTGTTGATCGTGGCTCCGAGGAACTCCAGTTGCGGTCCCAAGGCCGCATTGAGCTGCAGGTGGTAGGTCATCTCGATCATGCAGGCCGCGCCCATAACAGCCACCAAACCGGTACCCGCGAGCGCGAGGTACGAAGTCCAGAGTCGGCGCAATTTGCCGTACTTGGCCACCCGCAGGTTCATCATGATCAGGCTGGCGATACCGCCGGGCGCATACATCACCATGAACAGGAACACCAGACCCAGGTACAACAACCAGGCTTTGGTGATCTCGGACAGCAGCACCGAGGCCAGCACCAGCAACACCGCGCCAATGATGGGACCGAAGAAGAACGTCGCCCCGCCCAGGAAGGTGAACAGCAGGTAGCCCCCTGAACGCAGCACGCTCAGGCTATCGGCGCCAGTGATGATCTCGAAGTTGATCGTCGCCAAGCCACCACCGATACCGGCAAAGAAGCCCGCAATGATGAAGGCCATGTAGCGCACGCGCTGGGTGTTGTAGCCAATGAACTCAACACGCTCCGGGTTGTCGCGCACCGCATTCAGGATGCGCCCCAGCGGAGTGCCGGTAAAGGCAAACATCGCGGCGGTGCAGATGAAGCAGTACACGGCGATCAGGTAGTACACCTGGATCGACGGCCCGAAGGTGATGCCGAAGAACGACTCGCCATAGACGCGGTTGGTGGTGATACCGCCTTCGCCGCCAAAGAACTCTGGGAACATCAGCGCCATGGCGGCCACCAGTTCACCAACACCGAGCGTGATCATGGCGAACGTCGTACCGGACTTTTTGGTCGTGACATACCCAAGCAGGATGGCGAAGAACATCCCGGCCAAGCCACCGATCAGCGGAATCAGCACCAGAGGAATCTGGACGCTGCCCTTGGTCGCCATGTTCATCGCATGGATCGCGATGAACGAGCCCAGACCGGTGTAGACCGCGTGCCCGAAACTCAGCATGCCGCCCTGCCCCAGCAGGATGTTGTAGGACAGGCAGATGATGATCAGGTAGCCGATCTGCGACAGGATGGTCAGCGACAGACTGCTGGTGAACACCTTGGGCGCGAAGATCAGCGCCAAGGCGAACAGGGTCCAGATCACGAAACGACCGACGTTGAACGGCTTGAAGCGGTAGTACGAGGTGGCTTCAGAAGAGGAGTTGGATGGGGTCATGTGCTCAGTCCTCCCGTGTACCCAGCAGGCCCTTCGGGCGGAAGATCAGAATCAGCACCAAGAACAGGAACGGCAGGATGGGTGCCACCTGTGCAATCGTCAGCTTGAGCAGCGGGTACCCGAAGGTTTCGGGCGTCACTGCCATGCCGAACAACTTGAAGGCGTGGATCAGCGAGTAGTCGAGCGCTACGGCGAATGTTTGCACCACGCCGATCAGCAGCGATGCCAAGAAAGCCCCGGCGAGAGAGCCCATGCCGCCCACAACCACCACCACGAAGATGATGGAGCCCACCGAAGCAGCCATCGCCGGCTCGGTCACGTAGGTGTTGCCGCCGATCACACCGGCCAGGCCAGCCAGTGCGGCGCCACCGCCAAACACCAACATGAAAACGCGCGGCACGTTGTGGCCCAGCGCCTCCACCATCTCAGGGTACTTGAGCGCTGCCTGGATCACGAGACCAATGCGTGTGCGTGTGAGCAGCAGCCACACCGAGATCAGCATCAGGATGGCAACCAGCATCACGAAGGAACGCGATTTCGGGAACTGCGTGCCATACAGCGTGAACAAGGGTCCCTGCAGCTGCTCCGGCAGACCATAGGGCACGGTCGAACGGCCCCAGATCAGTTGCACGAGCTCCAGAATCAGGTACGACAACCCGAACGTGACCAGCAGCTCCGGCACGTGGCCAAACTTGTGGACACGCCGCAGGGCATATCGCTCAAAAGCGGCTCCCAGCAGGAACACGAGGGCTGGCGCAATCACGAGCGCCGGCCAGAACCCTACCAAGCCCGAAATCGTGTAAGCAAAGTAGGCACCCAGCATGTAGAAGCTGGTGTGTGCAAAGTTGAGCACGCCCATCATGCTGAAGATCAGCGTGAGGCCGGAACTCAGCATGAACAGGAGCAGCCCGTAGGCCACCCCGTTCAGCAACGAGATCACGAAAAACTCAAGATTCATTGAAATTCTTCACCGCTGGGGAAAAAAAAGGCCCGAGGGTCGTCGGGCCTCCAAGTTGAGCGCGCTGGCGATCAGGGGCGCTTCATCTGGCACGACGTGGGCGTGCTGGCCACATAGGGCTCGAAGTACTTGACCGGCACGAAGGTGTGGCCCGTGTTCTCCTGGTCCATCGGGAATTTGCCACCCGCCTTGTCCCAGCGCGAGATGAACAGACCCTGCTGCAGCTGATGGTCGGTCTTGCGCATTTCGACCTCGCCATTGAAGCTCTTGAACTTCATGCCGCTCATCGTGGCAGCGACCTTCACGGGGTCGGTCGACTTGGCGCGCACGAAGGCTTCGCTGAGGATCGTGTAAGCGTGGAATACGGCGGCGGTGTAGAAGTCGTCATTGAACTTCTTCTTGTATTCGCCCACCAGACGACCAATTTCGCCCGGCATGTTCATGTGGTTGTACGACACCTGGTACACGCGGCCCGCGGCTGCGGCGCCCATGGCCGTGGGGCTGCCCGTCACGCCACCGTAGTAGGTGTAGAACTTCACGTTGTTCAGGCCTGCGTCATTGGCGGCCTTGATCAGCAGCGCCAGGTCAGAGCCCCAGTTGCCGGTGATCACGGTGTCAGCACCCGACTGCTTGATCTTCGCGATGTAAGGCGAGAAGTCACGCACCTGGGCCAGCGGATGCAGGTCGTCGCCCACAAATTCCACGTCAGGGCGCTTGCGCTTCATCATCTCCTTGGCGAACTTCGAGACCTGATGGCCATGCGAGTAGTTCTGGTTGATGAGATACACCTTCTTGATCTCGGGGATGTCCTTCATGAAGGTGGTGAGCGCCTCCATCTTCATGGACGTGTCAGCGTCCAGGCGGAAATGCCAGTAGCTGCACTTGCTGTTGGTGAGGTCGGGATCCACCGCGGCGTAGTTCAGGTACACCACCTCTTTGCCAGGATTGCGGGCGTTGTGCTTTTCCACCGCATCGATGATGGCCAGTGCGGGACCCGAGCCGTTGCCCTGCACCACATAGCGTGCGCCCTGGTCGATGGCGGAACGCAGCGCACTGGTGGTTTCCTGGGGGCTCAACTTGTTGTCGATGCCGATGACCTCGAACTTCACGCCAGCGGGGTTGTTCTTGTTGAACTCTTCCGCGAGGAACTGGAAGCTCTTGAGCTGGTTCGTGCCCACGGCCGCCATAAGGCCGGACAGCGGGTCGAGCCACGCGATCTTCACGGTCTCACCCTTTTGGGCGAACACTCCGCCAGCGCTTGCCAGAAGGACAGTCGCTGCTACAGCCTTGATAGCGAATTTCATGGTTTGTCTCCTAGTGAATCGACACAACGCAGAGTACCGCGTTGCAACAATGGGGTGCTCAGGGATTGCCCCTAGCGCGTCACCCTCGCGACTTTCCGGAGGCTCCCCCGAGCCTCCGGACAGTACCTGTCACAGCCCCGGAAGGCGGTAGTCCTTTAGCTGCTCGCGCAGCTTTGTCTTGAGCATCTTGCCCGTGGCACCGAGCGGAATCGCCTCGACAAACACCACGTCGTCCGGGATCTGCCACTTGGCCGTCTTGCCCTCGTAGAAGGCCAGCAACTGCTCGCGCGTGACCTCGGCACCGGGGCGTTTGACCACACACACAATGGGGCGTTCGTCCCACTTGGGATGCGGCATACCCACACAGGCGGCCATGGCAACCGCCGGGTGCGCCATGGCAATGTTCTCGATGTCGATCGAGCTGATCCACTCGCCACCGGACTTGATCACGTCCTTGCTGCGGTCCGTGATCTGCATGAAGCCGTCGGCGTCAATCGTGGCCACGTCGCCCGTGGGAAACCAGCCGCGGCCTTGCGCATCGCGCACCAGCGGATCGCCGCCTTCGCCCTTGTAGTACGCCTGTACCACCCAGGGGCCACGCACGAGCAGGTCTCCATACGTCTTGCCGTCCCAGGCCAGTTCATTGCCATCGCCGCCCACGATCTTCATGTCCACGCCATAGATCGACCGCCCCTGCTTCTGGCGGATCTTCATCTGCTCGTCCTTCGACAAAGCCAGGTGCTTGTTCTTGAGCGTGCACAGGGTGCCCAACGGGCTCATCTCGGTCATGCCCCAGGCGTGCAGCACCTCCACGCCGTACTGCTCCTGGAAGGCCGTGATCATGGCCGGCGGACACGCAGAGCCCCCGATCACCGTGCGCTTGAGCGACGAGAACTTGAGCCCCGATGGCCCCATGTGGCCCAGCAGCATCTGCCACACGGTGGGCACGCCCGCCGCGTAGGTGACTTTCTCGGCCTCGATCAACTCGTACACCGACTTGCCGTCGAGTGCAGGACCCGGAAACACCAGCTTGCAGCCGGTGAGTGCTGCCGAGTACGGAATGCCCCAGGCGTTGACGTGGAACATGGGCACGACAGGCAACACCGCATCGCGCGCCGACAGGCACATCACGTCGGGCAGGGCTGCAGCATAGGCGTGCAGCGTGGTCGAGCGGTGGCTGTACAGCGCGGCTTTGGGGTTGCCCGTGGTGCCGCTGGTGTAGCACATGCTCGATGCCGAGTTCTCATCGAACTCGGGCCAGGCGTAATCGGCCGACGATGCGCCGATCCAGGCCTCGTAGCTCACCAACCCCGGAATGCCGGTGTCGGCCGGCAGTTTGTCGGCGTCGCACAGCGCTACCCACTGGCGTACCGTTGGGCACTTGGCGTGCACGGCCTGCACCAGCGGCAGGAAGGTCATGTCAAAGCACAGCACCTGGTCTTCGGCATGGTTGACGATCCAGGCGATCTGCTCGGGGTGCAGGCGCGGGTTGATGGTGTGCAATACGCGACCCGATCCGCTCACGCCAAAGTACATCTCCATGTGGCGGTAGCCATTCCAGGCCAGCGAGGCGACCCGGTCGCTGAAGCCGAGCTTCAGGCCATCCAGCGCATTGGCCAGCTGGCGCGAGCGCTGTGCGAGGTCGCGGTAGGTGTAGCGATGGATGTCGCCCTCCACGCGGCGCGACACGATTTCGGCGTCGCCGTGGTGGCGTTCGGCAAACTCGATCAGCGACGAAATCAGCAGCGGTTGGCTCTGCATCAGACCCAGCATGTGTACTCCTTGGTTGTTGTGGATGGTGACGGACCATCGTAGCGCGCGGCCTGCAGGCATGCGGTGATCCAGGTCATCCGCGGGACAGCCCCAGGGGTTACGGCCCGGAAAGTGTCGGCAGGCGGCGCAGCGGCGGCAAGCCTTGTCGCGCGATTGACAAACACACCGGGATAACCCGGAGCCCTCCGCCAGCGGGCCACAATGGGGCATGTTCACACCCGACTCTGCCGCCCAGCGATTTCTGCGCACCCAGCCCTGGCACGCGGGCCTGCCCGCAGCCCTGCAGCAGCAGGTGGACGCCGGAGTGCAGATGCTGGAGGCCGCCAAGGGCAGCGTGGTGCTCCCCGCGGGCGAGATGGTGCAGGGCTGGTATGCCGTGCTCAGCGGCCTGGTGATGCTGCAAAGCCCGACCGACCAGGGCAAGCGCTCGGCCTTCATCGGCGTGCCTGACGGCGAATGGTTCGGCGAGGGCTCAGCCATCAAGTCCGAGGTGCGCCGCTACCACGTGATCGCTCTGCGCCCCACCACGCTCATGTGCCTGCCCTTGCCACTTTTTGACGCGCTGCGCAGCCAGAGCCTCGGCTTCAATCAGTACCTGGTGCAGCACCTGAACATGCGGCTGGGCCAGGCCATGACCATCATCGAGGCCGGCCGCGTGGGCTCTCCTGCCTATCGCGTGGCGCTGTACCTGAGCCGGCTGTTCTGGCGCAGCACCCGGCGCTTGAACCTTACGCAGGACGAACTGGGGCAACTGGTCGGCCTGTCGCGGCAAACCGTCAACCGCGTGCTGCGCGATCTGGAGGCACAAGGCATCGTGCGCGTCGAGGTGGGGCGCATTGCCATCGTGGACGACGACGCCCTGGCGCGCACGCTGCAGGACGCCGGCAAACCGGCCGCAGCCGCAGCCGAGCACGCCCCAGTCGCTCTCTGACACCGACGCCGCAACCCATGCCCCTGATGCAGGCGGGGCCACCACACTGGCGGACAATCCGCCCCATGAACGCGCCCATCACCGCGCCCGCAGGCACCGCCCTGCCCGGCTTGGCGTGGGACCACGGCTTTGCCCGTCTCGGCCCCCGCTACTACACCCACCTGCATCCCACTCCGCTGCCCGCCGCGCACTGGGTGGGGCGAAGCGAATCGACCGCACGCCTGCTGGGGCTCGACAGCCCCGCCTGGCACGGAGACGACACACTGCAGGTGCTCACCGGCAACGCGGTGCCCGAGGGCACCGAGCCGCTGGCCAGCGTGTACAGCGGCCACCAGTTCGGCGTGTGGGCGGGGCAGCTGGGCGATGGCCGTGCGATCCTGCTGGGCGAAACCCGCAACGGCTTTGAGATCCAGCTCAAGGGCGCTGGCCGCACGCCCTACTCGCGCATGGGCGATGGCCGGGCGGTGCTGCGTTCCAGCATCCGCGAATTTCTGTGCAGCGAAGCCATGCACGCCCTGGGCGTGCCCACCACGCGCGCGCTGAGCGTGACCGGCTCACCCGCATCCGTGCGGCGCGAAACCATCGAAACCGCTGCGGTCGTCGCACGCGTGGCCCCAAGTTTTGTGCGCTTTGGTCACTTCGAGCACTTTGCGGCCCAAGGCGACGAAGACGCCCTGCGCGCGCTGGCCGACTATGTGATCGACCGCTACTACCCGCAGTGCCGCGAAGTCGGTGCCGATACGCCGGGCGGTGCCTATGCCGCGCTGCTGGCCGCCGTGACGGAGCGCACGGCCGACCTGCTGGCCCACTGGCAGGCGGTGGGCTTTTGCCACGGCGTGATGAACACCGACAACATGAGCATCCTGGGCCTGACCATCGACTACGGCCCCTTCCAGTTTCTGGACGCGTTCGATCCGGGACACATCTGCAACCACAGCGACCACCAGGGCCGCTACGCCTTCAACCGCCAGCCGCAGGTGGCGTACTGGAACCTGTACTGCCTGGCGCAGGCGCTGTATCCGCTGATCGACTCGGAGCCCGCCACGCTGGCGGCGCTGGAGCCCTACAAAGCGCGCTTTCCCGCGCAGTTTCTGCTGCGCATGCGCGAGAAGCTGGGTCTGCTGCAGCCGCGCGAGGACGACGGGGCGCTGCTCGACCGCCTGCTGGCACTGCTGGCCCAGGACAAGGTGGACTACCCGATTTTCTGGCGCCGCCTGGCCCAGGCGGTGGCGGCGGGTGACTTCGGCCCCGTGCGCGACCTGTTCCTTGACCGGAAAACAGCCGACGCCTGGCTGCTCTCATATTCGGAGCGTACTATCGAGCAAAATCAAGCACAAGCGGCCGATTTGATGCTCAACACAAACCCCAAATACGTGCTGCGCAACCACGTGGCCCAGGGCGCGATTGCCGCAGCCCAGCAAGGCGACTTCGGTGAACTGCAGGTGGTACAGGGGCTGATCGAAGCGCCGTTTGACGAGCACCCGCTGCTCGCGCACCATGCCGACTTTCCGCCCGATTGGGCGGCCCACATCGAAATCAGCTGCTCGTCATGACCTACCCCATCCAGAAGACCGACGCCGAATGGCGTGCCCTGCTGCAAGACAAAGGCGCCGAACCGCTGGCCTACCAGGTCACGCGCCAGGCCGCCACCGAACGCCCCTTCACCGGCAAGTACGAGTCGCACTGGGCCGATGGCACCTACCACTGCATCTGCTGCGGCGCCAAGCTGTTCGATGCCGACACCAAGTTCGACGCCGGCTGCGGCTGGCCCAGCTTCAGCCAGGCCGTGCCCGGCGCGATTGCCGAGCACATCGACCGCAGCCACGGCATGGTCCGGGTGGAAACGGTTTGTGCACAATGCGGGGCGCACCTGGGCCATGTGTTTGAAGACGGCCCTGCCCCCACCGGGCTGCGCTATTGCATGAATTCGGCCTCGCTGGACTTCGAGCCCCCGGCCCCCTGAGCCGCCCTACCAGCCGCCTCTCGAGCCGCCGCCACCGCACGGCGCACACCATGAAACTGCTGATCGATTTTTTCCCCATCCTGCTGTTCTTCGGCGCCTACAAGTTCTACGGCATCTATGCCGCCACCGGCGTGCTCATGGCGGCCACGGTGCTGCAGATGGGCCTGATCTACGCCATTGACCGTCGCCTGCAGACCATGCACAAGGTCACGCTGGTGCTCATCCTGCTGTTTGGCACGCTCACCCTGCTGCTGCAGGACGACCGCTTCATCAAATGGAAACCCACGGTGCTCTACGGTGCCATGGCGCTGGCACTGGCCGTGGCACTCTGGGGCTTTCGCAAAAACTTCCTGCAGATCCTGCTGGGCGGCCAGCTGGCGCTGCCCGAGCCCGTGTGGCGACGCCTGAACGTGGCCTGGGTCGCGTACTGCCTGTTCATGTCGGCCATCAACGCCTACGTGGTGGTGTCGTTCAGCACCGAAGCCTGGGTGGACTTCAAACTCTGGGGCTACATCTTCCCTGTGGCCTTCCTCATCGGGCAGGGGGTGTACATCGCGCCGCACCTGCAAAACGATGAACCCTCCTCCTGAGCCCGCACCGCCATGACGACCGAGATTGCCGACCAGATGCACGCGCGGCTGCTGGAGCGCCTGCAGCCCACGACCCTCGAAGTGCTGGACGAAAGCGCTGCCCACGCCGGCCATGCCGGGGCCAATGGCACGGGCTTTGGCACCCATTTCCGGGTGCGCATCGCGTCACCTTTGTTTACCAGTCTGCCCCGCGTTGCGCGCCACCGCCTTGTGTATGATGCGCTGCAAGATTTCATCGACCGGGGCGTACACGCCCTCGCCATCGAAATCCTCTGAGCGCGACCGACCGGCCTGCTGGACCGGCCCTCCCTCAGCTCCCTCCCTACCCTGATTTGGATTCCGCATGAAGAAACAGCTTCTGTCCGGCCTCGTGGCCGCAGCCCTGCTGGGCGCCGTGGCCCTGCCCGTCTCTGCCCAGAACATCGCCATCGTCAACGGCAAGGCCGTGCCGAAGGAGCGGGCCGACGCGCTGCGCCAGCAGGTCGAGCGCTCGGGCCGCCCGGTGACGCCGGACATCGAGGGCCAGATCAAGGAAGAAGTGATCGCCCGCGAAATCTTCATGCAGGAAGCGCAAAAGCGCGGCCTGGAAACCTCGGCCGACTACAAGGCCCAAATGGAACTGGCCCGCCAGACCATTCTGATCCGCGAACTGTTCTCGGACTACCAGAAGAAGAACCCCGTCACCGACGCCGAAATCAAGGCCGAATACGACAAGTTCGTGGCCGCCAACGGTGGCAAGGAATACAAGGCCAGCCACATCCTGGTTGAGAAGGAAGCCGAAGCCAAGGCCATCATCGCCTCGATCAAGAAGGGCGCCAAGTTCGAAGAAATCGCCAAGAAGCAGTCGAAGGACCCGGGCTCCGGTGCCCGCGGCGGCGACCTGGACTGGGCCAACCCCGCCAGCTACGTGAGCGAATTCACGGAAGCCCTGATCAAGCTGCAAAAGGGCAAGATGACCGATGCACCGGTGAAGAGCCAGTTCGGCTGGCACATCATCCGCCTCGACGACGTGCGCGAAGCTGAGCTGCCCAAGCTGGACGAAGTCAAGCCGCAGATCGCCCAGCAACTGCAACAGCAAAAGCTGGTGAAGTTCCAGGAAGACCTGCGCGCCAAGGCCAAGGTCGAGTAAGCACTGGATCTGCGTCGGCTCCCCCATCACAACGCGGCTTCGGCCGCGTTGTGCTTTTGGGGGCCACCCAGTACGCGGGCCGGGTGGATGGGATCAGCGCACCACCGCCAGCCAGAGCATCAGCGCGCCTATCATCACCGGCTGGTGGAGCATGTAGTAGCTCAGGCTCCAGCGTCCGAGCCAGGCCAGACCGCCCAGCACCGCGGGCACCCGCCCCGCCAGCACGGAAGCATGACGCCGATGCAGGTACTGGCCAAGGGCCATCCCCCACCACATCACGCCGAGCCAGGGGAACACGGGCACATAGTCTTCGGTGAAGGGCTTGCGCGTCACCCAGCCCAACCAGTTAAGCCAGCGGCTGTTGAACCAGGCTGCAAGCTCAGGACCCGCTGCCTGCAGGCCCCAGGCGGCCAACCAGGGAGTGGCTACGGCAATGCCCCCAGCCAGCCACAGCACCGTCCCCCAACCGGCCGTGAGCCGAGCCACCACCAGCATCACCGCCATACCGTGCAGCACGCCGAAGTGGATGTAGCTGGCCGGGAACATCCAGGCCGAGCCTGCCGACACCAGCAATGCACAGCCGGCAATCTGCGCCCAGCGTCGCCAAAAGCGCGACCACGACTGCCCCTGCGCGACGGCAATCGACTGGCCCAACCCCGCACACAGCAGGAACAGGCTCACGATGGCGGTGCGCTGTACAGTCCAGAACGGATCGGTGCGGAACTCCTGAGGCCACAAACCAAAGTGGCTGAGATCGAAACAGAAGTGAAAGACTGTCATCCACACCATGGCCATCCCCCGCAGGGCGTCGACACGGGCGAAGCGGGCGTCGGGCATCAGCGCTGCCGCGGGCGGTGCAGCGACACAATCGGATCGGACAGTCTTGTTTCGGGGCACGGACAGGCTACGGGCTGGAGAAGGCGAAGGCTGCATGCTAGCCGCACCAGCGCTTGCGTGCCCCGAGCCGCGCCGATCGTCATCTAACCCCCAGCGGGCTCCCCGATAAGACAAAAGGCCTGCAGGATGACCTGCAGGCCTTGTCATGGATGGTCGGAGCGGCGGGATTCGAACTCGCGACCCTCTGCTCCCAAAGCAGAAGCAAAAACCTGCAAAAACAACATCTTAGCCGCCTATCGTCTAACGCCA